>JAFKFQ010000360.1:4479-8347 GCA_017308215.1 bacterium | reverse complement strand
GCCCGCCTCCGCGAGCGCTACGGGCGCGGCCGCTTCGCACAGAGCTGCCTGCTCGCGCGCCGCCTGGTCGAGGCCGGGGTGTCACTCGTGCAGGTCAACTGGACCCGGATCTCGAACCTGGAAAACCAGGGGGGGTGGGACACGCACGCGAAGCACAACGAGTCGGCGAAAGGCTTCCTGATGCCGATGATGGACCGGGCGTTCTCGGCCCTCGTCACCGACCTCGACGCCCGCGGGCTGCTCGACGAAACGCTGGTGGTGTGGTTTGGCGAGTTCGGGCGGACGCCGCGGTTCAACGGGAACGGCGGGCGGGACCACTGGGGCCACGTGTTCTCGCTCGCGCTGGCCGGCGGCGGCGTCCGCGGGGGCGTCGTGTACGGCGCGTCCGACAAGACCGGCGCGTACCCGGCCGACGGCCGCGTCGAGCCGCGCGACCTGATCGCCACCGTCCTCGACCGCCTCGGCTTCGCCCCGGACGCCGAACTCCGCGACGCGGAGAACCGGCCGTTCCCGGCGAGCCGCGGGACCGTCATCCAGGCGATCGTGTGACCCCGGAGTTCCCGCCGGGCTCCGCGTCCTCGGAAGCCCGAAGCGGTCGTGCGACGGGGTCATCCGGCGCGACCTGCCCCGCGCCGGCTCGGTCGTGACCCCGGCCGGAGCAGTGGGCAGCAGGGCTGCCACGGACGCGTGCCCGACCCGCCACGCGAAGAACGTCTCTTGCTGTACCTGTTCGGCGGCCGAGCCGGCTCGACACGGTCGATCGTGCGGAATCGGCTGAGGGACGAACTGCTGTCGGGGTTCGCCCTCGCGTTCTCCGCCCTGATCGATGACCTGACCGTGCGCGGGCCGCTCTACGACACGCTGGTGCTGGGAGAGACGGGGCACACGCCGAGGCTCGACGGCGACGGCCGCGGGCACGCGTGTGCTGCAACCTGATGGCCGGGGTGGCGCCGTGAGCGAGGAGCCCCCTGGGGCTTCCCAACGCCTACCCCGACGGCGGTTTCCGATCCAGCCGCGCTTGCCGGCCTGGCTTTTGGTGCCCTACCGGTGCCGGTGGATCACCTCGATCCGGGCGTCCCGCCCCTGCCGTTCCAGCCGCCACACCGCCCGCTGGGCGTCGTCCCGGTCGTCGAACGCTTCGAACCGGTCCCAGTGCCCGTGGTGGCGGACCAGGACCACGAAGTCGTAGCGGTCGCGGTCGTGTGGCCGGCCGGGGAACTGGGCGCTCGCGGTCGCGGGGGTGGCGGTCAGCCCGGCGGCGATCCCGGTGGTCACGACGGCGGCCAGGGTCAGCTTGCGGAACACGGTTCGGTCTCCTCGGGTGTCTCTCGGTCCATCCCTTCCTCCCGAGTAACGAGCCGGTCCGATTGACTTGCGTGGGCCGCGTTGCGCCTCATTCGGGCTTCACTTCTTGGCGGTCTGGCGGTGTCGGGCCGACGAGGGTGAGCCAGCCCAGCGCCGGCACCCGCACCGGCAACCGCCCGTCCGCAGACCGGCCCGCCGGCTGACCCGTCAGCGCGTCCGCCCACTCGCCGGCGGCACCGCCGGCTTCACCGAGGTCGATCTCCTCCGCCGCCTCCTCACGACCGAAGTTCAGCACCGTCACGGCGGGCCGGTGGTCGGGCAGCCACAGCACCAGCGCGCACACGCCCGCCGCCCGCGGCTCGGGGACGGCCCGCAGCTCGCCCTCGTGGATACGGTGCTTCGCCCGCGCCGCGAGCATCGCCCTCAGCCGCGCGGCGAACGAGTCGGCGTCCTTCAACTGCGCCGGAAGCGGGCCGTACAGCGCCTTCGCCGCCGGCAGCCCGAACGCCGACACGGTCGCCCCGGGGTTCGCCCCGAGCAGGTCCACCCCGCCCCGGTTCACCCACCGGAAGTCCCCGCCCCCGACCCGGTCCTTCACCGCCTCCACCGGCACGGGCAGGGCGCCGACGAGGTCCCAGCTCGAAACCCCGAACACCCCCGGCTGCATCGCGTTCGCCGCCGCCAGCAGCAGGTGCCCCTGCGCGATCGCGCGCACCTGCTCCGGGGAGGCCGTGTAGGGATCGCGGACGCCGAGCGCCGGGGCGACGAAGCCGGCGAGGGTCGTCGCCAGCCCGTCCTTCTCGGGCCGGTACAGGTGGTTGAACGGGGCCGCCGCGCCGGCCGCCTTCGCCCGCATCGCCGCCAGCATCTCGTCCCGCAATTCCTTGCCCGTCACCTTCCGCCCGCCGACCGCGAACACTTCGTCGGCCCGGCCGTCCGGTTCGGTCAGCTGGAACGTCAGCTCGTCGTGGTTCTGGAGGTCGTGAACGAACGCGACCGGCTGCGCCCCGGCCTCCAGCATCCAGCGGAATGACAGCCGGAGCGGGCCGGCGTCGCCGGTGAGCAGGGCGTGGAACAGCTGGGCGCGGGTGGTGAAGTCGTAGGACAGGTCCGGTCCGTGCGCGGTGAACCGCTTCAGATCCTTCAGTGGCACGTTCAGCTCGTGGAACGTCCATCCGCCGAGCTTGCGGACGAGCATGGCCGTGTCGGTCGTCCCGACCACCGATAGCGGGTGTTTGAAGTGGACGGCGTCGGTCGAGCCGGCCTTCCTCTCGATGCCGAGGAACGGCACCGCATCCAGTCGCAGCACCCGGGTGCGGCGCTGCACCACGTTGCGGACCACGGCCCCGGCGACGGCCCGGCGGGCGGCGTGGGACGGGTCGAGCCAGTTGAGGACCGGCTGGGTCGGCTTGAACGAGTGGAGGTAGACCCAGCGGCGGGTCCGGCCGTCCGCCCCGGGTACTTCGCCGGACGCG
Organism: bacterium; assembly: GCA_017308215.1. Classification (GTDB taxonomy): domain Bacteria; phylum Planctomycetota; class Planctomycetia; order Gemmatales; family Gemmataceae; genus Urbifossiella. Next base: position 5,567 of record JAFKFQ010000360.1, on the reverse strand, counting down.
CTCCACCCGCTCCAGGTCTTCGCCTCCGGGGCGGCGTCGTTGGAGTGGATGAGCCCCGGGATGTACCTCTTCTTCGCCAGCGTTTCCGCCGCCGGCCGCGGGACGAGGGCCACGTCCCACGGCCCTGCCACCGGTGGCAACAGGTTCCAGTCGTCGCGGGGAATCTCGACGAGGGTGTACATCCCGGGGTAGTCGCGGTACGCCCGCAGCGCGAGGTGGAAGTCCGGCCCGAGGCCGGTGTGGAGCGGGACGAGGTCGCCGGCGAGCGTCCCCTTCGCGTTCTCCGCGGCGGCGACGAGCTGCGCGTACTCCGCCTCGGTGCCGATGGCCGGGTCGAGGTCGAGGGAGATGGGGTCGAACCAGCCGTCGGTGGTGGGGGTGTATTCGGTGCCGCGCACCCCGCCGGCGCGCTGGACCGGGCCGGTGTGGAGGAGGTCGACGCCGACTTCACGAAGGGCGGCCCACAAGTCCGGGTCGGCCCAGGTGGCGACGACCGACCGACCGGGGCGGGTGACGACGGAGCCGGGGTAGTCGAGGAGCCAGACGGAGGCGTGGCGGACGGCGGCGCGGGGCTGCGGGTCGCCGTAGGGGTGCTGCCACTGCAAGGCCTTACCGGACACGGCCGCCGCGGCGTCGCGGGTCTGGCGGAGGATCGACCGTTCCTCCAGCCACCGGATCTCGTCGGCCGCGGGCGCCGGCTGCCCGCCGGCCGGGCGGGCGAACGGCACGAGCACGAGCACGCCGAGTCCGACGGCCAAACGGGGGAGAGCGGTCATGGGTTGCCTCGGTCCGGCCGGGTCGGGTGGCGGCCCCGCGGTGCCGGGTGCGTCCCCGGCCGCGGGTGCCACACGGCCAGCAACCCCCATGCCTACGCCTGCGTCAGCGTCAGCGGGTTGGTGCCGCGCGCCGCCCGGTACTGGAACACGTAGCCGCCCGGCGCCGCCGAGTGGTCGGACGCGACCAGCCACGACACGCCGATCGTGTCTCCGACCAGCACGCCGCTCAGCGTGAACCCCGCGGCGGTGCCGGTCGGGGTCGCGGTGAGCACCAGCCGCCCGCGCGGCACGTCCGCGGTGCCGCCGGCCAAC
>JAFKFQ010000360.1:0-4462 GCA_017308215.1 bacterium | reverse complement strand
GACGGCACCACGGGCAGCGCGGTGTCGATGTCCACGCTGACGGTCACGTTCGCGTCGGCCGAGGTCGGCGCCCCGCCGGCGGTCGTCGAGAGCGTGCTGAGCGTTCCGGTGCCGGAGCCGTCGTAGGCGCCGACGAGTGCGGCCTGGACGATGTCGGCGTCGCCCACGGTGAGGCCCGAGCCCTCGAACGCCGGCGCGCCGAACCCGCCGCGGCCGGGGTGCGACCCGCGCGACCGGCCGTCGAGCCCGAACAGGCTAACGGCCCCGGTGGCGGGGTCGGTGCCGACCACGGACACGCTCCCGTCGTCGGCCGTCATCACGCCGGGCTCCACACCCTCCCGGCCGGAGGCGTCGCCGGCGAAGAAGCTGGCGAGTTCGGTCTCCTCGCCGCGCATCGCGCCGCGGCCGTCGAGTGCCCGGACGCGCGGGCCGCCGCCCGGCCCGGCGCCGAACAGCAGGTCGCCGCGGCCGTCGCCGTTCACGTCGCCGACCGCCACGAACGCGCCGTTCCGCAGCGCCCCCTCGAACGCGAAGAAGTCCGGGAACAGCTTCACCTGCTGCCCCCGCGCGAGCGAGGCGCCGTCGAACGCGACGACCCGCGGCCCACCGCCGTACCCGGCGCCGACGAGCAGGTCGGCCACGCCGTCGCCGCTGATGTCGCCCAGCGCCAGCCGCACCCCGCCGCGGAAGTTCGCGTCGTCGATCGCCAGGAAGTCGTCGAGCGTGACCGGCGCCGCGGTGCCGCCGACGGTGGCGCCGTCGAACACGACGACGCGCGGCCCGCCGCCGAGGTCGGCGCCGACAACGACCTCGGCGAACCCGTCGCCGGTGAGGTCCGCGGCCGCGACCGAGACGCCGCCGGTGAACGACGACTCGAACGCGTCGAACGACGCGACGAGCGCGTGGTCCGGGTCGGCGCCGTCGTACACCCGGATGGTCGGCGCGGTGCCGGCGCCGGGAGCGGTGACGAGGTCGGCGGTGCCGTCGCCGGTCACGTCGGCGAGGGCGACGCGGACGCCGCCGGTGAAGTCGGCGCCGTAGGGCGTGGCGACCCGGTACAGTTCGGTGCCGGCGCCGTCATACACGACGGCGTCGCCGGTCCCGCCGGCCGACACGCCGACGGCGTATGCGGCGGGGGTGGTGCGGTCTTCGAGGGTGGTGATGCTCAACGGTTGGTTCCGCGACACGGGTCCGGCTCCGGGGAGGTGGGGGCGACGCGGCGACGTGGCCGCACACCCACCCACTCGCACCCGGCCCGGCGCGGCGGGCGCGGAACCCGGAGGCCGGCGGCCCCGTCGCCGCCGCCCGCCCGCCCCCGTTTAATACACGGCAGTTCCGCGGGTCGGAAAATTTCTCCTCCCCCGCGCCCGCTTTCCGGCGCCCGCGGCGATGACCCCTTGTGCCGCAGGTGCGCGGCCCCGCCGGATTACCGACATGGATGCCACACGCCGGGCGGTTCTTCAGCTCGCCCCGTTCGAGGATCGCGTCGTCCCCTCACTCGCCGGGTTCAACCACGAACCCGTGCCCGACCCCGGCGCGCGCGCCGCGGTGGCGCGCGCCGGGCCGACCGACGCGGTCGTGAACGACCCGAGCACTCAGTTCGGCGCGTACGACGCCGCGGTGACGCGCGACGCGCCGCGCGGGTCCGACGTCGTCACCACGCTCCCGGCCCGCGAGGGCTTGGGCGAGGGGGGGGCACTGACCCGGGTTACGTCCTGGGGCGGGCCGATATCCGTGGCCAACCGGGCCGGCACGGGCGCCCTCGTGGAACTGGTGCAGCGCATGCTCGCCGAGCGGCCGGACCGTGGGGCCGTGGTCGCGCTCGCCGGCTCGCTCGGGCTGATCGTTCTCCCCCCGGTCACGTTCCTCCCGCCGTCCGACGGGCACGCGCACGCCGGTCACGGGGCCACGGGCTCGAACCCGGGAGCCGCCCGCCCGCCCACTGTCGGTAACGTCCCGGACGCACCGGTCGGCGACACCCACGTCGCGGCGATCCCGCCGGCGTCGTTCGTGACCGCCACAGAGCCGGCGGACATCGTCCCGCCCGCCGAAGCCGGCCCCAGGCCGGCGGCGCCGGTCGTGGCGGCCGCGCCGGCAAGCCCCCTCCCGTTCGAGTTCCCGCTGCCGGACTGGGACTTCCCGCCACTGGCGGTGGACCTGCCCGCGGTCGCGCCCCTCGCGGGCGTGCTCGGGGTGGACCTGGCCGCGGTCGAGACCGGCGTGCGCGAGGTGCTGGAGCGGGTCGCGGGGCTGGGCGAGCTGCCGGCCGACGGGTGGGGCGTGGACGGGTGGACGGCCGCGGCGGTCGTGCTGGCCGGCGGCGGCGGGTGGGCCGGGGCGCGGGCGCGGAAGCGGCGGCCGGTCCCGGACGGGGTGTTCCTCGGGTGGGGTGAACGCGATGACCGACGACTCGGTTGAGGACGTGCTCGAGCAGCTCGGCCGCGGCGAGGTCGAGGCGCTCGGCGAGTTGGTGGAGGCGTACGCGCCGTACCTCCGCGCCGTCGTCCGCGCCCGGCTCCCCGACCGCCTCCGCCCCCACCTCGACTCGGTCGACGTGGTCCAGTCGGTGTGGCGCCGACCACCTGCGGGCGCTGCTGGTGACGATCGCCCGCCGCCGGCTGGCGAGCCGCGCCCGCCGCCACACCCGCGACGAGCCGGCGACCGCCGAGTGGGCCGACGCCGCCGACCACCGCAGCGCGACGCCGTGCGAGTCGGCGCAGGGCGGCGACCTGTGGGACAAGATGCTCCGCCTCACCCCGCCCGAGCACCACCCGATCCTCCGCCTCCGCCGGCAGGGGGTGCGGCTCGCCGAGATCGCCGCCCGCACCGGGCTGCACGAGGGGAGCGTCCGCCGCGTCCTCCGCCGGCTGTCGCGCGAGCTGGCGCTGGGCGAGGAGCCGTTCCCGGCCGCGGAGGGGCCGGCTTGACCACCAAGGTGACGCGGCACGCCGCCCCCGTGCGGGCGCCGCGCGACCCGCTCTCCGAGGCCGGGCGGCTGGCGGCACACATGGTGGGCCGGTGGCGCGTCGGGGACCGGGTGACCGCCGCCGACTACGCCGCCCGCCACCCGCACCTCCGCGCCGACCCGGAGGCGGTGCTCGAACTGATCGCCGAGGAGCTCGCGCTCCGCGACGAGTACGGCGACCCCGTCGCCGCCGACGTGCTCGCCGGGGCGTTCCCCGGCGTGGGCGGCGGTCGAGCGGGCGGGGTACGTCGAGGCCGTGTGCTGGGTCGCGGCGTGCCTGGCCGACGCCCTCCAGTACGCCCACGACCGCGGCCTCCTCCACCTCGACGTGAAGCCGTCGAACGTGCTGCTCGCCGGGGACGGCACGCCGATGCTCCTCGACTTCCACCTCGCCCGCCCGCCGCTCCGGGCCGGCGACCCGCCGCCGCGGAGCCTCGGCGGCACGCCGGCGTACATGCCGCCCGAGCAGACCGCGGCCGTCCAGGCGGTGCAGTGGCAGCAGCCGGTCACGCGCGCCGTGGACGCCCGCGCCGACGTGTTCGCGCTCGGGCTGGTCCTCGACGAGGCGCTGGCGACGGTGCGCGTGCCCCCCAGCCTGAAGGCCCTGATCGCCCGGGCGACCGCCGCCGACCCGGCGGCCCGCTACCCGACCGCCGCCGACCTGGCCGCCGACCTGCGCCGTCACCTGGCCGACCGGCCGCTCCGCGGGGTGCGCGACCGCAGCCCCCGCGAGCGGTGGGCGAAGTGGCGCCGCCGCCGTCCGCTCGCGCTGCCGGCCGTCGTGCTGTGCGGCGCGCTGGTCGCCCTCGCCGGCGGGGTCGTGGCCCGGGCCGCCGACCGGGCGGCCCGGGCGGACGCCCTCCTCCGCGAGGGTACGGGCGAACTGGCCGCCGGCCGCCCCGCTGAGGCGGCGGCCGTGTTCGAGGCCGGGGCGGACGCGCTGGCGGGCGTCCCGTTCCACGGCGCCCTCCGGGACCGACTCGACGCCGGCCGGCGGGCGGCCGACCGCGCCCGGGCCGGGGCCGCGCTGCGTGCGGCGTGCGACCACGTCCGCCCGGTCTACGGGGCCGAAATCGTCCCGGCGGCGGAGGCCGCCGCCCTCCACACCGCCTGCCGGGAGTTGTGGGCCGGGCGGGACCGCTGGGAAAACCCCACGCCCGCGGAGCGCGACGACCTGCTCGACCTCGCCGTCCTGCTCGCCGACCTTGAGGCCCGGGTCGGGGCGGGGGACACCGGCGCCCGCCGGCGCGCGCTGGCCGTACTCGACGAGGCCGACGCCCGCTTCGGCCCGCGGGCGGTGCTCGACCGCGACCGGGCCGTCCACCTCCGCGCCCTCGGGCAACCAGAGGCGGCAGCCGCGGCAGACCGGCGGGCGGCCGCCGCCCCGTGCCGGACGGCCTGGGATCACCTCGCCACCGGCCGCGCCGCGCTCGCCACCGGCGACCCGGCCGGCGCCGCGGCCCACCTCGACCGGGCCGTCGCCCTCGACCCCGGCTC
>JAFKFQ010000380.1 GCA_017308215.1 bacterium | reverse complement strand
GGTGAGGTGTCGGGTGTGGCCCCACCGTCCCTGTTGTCGGCCCGGACCGCGGCAGGAGTTTCGGACTCGGCGCACACACCCGGACTGTGTCTTCCTCCCCAGTCCGTTTGCCGCGCGGGGTGCACTGTTATGGTGCGTCCGCGGGGGCGGTCGTCCGGGCGACCGAGCAGAGATCCCTCTGCGACCCCCGCGGCACGAGCGGCCGGCTGGGGCACCGCGCCGGAACCCGACACCCGCCCACCGGCGACCGCCGGTCGCGCTTCACCGCGCGGCCGACGGCCGCCGCGTGTGGCGTTCCACCCCGTCGGACGGCGCGTCCGGATGATGATGGCAACCCCCCGCGCCCGTCGATCGGTCGATGTCGGGTGCGAACGCCCCGACGTGGCGAACGGCCGGCGTGAGCCGGCTGGTCGTTGGTAGGTGCGTGAGCAGTGCGCCGGTACGGCCACAAGCTGCGACCGCCAGGGAGCGGTTGCGGAACCCGCTTTCACCGATCACGGCAGTGGTATGTGCCGGCTGCTCCCTGGCGGCCGCGGCTCGCAGGGTGATCGTGAGTCGGCGAAGGCACCTGTACCAACGACCAGCCGGCTCACGCCGGCCGTTCGCCCGGACCGACAGGGATCGCTAGACGCACAACTACGAAAGCCGCCCTCACTCGTAGAACGCCGCCGCCGCGAAGCTGACGCTCTCGTGCCCCTTCGGGTGGACGAACTGCTGGTAGTGCAGCACCCGCCCCGCCCGCGGCCGCGCCGCCGCGAGCGTCAGGTACGTCGGCGGCAGCCCGCAAATCCGCCGCGCGTCCTGTTCCGCGGCGATCACATCGAAGTAGCCGGCCGCGTCCGCCTTCTCGACCGCGGTCAGAATCGCGCGATCCTGCGCCTCGCTCTCGGCAAGCCACGGCCCCTCGGCCCGCCGCCGGTCACCGAACTTTGGACCGATGTGTGCCAAGTCGCCGCTGATGATGTAACACACAGGCTCGCCCGCCGCCGCTTCGGCAGCGCGGAACGCCGCGGTCATCCGGGCCACATCACGGGCCGTCTCAGGATTGTTCCCGCCATCCACGAATTCGCCGAACGACCCGACGAGCAGCGGCACGATGCGGATGGGGCCGCGGTCGGCGAAGAGGTGCTGGAGGATCACGACTTCGAGCTCGACCGAGTGTTCGGGCAGGTGCGCGAGCGGGTCGTCGTACAGGCCGGGACCGTACTCTGCTTCGAGGCGGTCGGCGAACCGCTGGTCCGTCTCACACACGCCGAGCGGTGTCTCGAAGTGCTGGCGGCTGAGCGTGAAGCGGTGAGGCGAGTAGTGCGACGTGGCGACGACCACGAACAGCCGCGCGTCGGTCCGCTCGGCGAGTTCCTTGAAGCCCCAGCCGTAGGTGACACTCCCGCGGGCGTAGTCCATGTGCGGCACGAGCACGCCGCGGAGCCGGCCGTGCGGCGACGGCGCGGGTTCGCCCGGCAGCCCCGGGCCGCCGGGTGCGGTGAAGAGCGCTCGTACCTGCTCGCGGAGCTTCGCCGGGTCGCCGTCGTAGGCGCCGATGCACGACGGCTTCCGCACCGGTCCGCCGATCCGCGCCGCGAACGCCGGCGAGTCGAGGAGGAACGCCGCGTCGAGCGCCGACACCAGCCCGTCGAGTGTGTCGAGCGGGATGATCGTGCCGCCCGTCAGGCCGGTGAGCTCGACCTGAATGTCCGTCGTCGTGCGCGTGCCGTCGAGGCGCTTGACGATCTCCAGCGCCAGCAGGCTGAGCCGAACCGGCTCGCCGACGCGGTACGGGTCGAACAGGTTCACGGCGTCACCGGCCCGCTCGGCGGCGAGGCGGTCGCGGAGCTTTGGGCGGGGCGGGGTGGTGGGGCTCATGCCGAATTGTCGCGGCGCCGGCGACCGCGGTCAAGCAACGCGCGGGCGGAACGAATCCCCTCCCGGGCCGGCGCTCGTACAGTAGCGGCGGGCGAACCGGGCCGCGTTTCCGGGGGGCGGGCATGGGCATCCTGCGGGTGAAGACGACCGAGTGCCGGGTCGGCGTCGTCGGCCTGTACAACGCCGGGAAGACGGTGCTCCTCACGTCGCTCATCAACCACCTCCAGGACCACGACGCCGACCGCTTCCCGCTCGGCGGCCCGGCCACGCGGGTGCGGAAGTTCACGACCCTGCCGCCCGACCCGGGGTGGGAGGCGTTCAACTACACCGGCTGCCGCGACGCGCTCGTCCACGGCGGCCGCTGGCCGGCGAAGACGCGCGACCGGGCACAGTACGCGTGCCAGTTCGAGCGCTCCGACTGGACGTTCAGCGACTGCCTGCTGAAGCTCTACGACCTCCCCGGCGAGCGCATCGCCGACGCCGCCATGCTCGGCCGCTCGTTCGCCGAGTGGTCCGAACACATCCTCTCGGTCATCGCCAACGACACCGCCTACCGCCACGCCTGCCACCCGTTCCTGACGGAACTCGCGGGGACGGAGATCAAGGACGACGTGCTGTTGCGGGCCTACCGCCTGTCGCTGGCGAATCTGATCCTCGGCTTCAAGCCGCTCGTGTCGCCGTCCACCTTCCTGCTCGATGTGAACGGCCAGCCGGCGCGGCCCGACACACCCGAGACACTGGCCGACACGCGCTTCGCCGGCCTCGCCGCCGACGCGCAGTTCTGCCCACTCCCCGCCGCGCTCCGCGCCGCCCGCCCGGAGTTGGTGGCGCTCTTCGAGGCACGCTACGCCGAATACGTCGAGCGCGTCGTGCGCCCCGCCGTTCAAGCACTGAAGTCGTGCACCGCGCTCGTCGTGCTCATCGACGTGACGATGCTCTTGGCCGGCGGTGTCGGGATGTACGACGACAACCGGCTGATCCTCCGCGACCTCCTCGACGTGCTCGCACCCGGCGAACACCCGGTCTTCGGCCCGATCGCCCGCGGGCTGAGCAAGGTGTTCCTGCCGCACCAGCTCCGCCCCGGCTGGATCACGCGCCTGGCGTTCGTCGCCCCGAAGCTCGACCTCGTTCACCCGACCGACCGCGACCGGATGCTCGGCCTGATGCGCCGCATGGTGTCGCGCTACGCCGACAACCGCGACGGGCTCACGTTCGACTTCTTCAACCTCGCGTCCGTCGTCTCGACGAAGGTGCTGCCCGCCGAGGACGGGAATCGGTTCCTGGTGGGCGTGCCGCTACGCGACGCGGATGGGAAGAAACTGCCGCCCGGGCCGGAGCAGCGGTTCGCGGTATCCGGCCTGCCGGACGACTGGCCGAACGACTGGTCGGCGGGGGCGTATTCGTTCCCCGAGGTGTACCCGCGGATGCCGGTGCGGAAGGACTACCCGCCGGAGCAGGTGAACCTCGACCGGCTGGCGACGTTCGTGATCGACTGACGCGGCTTGGTTTTCGGAGCCCGGGGCGTGAGCGACGGGACAGCGCTGTCCCGTCGCTCACGCCCCGGGCTCCGACCGAAACACGGATCTACCGCACTAACGGCATGTCCCGCTGCCCGCTCTTGACGATCTGCCAGTCGGTGAAAAAGGACGAACGGCGCAGCCGCACGACGAACGACTGCCACGGCTCGCCCTTCGTAGATAGCAAGAATATCACCTCGACCTCGCCGCCACCCAAAATGTCGAGTCCCGATACGTAACAGGCCTGAAGTGGTTCGCCATCTGGAATCAGCCACCCGCCCGCATGAGCATGGCGGTGAGCCACCTCCACCGGTTCCGTGAGCGGCAGTGAGCGGGCAACGAACCAGACCACCGGCCACACGCACGCGACACACATCACGGCGGTGAAGACCGCGCCCAGTAGGTGCTTGCATGTTCGCAGCACGCGCACGTTGAACGCTCTCAAGCCGAGTTACGGGATGTGGACGAACTCGTTCGTGTTGAACACCACGACACACAGGTCGGCGATAGCGCGGACGTGCGCCGGGTCGGCGTCGGCGGGAAGGGCGGCGACATCGAGCCCGACGGGCAAGCGGGCGCGGAGGCGGTCGCGCGCCGATCCGGCCTGCTCGCGCAGAAACTCCGCCGCGAGTTGCGCTTCCGCCGCGGTCGGGGCGCGGCCGACGGCGCGACGGTAGAGTTCCTCCACCTGCTTCGCCGCGTCCAGGCCCGCGAGGCGGACGGCTAGCGCCTTCCCCTGCTCCTGTGCGAACGGGCCGTTCATCAGGATGAGCGCCTGCGGGGCGAACGTGCTGACCGGGCGGGCAGCACAGGAGTTCAGAGTGTCCGGCTGGTCGAACGCCTCGAACAGCGGCTGGCGGACGTTCCGCTTGTTGAGCAGGTAGATCGAGCGCCGCGTGTGTTGCTTCGCGTCCGGCGTCACCGGCCACAGCCCGTCCGGCTCGCCCTCGGTGAAGATCAGGTCGTACACTTCGGGCTCCAGTGGCACCTTCACCGACGGGCCGCCGACCTGCGGGTTCAGCGTCCCCGCCGCCGCCAGGACCGAGTCGCGGATCGCCTCGGCTTCGAGGCGGCGCCGTGGCATTCGGCCGAGGAGCTTGTTGTCCGGGTCGGTGGCGTTCGGCGCCGCCTGTGCCTGGCGGTACGTCGCCGACAGCACCATCAGCCGGTGGATGTGCTTCAGCGACCACGGCGCCGGCCGCAGCTCACCGGGGAGCGCGGTCGGGTTCACGAGTTCCGAGGCGAGCCAGTCAAGGAGTTCGGGGTGCGTCGGACGGACGCCCTTCAGGCCGAAGTCGTTCGGGGTGGCGACGATGCCGCGGCCGAAGTGGTGCTGCCAGAGCCGGTTCACGAGCACCCGCGCCGTCAGCGGGTGCTCGGGCCGCGCGAGCCAGCGGGCGAGGTCGAGGCGTGTCTTCGGTGCGTCCGGCGTCGCCACCACCCGCAGGTACGCCGGGTGAACCACGTCGAGCTTCGACTTCGGGCTACCGCGCTTGAGGACGTGCGTCTTCGCGTCGGGCAGCTCGGTCTTGATCGCCCACGCGGCCGCGGCCGGCGGCGGGATCTGGGCGGCGATGGCGTGGATCTGCTCGCGCAGCGCGGCGCGCGTCGCCCGGTCGGCGGGGCTCATCGCGTCGAGGACTTCGTCCCACGTCACCTTCAGCAGCGGGCCGGTCTCGCCGGCGAGCTTCTTCTGCTCCGCCGTCCGCTTGTCGGCGGGGACGGCGAGCGCGTCCTTGTACCTCGGCTCCAGCGCCGCCTTCTTCTGCTCGGCGATCTTCGCACGAACCGGAGCGTCGAGATCCGCGACCTGCTTCTTGAGCGGCGCGGTGAGCTTGTCGAGCGCCGCCGCCTTCGCCTTGCGGTCGGCCTTCTCCTCGGGCGTGGCGAGGTCGACGTCGGTGTACTTCGTCGTGCCGAAGAACGCCTGGATGCGGTAGTAGTCGCCGAGCGAGAGCGGGTCGAACTTGTGGTCGTGGCAGCGGGCACAGCCGAGCGTCAGTCCGAGGAACGCCGACCCGACCCCGTTCACCATCTCGGTGAGGAGTTCCTGCCGCAGCACGTCGGCGTCGAGGTTGCCGCCGACCATGTGGACCGGCCCGCACCGGTGCATGCCGGTGGCGACCCACAGGTCCGCGGCCTCGCGCGCGTCCTTCCCCGCCGCGAGCTCGTCGCCGGCCAACTGTTCGGTGAGGAACACGTCATACGGCTTGTCGGCGTTCAGGCTGCGGATCACGTAGTCGCGGTAGCGCCAGGCGTGCGGCCGCTCGCCGTCCGCCTCGTACCCGTTCGACTCGGCGAACCGCACCACGTCGAGCCAGTGCGTCGCCCACCGCTCGCCGTATCGCGGCGACGCCAGGAGCCGATCGACAAGCTTCGCGTAGGCGTCCGGCGTGTCGTCGGCGACGAACGCCGCGACCTCCTTCGGTGTCGGCGGCAGGCCGGTCAGGTCGAGCGTGACGCGGCGGACGAGCGTGAGCCGGTCGGCCTCGCGCGCCGGCGCGACCCCGGCCGCTTCGAGCTTTGCCAGCACGAACGCATCGACCGGCGTGCGCACCCATCCCACCGCCTTGACCTTCGGGAGCGCGTGGCGCACGACGGGCTTGAACGCCCAGTGCGCCTTCTCCGCGGGCGTGATGTCGGGGTCTTCGTACTGCGGGTCCGCGGCATGCGCCGGGGCTAGAGCGACCAAGAGCGCGGCGAACGGAACGAGGCGGGACATGGGGCCGGCACCACAGACGGCGGGTGGGGAGGGTAGGGAGAGTGTACCCGCCCGACCCGTGTGCCCGCAACCGCCGGCCGGTCAACCCACGAGGCCGACGGGGGCCGGGGTGAACGAGAAGTCGAACGGCGGCTCGATGAGCTCCTCGTGCCCGCCGCGGTCACGGAAGACGTGAAGCACCCGCACCCGGCTCAGGTCGTCGAACTTCGGCTCCGGGTATACGTCCGAGCGGAACGGGTTCCCCGGCTCGTAGTCGTGGATCATCACGCGGACCTTCGGCAGCCCGCGGAAGTGCAGCTCCTCGGCGGCGCGCCGGCCGCCGTGAACGTCGTACAGCTCCAGCAGCACGCGGATCACCTTCTCCAGCTTGCGGTGGTCCACGCCGTCTTCGACGAAGAACATGTCCACCCGCGTTGCCCGGAGGACGGCGTGGAGGTGCTGCCGGCAGCGGACCGGCAGCACGCGCGAGTACGGCGGGCCAACCAGGGGCGGGGCGGCCTCCTCGGCGCCGTCCGAGTCCTCGCGGCCGAGGCACTCGATGAACCACCAGTGCGGGGCGAACCAGAACCCGCCGCCGCCCGGCCCCTTGAACGCACTCGCCCGGCGGAACAGCTTCCCGAGCCCGCGGAAGAACTGCCGCCGCAACTGGATCTCGTCGCGGCGAACCAGCCGCTCGCGGACCACGTCGCCGGCCAGGTCAGAAAGGCTCACCTTCAGCGGCCAGCGCGGGTCGAACTCGGTCGCCTCCGACCGCTCGGGCTGTACGAGCTCGACGCCGACCGTCGCCCCGTCCCTCGACCCGTGCCGCGCCCGGCAGCTCCAGAGGCGGAGCCGGCCGGCGGCCGCGCGCTGATCGGCCCGGTCGCCGCCGGTCACGGCGACGGTCGGCCGGGTGCGGCGGGCCGGGTCGGTCCGCAGTGCGGTTACGAGCCAGTAGAGGCCGACCAGGACCAGCCCCGGAACGAGCCACGCCGCCATCGCCCCGAGCAGGGCTGTCACCGGCATCGCCTCGTCCGACGCGCCCGTCAGCCGGCCGCCACAGGCGGTGAGAAGGACGTTGAACATCACGACCGCCGCGAGGCCGACGACCAGCGCGATTACGCGGTGGAGCGGTAGCGCGAACACCGGACTCCCCGTCCCGGCCCGCCACAGGATCGCCGCCGAGTCGCCGCCGGGGCGCACGTAGGCCACGGCGGCGCCGAGCGCGACCGCGGCGCACACGCCGAGCACGGCGGTCGGCGGGATGACCCACGCGACGGCCGACACCAGCACCGCGTAGCCGACGACGGCGGCCAGCTCGGCGCCGCGGCGGTCGGTCTCGCCGACCCACCCCTTCAGCCAGCGGTCGATCACCGTGACCGGGACGAAGACGCCGACGAACGTGCAGGCGAGCAGCGCCGCCCACAGCAGCAACAGGCCGACGAGGTACGCGACGTAGGAGCCGTAGGTGCCGACGACGCGCCAGCCGGTCGGGAACACGGCCCAGGCGAGCCCGGCGAGCGCCGCCCACAAGCCCATCGCGGCGAGAACGGTCCACACGAGCGGCGGGGTGCGGCGCGGGAAGGGTGGGGTGCCGCGGAGGTCGAACCCGTGGTCGTAGCGGAAGGCGGCGGCGGTCGCGCCGAGCCGCCGCGCCCACCCGGCCAGCCGCTGAACCCACGCCAGCGGCTCGCGCCGGTGCCGGACCGCGACCGCCGCCCCCACGGCCAGCAGCGCGAACGCGGCGAACCCGTCGTGGGCGTCATTGGCAGCGTGCCGGCCGGCGACCTCGAGCCCGGCGACGCAGCCGAGTACGAGCAGGGTGAACCAACATCCGGACGGAAGGAGTCGGGTGCTGCGGGGGAGCGCCGACGTGAGGATCTTCATGGCCGTATTTCACCACACCGCGAGCGGCCTGCCACCAGGGCGGGTGAATCCGCGCCGCCGGACCCACGGGCGCCCCTCATTCTACCCGCACGACCGGTAAGCTTCAGCACCGCGGTTCCGATTTCACGCCCGATCCACTCAAGTCGGCGGCGGCCCGGACGTGCGGGAGCAGTTCCCCCGCCAGAAACACCGACCCGGTGACGCAGACGAGGTCGTCCGGCCCTGCCGCCTCCCGCGCCGCCGCCCACGCCGTTGCGGCCGTCGGGTGAACGATGCAGTCGACCGCGGGTGCGACCGCCGCGAGCAGCGTCGCGGCGTCGGCGGGGGGGACGCAGCGCGGGTTGATGCCGTAGCGCGTCAGGTGGAAGTGGTCGAAGTAGCCGGCCAGGACGCGCAGGATGTCGGCGACCGGCTTGTCCGACGACACCGCGAGCACGACCGCCTTCCGCCGCGCCGCCGGGAACGACTCGGCCAGCGTCTTCACGAGGGCTTCGGCGCTCGGGACGTTGTGGGCCGTGTCGAGGATCACGGCGGGGTGTCGGGCTACAACCTCGACCCGCCCCGGCCAGCACACGGCCCGAAGCCCCCCGGCCACCGCCGCGAGCGGGATCGTCAATCCGCATTCGCCGAGCCGGTCGGCCGTGGCGACCGCGAGCGCCGCGTTGTGCGCCTGGTGCTCGCCGATCAGCTTCAGCGCGAACGGGCCGTTCCCGCCGCGCGGTGTCGTGACCGCGACCTCGGGAAGGCGGTCGGCGGCGCCCGGCCGGTAGTCGCCGTCGAAGTCGCGGCCGCGCTCCCAGAGCGGGGCGGACATCTCGGCCGCGATGGCGCGGACCACGTCGCGCGGCGCCGGCTCGGTCACGCCGCTGACCACCGGCACGTGCCGCTTGATGATCCCGGCCTTCTGGAACGCGATCGCCTCGACGGTGCCGCCGAGCTGCGCCGTGTGGTCGAGCCCGACCGACGTGACGACCGACACCAGAGGGCGACACACGTTCGTGCTGTCGAACCGCCCGCCGAGCCCGACCTCGACCACGGCGAGGTCGCAGCGGCGGTACGCGAAGTGGAGGAAGCCGAGGGCGGTGCCGATCTCGAAGAACGTCGGCGGCGGGAACCCGTCGGCGTCCATCGCCGCGACCGCCGGCGCCAATTCCGCCATGCGGGCGGCGAGTTCGGCCTCACTGATCGGCTCACCGTCCACTTGGACGCGCTCGCGCACGTCGGTCAGGTGTGGCGACGTGAACAGGCCGATCCGGTAGCCGGCGGCGCGGAGCACCGCCGCGAGCATCGCCGACGTGGAGCCCTTGCCCTTCGTGCCGGTGACGTGGACGAGGCGGACGCGGTCGTGCGGATCGCCGACCCGGCGGAGCAGGGCGCGCATCCGCTCCAGTTTCAGGTCGCCCGGCTCGGCCGCCCGGACCTCGTAGTTGATCCGGGCGTACCAGAACGCCAGCGCCTCGGGGTAAGTCATGCGGTAACAGAGGCCAGAGGGCAGAGGACAGAAAGAAAGCCCGGGGACGGCCGTCCCCGGGCTTTCGGCGGTCACGAGTATCTTAACTGTCCTCTGCCCTCTGTCCTCTTCCTACCCGACGACCGGCATGCACACCTGCTCCAGCAGCTTCTCGCAGCGCTCCTGGATCACGTCGGCGAGGTTCGGCAGCGGCGTGCCCTCGGGGAGCGCCTCGCGGACCGCGGCGATCCAGCGCGGGAAGCTGTACAGCTGCGCCAGCCCGTCGAGCGCCGCCGGCTCCAGCCGCGCGTGCTTGCCGCCACGCTCCGCCTCCTGCCACAGCGTCTTGCTCTTGCCCGTCAGGCCCAGGTCGTCCTCGGGCCGCAGCAGGATGAGGTGATCGACGACCGCCGGCCGCGTGTCCATCGCCGCCAGCTTGATCTCCAGATCCTTCGGCTTGCCGGCGCCGCGTGACAGGAACAGGCCGATGCCGACCTTCCACGGCTGGCCGTCCTTGCAGGCCCAGTGGGCGAGCGTGACCATGCCGTAGGTCGGGTGGTCGCCGAAACTCCACTCCGGGACGACGTGCTGGAGCCGCCACGGCCCGACCTTCACGCCGTGCTCGTGACACGCCGCCAGGAACGCCCCGAGCCCGGCCTGGAGCTCGCGCGTCGCGCCGGTGAGCGCGCCTTCCGGTTCGAGCTTCCGCCGCGCCGCCCGCTGCTCCTGCTCCCACAGCTCGACCAGCGTCGCGTGCGTCAGGATCGACGCCTTCGCCGGCACTTCCGGCGTGGGCGGCACGACGACGGGGACCGTCGGCTCCGGCGGCGGCAGCGCGGCGATCGGCTCCGCGGGCATCTGTACGATCTCGACGGACTTCACGAACACCGGCTCGTCATCCTCGTCGTGGCCGAGCAGTTGTGCGAGTCGGCTGAGCGTGCCGCGGTCGAGTCCGGCGGGCGGCGTAGGGAAGGGGGGCGCGGCCGCGAGTGCCGGCGGCGCGGTCACGAGTGCCGGCGGCTCGGCCACCGCGATCCGGTTCGCCGGCGCGAGCGGTTCCGGCTCGTCCACCAGTTGCGTGACCGCGGACGCGCGGCGGGTGTCGGTCCGCACGTCGTCCGGGCCGTAGACGAGGTGGTCGAACAGGTGGCGGAACTGCTGGAGCATGTCGCGGAGGGTCGGCTCGGTGGCCGCGACGCGGGCGACCTCCTCCTCCGCGAACGGCGCGATGTCCGACTCCGCCTCTCCCTCCGGGAGTTCGTCCAGCACCGGCCGCAGCCGCGCCTCGACGACGCGCCGCACCAGCCCGCCGTCCGGCGCTTCGAGGCGGACGGCCTTTACCGTCCCCTGCTTCGGAACGTGGACCGGGTTGTTCAGCCGGTCCTGGATGTAGCCGTCGAGGCTCGGTACGAAGCGGTTCCACAGCCCGCGCTCGGCGAAGACGAGGAACAGCAGTCCGTCCACCTGGTGCATCACCTGGACGATGCCGGCGAAGAACGCCTCGGCGGTCTTGTGGGCGTCGTCACTGCGGCGGGCGAGCAGGAGGTCTTCGAGCTGGTCGAACGCGACCACGACCGGCGTCTTGAGGCTGCGGAACAGCTCGGCCAGCACCTTGAACAGTGCGAGCACCAGGTCCTGCCGGCTCGGACGCACCTGGAAGTCGAGTTCGGCGAACCCGTAGGTGAGGAAGCTCGCCAGCTCCGCCTCGTCCTTCAGGAGCGTGGCCTTCGCAAAGCCCGTCAGGATGTGCCGGCGCATGAGCCCGGCGGTGTTGTGCGCCTCGCTGCGGGCGACGTGTGCGGCGACGAGATCGTACGCCTTCTGCGGCGTCAGCCCGGCCTCGCTCAGGGCCTGCGGCAGCGGCGTCGGCATGCGCGCGAAGTTCGAGTAACCGCTGAGGTTCTCGGCGAGCCACTCGGAGCGCTCCTGCGCCTGCTGCGTGCCGAGCCCGAGCCGCCGCGCCCACCGGCCGAGGCCCGGCGGCGGGAAGAGCTCCACCTTCTCCGCCGCGCTCATGTCCCGCAGCGCGACGCCGAGTTGCCGGCGCACCAGTTGATCGCCGATCTGGTCGAGCGGGCGCACGCCCTTCTGCTTCCCGCCGCCGAGGAGCGCGTCGATGACCTGGAACAGGAGGTATTCGAGGAAGTCGGTGTCCTTCTGGTACACCCCGGGCGTGACGAGCAACTGCCACGCTCCGCCGACGCCGTGCTTGATGCTGTGGAGCAGGTGGGTCTTCCCCGCCCCCTTGTTCCCGAGCACCGGCACGACCTCGGAGTGCGTTCCCGGGTCGTAGCGGTACAGGTCGATGACGGCGTGGAGCAGGTCGCGCTCGGGGGCGAACAGCTCGGGGACGTGGTAGCGGGCGCAGACCTCGTCGTCCGGGTTCCGCGCGAAGTAGTTGCGGAACGGGTTGCCGGCCCGCTTGAGCACGTCACGGGCGCGGTCGGAGAGCGTGCGGTCGGCGGTCGCGGCGGTCATCCGGTTCCCTCCGTCTGAGCAGGGGTCGGGGTCAGGATTCGGGATTCGGGGGAGAGAGTCAGACGCCGGCCGTCAGCCGGGTCGCACGGGTCGTCCCTGAATCCAGAATCCCGACACCCGAGTCCTCTCGCCGGGAGGCGTAATACGCGACCCCGTGCCCGACGAGCAAGGCGAATGAAGGTTCGGGGAGGGCGTAGAGCGGGCCGGTCCACGGGTGGAGGTAGATGGCGCCGCGCTCGTGGAGCCGGCGGAGCGCGTCGTGGAACGCGCCGATGCTCGCGGCGCCGGCACGGCGGTAGAGGTCGGGGAGCGGGCAGTCCTCGCCCGCCTGGGCCGACGAGGACCAGTCCGAGAGGCGGGTCAAAAGTTCGTCCGCCAGGTCGGGCGCCGGCGCGTCAGCAGTGACGCGGTTCGCCGTTACGGTCGGTAGCACGCGAGTAACCGCCTCGCGCAGGCCGGCGAGGCTGTCGGCCATGCGGCGGGCGGCGGCGAGGAGGTCGTCCACCTCGCCCTGCCGCGCCTCCAGCACGCGCACGAAGTCTTCGAGTACTTGCTTCGGGTTCGCCGCCGCGAGCAGTTGCGCCCAGCCGACGTCGGTCGGCGTGTAGCGCTCGCGCCCCGCCTTCGCCCCCGGCCCGGCGGCGACGCGCAGGAGGCCGTCGGCGATGCACTTTTGGGCCGCCGCCTTCCCGGCGGGGGTAGACGCGAACAGGCCGGGGTCGGCCTTCGACACGAAGAGCGGCACGCCGCACGGATCGGCGGCGGCCCGGCTGAGGGCGTCGAGAACCTGCTGCGTGAGCTTGTCGGCCACGGGTCCGCTTCCGTGCGGGGAGGTCGGTCCGGCATGGTACGCCGCCCCGCCGCACGCGTGCAACCCCGACCGTCACCCGATCAGCGGCGTGCCGGGGGGCAGGTCGGGGCGGCGCTCTTCCCACTCGCGGCGCACCTCGCGCAAGCCCACCGCACACACCTCGAACTGCTCGCTCAGCCGGCGGAACAGGTCCGCGTCGCCGGGCTGTGTCGACGCGTCCATCCGGCTCGTCAGGAGGTAGCCGCGCTTCCCCTGGGTGGTGTAATCGACCAGCGCGTCGCGACCGCCGCGGGCGCGGGTGCGGTTCAGCGCCTCGGGGTACACACCGGTCCAGAACAGCGCGAAGTCGCCGACGTGGCGGTAGAACTCGCGCTGCATCCGGCCGCCGGGCGGCAACTGTTCGGCCTCCAGCACCATGCCGACCAACTCGGTCAGCGGGCGGCCGTCCGAGCCGGGCAGTCGGTGGACGGTGTCGAAGTGGACGAAACGCGACAGCAGCGAGGAGAGGTAGTCGGTCAGGGGCGGGTCGGCGACGCCGAGGTAGGAGAAGAAGGCGTGCTCGGTCAGCCCGGTGAACAGCCGCCGCAGCGGGTGTTCGGCGGGTGGATCCCACATGGGGTTCGGTCCTCGATTCGGCTCCTGGAAGTGACCGGTGGCCAGCGGCCACCAGTATTGTGACTCACGCCGCATACGAATGCAACGCGACCGTGTCCAGATCGAATTCTGGAAATTCGCCGAATCGTCCTGGAATCCCTCCCAGGACGGGAGTTACGGCGTTGGTTCGGTCGCCACCGGAGATGCAGTTCCCGTGCCCACCGCGCCCGCGAGGCACTGCGCCGGGTGGCCGAGGGCGCGGTAAAGGCGGAACTGGGCGCGGTTGTAGTCGGCGACGGCGGCGAAGAAGTCGGCGTTCGCCTGCCCGAGCGCCTGCACCGCCGCGACCGCCTCCTGGGGGCGGACGACCAGCACGATCGCGTCGCCGATGCGGCGCGTCTGGCCGATCCCCTCCAGGTTGCGGTTCGCCAGCTCGACCGCCTCGCGCAGCGCCGGCTCGGCCTCGTTCAGCCGTTCGGCCGCGGCGCGGACCTGGGCGTACGCCTGCACCACCTCGGCGGCGATGAGGTCCTGCGTGCGGAACAGGTCGAGCGTCGCCGCCTCGTTCTCGGCCCGCCGCTCGGCGACCCGCGCGCGGTTCCCGAGCCCGAGCGACTGGAACTCCCACAGCAGCTGCACGTCGATGTCGAACCGGCCGGAGAAGTCGTCGAGCCGGTCGTTCCGCCCGCCGCCGAACGTCCCGTAGCCGAGGCTCCCGCTCGGGTTCGTGGACACGCTGCGGACGGCGAGGCTCGGCACGAGCGGGCGCAGCTTCTCCTGCTTCAGCCGGGCGAGCGTGGCCTGCACGACGGCCTGATGCGCGCCCAACTCCGGGCGCGTGCCGAGCGCGATCGGGATGAGCGCGTCCACCGGCGCCGTCGGGTCGATGACCGTGACCGGGAGGAACGCCGGCTCGGCGGGTTCGAGCAGCAGCGTCGGGTCGAGGCGGAGCAGGCGGCCGAGCTCGGCACCGGCGACGCGCCAGCGCTCGCGCGCGGTGAACACCACCTGCCGGCGGCGGGCGAGTTCGACCTTCGCCCGGTTCTCCTCGGCCGGCGGGGCGAGGCCGGAGGCCAGCGCCGTCGCCCGCCGCGCCAGGTCGTCGGCCATCTTCTCGGCGAGCAGCGCGCCGGCGAGTTCGCCGCGCGCCTGCTGGACCGCGAAGTAGGCGTCGGCCACCTGGAACGACACGTCGTTGATCGCGGTCTGCTCGAGCGCTTGGCGGGCGCGCACGTCCTGCCGCGCGGCGAGCGGCGCGTAGACCGCGTCGGAGAAGTTGAACACGACGTTCGGCCCGAACCCGGCCATGAACGTGCTGCGGTTCGACTTGAGGATATCGCCGGCAAAGTTCTGCTGCGGGCCGGTGTGCGCGAAGTAGTCGGCGCCGACACTGATGTTCGGCAGCCACAGCACCCGCGCCCGGTCGAACACGGCCGCGGCCGCCGCGACCTGTCGGCCGGCGATCTGCACGTCGAGCGGGCGGGCGCCGGCGAGTTGCAGCGCGGTGGCGAGGTTGATCGGCAGCGGCTGGTCGCCGCCGGCGGTCGCGGGCGGCGGGTCGGCGGCGAGCGGGTTGCGGCCGGTGACGAGGCGCTGCGGTGGCGGCGGGTAGGGAAGGACGGGACCGGCGAACGCGGTGCGTGGCGCCGGCTCCTGCCCGCGGGCGAGCGGGCGAGCCGCGTCGGTCGTGCAGCCGCACGCCGGAAGCAACCCGGCGGCGCAGAGCGCGATGGCGCGGCGCGTGGCCCGCATCCGGTTCCCCCTGATCGGATGGCGGCGTTTACCGCCACCACCCGCCGGGGGCAACCCCGAGTGCTAGCCAGCCGTGAGAAGCTCGCGGGCCTGGGCGAGCCCGGGGGCCGGGTAGCCGTGGGCGCTGGCCGTCACGCGGGCGAGCGCCACCAATTGCCGCCACCGGAACGCCGGCCGCGCCGCGGCGAACTCCTCGGTCACGGTGCGGTAGAACTTCTCGGCGTGGAGCGCCCCGTCCTCGGACACCGCGTAGCCGCGGAGCAGGGCGAACACCTCGCGCGACCCGGACGGGTTCGTCTCGCCGATCCGCGCCGCGAGCGCCGCGGCGCGGGACTGGTTCTTCTCGCGGACGGCGCCGTCGAGTTCTCTGGGCAGTGCGTCGGACGGCACGCCGCGGACGGCCTCGGCGTGCTCCGGCCGCGGGTACGGCACCCGGGTCGGGAAGTCGTTGTTGGCCCCGCGGTCGCGGGCGACCTGGTAGCCGGCGAGGATCAGACTCGACGCCATCGTGCGCCGCCCGCCGGCCCGCGCGATCGTGCGCCACGCGTGGACCGAGTCGCAGGCGTGGACGCCGACCGAATCGCCGTGGCAGCTGCCGGCCGGCTTGTTCGCCGACGCCCACTGCGGCGGGCGCCCCTCGTCGCGGAGGACGAGTTGGTTCGCCGCCAGCGCGACGGCGTCCCCCACGGCCTGCGGCGAGATCCCCTCGGCCAGCGCCGCCGCGACCGCTTCGGCCGCTTGGGCCGGCGTGGCGCGGAAAACGGTCGTGGCGAACTGATCGACCCAGGCGTCGTCGGGCACGCGCGTGCCGGGCTCGCGCGACAGGAGCCGGTGCTGGTCAAGCAGGCGCGGCAGCAGGGTGCGGACCTCCTGGTGGCCGGTGACATAGCCGGCATTCTGCTCGGTCTTGACGCAGTACCGCACCGACTGCCGCAGCATCGTGTGCGCGCGCGCCGCGCCGACGAAGTCGAGCAGGTCGAGCGACCGCGACACCAGCACGGTGCGGTGGACCTCGACGCCGTCGTCCACCATCGGCATCAGGCCGTCGAGGGCGTCCGCCGGCCGCCCCGCGGCGAGCGCCGCGAACGCCCGCTCGGCGCCGGCCACGTCCTTCGCGCGCGCCAGGTCGCGGAGCTGCTCGCCGGTCGCGGACGCGGTCGGGGCGACGGGCCGAAGCACCTCCGCGCTCGTCTGGCCGACCTCGGCGAGCCGCGCCGCGTTCCGGTACAGCACCTTCAGCACCGCGAGCGGCCGGCGGCGGGCGTCGGTCTCCTCCGTCGCCATGTGGTACGCCGGCGTGAGCGCCATCAGCGTGTGGAAGCCGACGTAGTCCTCGCCGCCGAACGCCCGGGCGTTGGCGAGCGCCGCCGCCGCGACGAGCTGGCGCAGGTCGGTGCCGGTCCGCAGCATTTCGACTGTCCGCGGTAGGAGTCGGTCGGCGGGCGTCTCGTGGATGAAGGTGACGAGCGGGTCGAGGTCACCGAACGTGAGCCGGCCGGGCTCGTCCTGCGCCCACGCGGCGCCGAGCCCGAGGTCGGCGGCGACGCCGGCGCCGAGCGTGGCGAGGAACATCCCGCGGCCGACGTCGGCCAGGGCTTCGCGGCGAGACGGGCGGTGCATGTGACCCTCGTAGAGAGGAGAGAGTTGGCGGGTCGTGCGAGCGGCCCGCCGGGTGGGGGGAAGCGGACGACCGTTGCAGACTACCCCGATCGAGAATCGTGTGCAAGCGTCAACGCCACTCGGCCGCCAGCGAGGTGCGGCACTCCGTGCCGCCGCCCGTCGGGTGCCTGTCGGGAGGCCGGGAGACTCCCCCGTGCCGCTGCCCGTCGAGTGCCTGAGAGTTTCATCCCGAAGCACCCGCGCCGCCGCGGCACGGAGTGCCGCACCACACTTTACCCGACCGGCTCCAGCCCGCGGAGCGTCGCCGCGCCCGACCCGAACCGAGCCGCGGGCACGCCGAGGCGTTGGAGGAGCGACACGAACAGGTTGCCGAGCGGCGGGCCGTTCGTCGGGTCGAACGCGAGGTGTTGCCCGTGACGGAATCCTCCGCCGGCGAGTAGCACGGGCAGGTTGCGGACGCCGTGTGTGGCGGCGTTGCCGAGGTTGCTGCTGAAGAACACGGCCGTGCGGTCGAGCAGCGTCGAGCCGTCCTCGCGGGTGGCCTTGAGCTTCGTGAGGAAGTCGGCGAGCGCCTTCATCTTCTCCAGTTCGACCGTGCGCAGCTGGGCGATCTTCGCCGGGTCTTGCCCGTGGTGCGACAGGTCGTGGTGGCCGAACGACACGCCGGCGATGGGCGGCACGAGGCTCGTACCGAGCATCATCATGGTGACGAGGCGTGTCGAATCGGTCTGGAGCGCGAGGTGGACCAGGTCGAGCAGCGAGCGCGTTTTGCCGACGAGGTCGGCGGGGTTGAGGACGTTCTGCGGCGGGCGGGCGTCCACCTTCGGCTTCGGCCGGCGCGACCACTCCTCGGCGCGGGCGAGCCGCTGCTCCAGCTCGCGGACGCTGGTGAAGTACTCGTCGAGTTTGTCGCGGTCGGCGGCGCCGAGCGCCGGGCGCATCGCGGCGGACTGGTCGCGCACCGCGTCGAGGACGCTGCGCCCGTCGCGCAGCCGGCGCGTCTGGGCCTGCACCTCGTCGGGGCGCCCGTCGAGGAACAGCCGCGCGAACACGGACGCGGGGAAGAGGTCGGGCGGGACGAGCGCCCCGCTGCGCGTCCACGACAGCCCGAACCCCTCGGACGACAGCGACAGGCTCGGGAACCGCGTCTCGCCGCCGATGCGCTCCGCGGCGAGTTGATCGACGGAGATCGTGTTGCGAAACCCGGCGCGACGCTCCGGGTGCGGGGCGCAGGTGAGGAAGCTGAAGATCGAGTCGTGCGACGGCCCCACGTCCGGGTGGGCGAGGCCGGACGCGACGGTGAAGTCGTTCCGCAGGTCGCGCAGCGGTTCGAGGTACGGCGTGAGGGCGTAGTCGGCTCCGGCCTGCGTCGGGAAGAAGAACGGCGCATGCAACCCGAGCGGGGCGCAGATAAAGACGGCCCGCCGCGCTACGGCTTGTGGCGGCTGCGCGAGGGCATCGAGCCGCGGGAGTGCGAGGCAGACACCAGCGGCCGTGAGGAATGTGCGGCGGGTGGGCATGGGGCGCTCCGGCGAACGGCCGGCGTCAGCCGGCTGGTGGCGAGCCCAAAAACCTGTACCAACGACCAGCCGGCCTCAGCCGGTTGGTCGCCAGGGACTACTTTTCCCGAAACAGCTTGCTCTGCACGACGGTGTGAACGAGCGCTCGGAACCCGTACCCCTTCGCACGCACGTCGGCGACGATCCGCTCGATCTCGATGCGGTCGGCGGGCTCGGGCGGGCCGCCGGTACCGTAGGCGACCAGCTTCACCGCCAGCGCCCGCGCAAGCTGGTCCTTGTCGCGCAGCAGGAGTTGACGCAAGCCGTCGATGTTGGCGAACCGTGCGCCGTCGGGCAACACGTCCGACGGGTCCACCTTCGGCCCGTTGAGGTAGAGCATCCGCCGGCCGTCGATGACGACCGGCTGGCCGCGGCCGGTCGTGCGGTAGTGCTCGCGGTAGCCGCCGATCACGTCGAAGCTCTCCAGCGCGAATCCCGGCGGGTCGATCTTCGCGTGGCACGCCGCGCAGCTCGCCGTGGCGCGGTGCTTCGCCAGTTGCTCGCGGATCGTCGTCGCGCCGCGGATGTCGGGCTCGACGGCGGGGATGTCCGGCGGCGGTTTCGGTGGCGGGGTGCCGAGGATGCGGTCCATCACCCATGCCCCACGCACCACCGGGCTCGTGCTCGTGCCGTTCGCCGTCACCTTCATCACCGCCGCCATTGTCAGCACGCCGCCGCGGTGGCTCTTGGACGGCAGGCGCACCCGGCGGAAGTCCCACCCGTCCACGTCGGGGATGCCGTAGTGCAACGCGAGGCGGGCGTTGAGGAGAGAGAAGTCGGAGGCAACAAAGTTCGTCAGCGGCAGGTCGTCCTTCAGCACCGCGGCGAAGAACAATTCGGCCTCGCGCACCATCGCCACGCGTAGCGCGTGGTCGTACTCGGGGTAAAGGATGTGGCTCGGCTCGGTGAAGTCGATGTCGCGCAGCCCGAGCCACTGGCCGACGAAGCTCTCGTGGAACGCCGCTGCCCGCGGACCGTCGAGCAGACGGTTCGTTTGCGCGCGGAGTACGTCGATATTCCCGAGCCTCCCGTCGGCGGCGAGCGCGAGGAGTTCGTCGTCGGGTGGCGCGCTGGTGAGGAAGTACGACAGCCGCGCGGCGAGTGCGAAGTCGTCAAGGCGGCCGATGGGCTCGCGTAGGTAGAGGAAGTGCGGCGACACGAGCACGCCAGTCAGTCCGGCGCGGACGGCCTGCTCGAACGTCGCGCCGTCAGCGAGGCGCCGGTTTGCTACTGCGACGAACGGCCGTACGTCGGCATCGGTGACGGGTCGGCGGAAGGCGCGGCGGGCGAAGTCACGGACGACGTGCTCGGCGTCGGCCTCCGGTGCCTTCGACATGACCTCGACGCGGTTGCGGTTGTTCGCCGCGGGCGCCTGCGGCAGATCGCCGAACAGCCGGCGGTGGCTCGCCGGCGGCCAAGCGTCGTGCAGCGGCCCTTCGACTTCGACCGCGTGGACGAGCACGCCGGGACCGTCCCAGGTATCGGCGCCGACCTTGTGGACCGCCTGCGCCGACGTGAGTCCGTAGGGGACGATGCGGATGGTGCTCCGCGCTTCGAGGTGGTCGGTGAACTCGATCGTCGTCGCCTTGTCGGCGGCGATGTCGAAGTAGCCGACATGATGGTTTTTCGACGCCATCAGCATCGGCCCGGCGTCGATCCGCAGCGGGATCGATTTGCCGCCGCTCTGCACCGCGGTCGCGCTGACGCGGAAGCGGTAGATGTCGCGGTCCGGCGGGTAGAACTGGCTCAGCGTGATCGCCTGCCACGGCGACGAGCTGAACATCACCAACCCGTCGTCGCGGTAGCGGAAGACCTTCTCGGTCGTCACCTTGACGTGCCGCTCGTCCTTCAGGCTGAGGCGCTTCGAGACGACGGGCGGCGCCTTCGGGCTGTTGCTGATCGCCGCGTTCAGCGCGGCGTCGGCGGCGTCGAGGTAGCGCTCCATCAGGAACGACGAGACGTGCTGCCCGCCGCTGCTCGTGTCGAACCCGTTGGCCGCGGCGTCGGGCGGAAGGAATTCGCGCAGGTCGAGCGTGACGCCGAGCAGGTCGCAGACGGTACGCTCGTACTCGACGCGGTTGAGCCGCCGCAGCGGCACGCGCCCCGTGGCCGCCCGTCGCGCCGTGTCGGCCTGTTCGACGCGCGCGACGAACGCCTTCGCCGCCGCGGCGTCGGGGCGCGGGCGGCCCTCGGGCGGCATCTCACCGGACTTGATCTGTTCAACGACCTCGCGCCAGCGCTCGCGGTTCGCGGGATCGGCGAGATCTGCGGATAGCTGATCGGCACGGAACCCGCCCTTCGCCTTCTCGCCGTGGTGGCACGACAGGCAGTGCTGCTGGAGAAACGGGCTCGCGGGGTCGGGCTGGGCTGAGGACGGACCGGCGACGAGGAGCGCGACGGCGACCGCGAGGAGGTGGCGTGGGGGCGCCATGGGGAGAGGCTCGGCGGGTGGGAACTTCGCTCCGCATTATCCCCGCCCGCCGCGGGCGACGCCAGCGCGTGTCCGTTCGGATTTCAACGGTGATCGGGTGCGCCTGCGGCGCGAGCCGCGGAGGTGCGGTTCGCGCCGCGGGCTACCATCTGCCGGCCGACATCCACGCCGGCCCTACTTCCCCAGGATGTTCAGCACCCCCATGCTCATCGAGCGCACTCCGGTGCGGACGCTCGGCTTGGCGACGGGGGCGTAGGCGTCGGTGTGCATCCCCGGCAGCGCCGGCGCGCCGGGCTGCTGGGCGGCGACGTACTTCTCCTGCGGGATCGTGCCGAGGAAGAACATGAAGATCGGCGTGTTGCCGGTCGAGAGGCGGCCGAAGTCCTCGGCGCCCATCATCGGCTGGCGCGGCTTCACGTTGTCGGCGCCGAGTACGGCGCGGAACACGGCGCCGGTGCGGCGGGCGAGCGGCACGTCGTTGTACGTCGCCGGCGTGTACTCCTCCAGGTTCACGCGCACCTCCGGCTCCGGCGCCCGGGCGCCCGCTGCCGTCGCCTTCGCAATACGGTCGATCGCCTTTAACACATGGTCGCGGACCTCGGTCTTGGTGGTTCGCACCGTCAGTTGCAGGCGCACCTCGTTCGGGATGATGTTGTGCTTCGTCCCGCCGTGGATCGAGCCGACGGTGATGACCACCGGGTCGAACGGGCTCGTCTCGCGGCTCACGATCGTCTGCAAGTCGAGGATGATGCGCGCCGCCAGCACGACGGGGTCGATCGTCAGGTGCGGCGCGGCGCCGTGCCCGCCGCGGCCCTTCACGACGATGTCCACGCTGTCCGAGTTGGCGAGCGCCAGCCCCTCGGAGAAGCTGACGACGCCCGCCGGTTGGAGCGGGTCGGCGTGCAGCGCGAGGCAGAAGTCCGGCTTCGGGAAGCGGCGGTACAGGCCGTCCTCCAGCATCATGCGGGCGCCGGCGACGATCTCCTCGGCCGGCTGCGCGATCAGCACGAGCGTGCCGCTCCAGCGGCCCTTCAACGCCGCCAGCACCCGCGCCGTGCCGACCCAGCAGGTCATGTGGATGGTCTGGACGTTACCACACGCTTCTGTTATTCTGCCCTCTGATGGTGGTTAGCGGTTCGCAGAGGGTAGCCGACATGGGCAAGAAGCACAAGCCGTTCGGGGATGCCGTCGCTTTTAGTTACATCAGATTTTCGTCACCGGAGCAGGCGAAGGGCCATTCCCTCAAGCGGCAGAGCGGCGGGCCTGAGCCGTGGTGCGAGAAGAACGGGGTAAGCCTGTCCGGCCAGACGTTCAAGGACTTGGGGGTTTCTGCCTACACCGGCGAGCACCGCACCAACCCCGACCGGCACGGCCTCGCACTGTTCCTGAACGCCCTCCGCGAGCAGAAGATACCCCGCGGGTCGTTGCTCATCATCGAAAACTTGGACAGGCTTACCCGCGAAAACCTTCGGCCCGCGTTCAATCTGGTCAACCAAATCCTCGACGCCGGCATCCACATCGTCACGCTTGAGCCGGAGAAGGTCTACCGCCACGACGCCACCGGCCAAGACCAGATGTTCGACGTTATGCAGATGGTTTGGGAATTCAGCCGGGCAAACTCTGAGTCGGCCCGCAAGTCCTTCCTCGTCGGCAAGGCGTGGGCGGACAAGAAGGAACGGGCGAGGGCCGGCGACCACATCCTGACGCACAAGCTGCCGGCGTGGGTGGAAGAGAAGGGCGGTGAGCTAAGGCTTATCCCGGATCGGGCCGCGGTAGTGCGTCGGGTGTTCGCCCTGTCCGCCTCCGGCTTGGGTCATGCCGCCATCGTCTCGCGGTTGACCGCCGAGAAGGTCCAGCCCATCGGCACGAGCGGGAAGTGGTCGCGGTCGTTCGTGGCAAACATCCTCAAGGACCGGCGGGCCGTGGGCGAGTACCAACCCAAGAAGCGGGACGGGTCGGCCGACGGTGATCCTATCCAGGGGTACTTCCCGCCCGTGGTGGACGAGTCCGCCTTCTACGTCGCCCGCGGTGAGGCAGAGAAGCGGGCAACCAAGCCGGGGCGGGTCGGGTCGGAACTGGTGAACGTGTTCGCGGGGCTGCTCAAGAACTCCCGCGAGGGTGATGCTTACTACCTTGCCACCCGGACCGACGGACTTCGGGAAGGACGGTCGAAGTCCTCCCCCACCCATCAACAAGTTCTGATTAACGTTAACAGTGCTGAGGGGCGGTCGAAGTGCCACTCGTTCCCCTACTTGCCGTTTGAACGTGGTGTGCTCTCGAAACTCCGCGCGGTTGACCCGCGTGAGGTTGTGGGCGAGAGTCCCGCGGCCGACGAGGTACGCACGTTGTCGGGTGAGGTTGCCGGCCTCGAAGCTCTGGAGCGTGAACTTGAAGCGGCACTGGAAGAGGGAGAGGTCGCGGCCGTCGTGCGGAAGCTGCGGGACATACAGGGCCGCAAGGCTGACGGGGTGAAGCGGCTCGAAGCGGCTAAGGCACGGGCCGCGAGTCCACTGTCAGAGGCGTGGGGCGAGTGTCAGACGTTGTTGTCGGTGATCGAAGACGCCACGGACAAGGACGACGCACGGATAAGGCTTAGGAGCACGTTGCGGCGGGTCGTCTCTGAGTGCTGGGTGTTGTTCTTCTCGAAGGGGAAGACACGCGGGGCGGCGGTTCAAATCTTCTTCGCGGGTGGAGAGGCACGGCGGGATTACTTAATCCTCTACCGGCCCCCCATAGTCGGGTTCAACAACTCACGCAAGGAAGCCGCTTTGACGGTTGGTTCGGGTACGGGGTTCGACGGTGATCTTGACCTACGAAACCCCGCCCACGCCCTGAGCCTCGAAGCATCCCTCGTGCGTCGTCTGGAGCGTAAGGAACTCGTCGCCGGTTAAGCCTTACTTGCCGAGTCGCCGGTTGCGGAGCAGCTTCGCCAGTTCGCGGGCGTTCTTCTCCAGGGCAATCAGGTTCGTGGCCTTCCTGCCCTGGTCGTCGGTGGTGTCGCCGTAGCGGATGGCGTGGGAGATGGTGAGCATCAGGATTTCCCAATGCTTGTAATACTCGGTGGTCTGCTTCGGCTTCTTGGCGGTGGCGGTCTTCATGTCGATCTCCCTGGGCGTGTGCCCTGATGTCGGCCGGTGGTGGTGCCGTAGTCAGCGTGCCGGCCGCTACCCCTTATACGCCCCGAACTCACGCCCTTGCACCCGATTTTGAAGAAATTCTTCAACACGTCGGAATGCGTCAAAATGCACTCGTGCCGGGTCGTCGGTCGGGGCGTTCCCACCCCCTACGCACTTTGACGCATTTCGGCCGTCTGGACCGTAGGGGACTGACGGCGTAGTCTCCCTCTATGACCGAACTCCAAAGGCTCGAACTCCGGGTTCTCGAACTGGTTGGGTCAATCAACCTTCGCCCCACACTGGACCGTGCCGCCGAACTCGGCGAAGTTCTGGTGACGGCTAAAGGGTCGGTCGAGCATGGGCAGTGGCTACCGTGGCTCAAGCGGGTGGGCCTGAACGACAGGAGTGCCAGGGACTACATGACCGTTTTTCGTGAGGTCGGAAATCGGCAGCCCGCCGCCAATATGACGATCAAGCAATTCCTCGTCTATCTCCGGGAAACTCGGATCAACGGCAAGAGGGCTGAGCGGGAGCAGGTCCGGGCAGAGGTCGCGGGCCGGCTGGGGAAGCTGCCGGAATCGCTGACACTGGTTCACAAGGACTGCCGGAAGTACGCATGGCCGGTGCTCGATGCTGTCGTGACCGATCCGCCCTGGGCCTCGATGGAGTGCTATCGGTGGTTGGCGACGATGGCTGCGGACAAGCTGCGGGACGGGGGCGTGATGCTCCTCCAGGTCGGCACCGGCTACATGGCGGACGTGCTGCGGATCGTTACCGACGCTGGCCTGACGTACCGGTGGACGCTCGCGGTCGTGTACGCGGAGATGCGACGGGCGAAGCCGACGGCGGGGCGGTACTTGTCGGCGTGGGTGCCGATCCTGCTGTTCTCCAAAGGCGAGTTCCCAAAAGGCGATGCCATCGGGGACGTGTACACGGTCCGCAAGGAGCGAGAGGGGAAGCAGCTTCACGATTGGCAGCAGCCGGTAGTTGAACCTTTGAAGTATTGGTTGGCCCGGCTGGTGGTGCCCGGTTCGCTGGTCGGTGATCCCTTCGCGGGGTCGGGCACTACGGGCGTGGTTTGCCGGGAACTGGCGTTAAGGTGGGTCGCTACCGAGAAGGACCACAAGGCTTACGAGGTCGCCCGGGGCCGACTCATCGGCGACTCCTCCCGTACTTCCTAAGCATCTGGTCCGCTTCCTGGGCAATGGCCTCGTACTCCCGCTCCAACTTCTTGCTTGCCTCGTATCGCAGGTTCGCATTGTCGCTGTAATGAACCTCGATGTCCCGCTTCCTCCGGTCTAAGGCTTCCCGCCGGGCCTCAAGCCGCTCGTATCCCTCCCGCAACTTCTCGGCTCGATAGTCGATCTCTGCGTTCCGGTAGGTGACTACGCCCCAGACGACGAGGAGCACGACGACGAGGAACACGCCCCCGCACACCCACCACAGGGGACTCCCCCCGCCCGGCCGGTACGATCCCCGGGCGTAGTGGTGGCGTACCTCGTGGGGCCGGGGGGCGTCGAACTCGAACTCGTTCATGGGCTGGTGTCCTCACTCTTCCACGATGTTCCCGTTCTCGTCCAGGGTTAGTTCTGTTTCGCCGTCGTCGGTCGTCGGGCTGGTGATGGGCTTCTTCTTCCTCTCCTTGACGAATGCTTCTGGGTCGGGAGCACAGTGCCCGTACCAGCGGTGGGGAACCTCGTGGTAGCAGTGGTGGTACGCCGCGTATTGCGAATACCACTCGGCACGATGCCGCCCGTTCACCCTGATCTCGTCGCCGAACTCGCCGCTGGCTTCCTCTCGCATCGACTTGAGGAATGCACTCACGAACTCGCCCATCTCGTCTTCGTCCAGGTCGTGCCCTTCTGCCCACAGTTCCATTTCCTCGGGGTCGGCCGCGAGATAGGGCGTCTCCCAGGACTTGATCGTCTTGAGCCAGTCCTTGATGTCCTCTTCCGTGGTCGCTTCTTCCCGCATCGCTTGTTCCTCGTCCTTGTGCCCGTTTCTGCCGTAAACACCGCACCTTGCAAGTGTTACGGCCGGCATTATAGGCGAGAACTATATCGTCGTGCAATAGGTCTTTCTTTAATTCCTACGCACGTCGTCCGAACGGGTTTAAGCCCCACTCGGGTAGTTCCGCGGTCGGGCCTCGTTTACGACAGAAATCAGGGGTCGATCAACCGGGCAAGACTGGTGTCGATGGCCTCGATGAGTGCGACGTAGGACTTGCGAAGGGCCGCGAGGTCGAGTTCGGCGATTGGCGACAGGCTCAGGTGGGAAATCGTCTCGAAGGCACTCCCACGAGCTACCCGCAAGAACTGGATCACTTGGGACCGTTGCATCCGCCCCACGCCTTCCGCAATGTTGGCCGATACGCTCGTGGCACTGCGGTAAGTCTGGTCGCTCCAACTGCCCTGCGGAGTGCCCTGGGCGTGGCCGGTCACCAATGGCTGTAGTCTTTGACTTTGGTGTAGTAACTCATCACCAGTATCTACGGTGACGGGTTAAGACTTAATCAACTTGCCTCTGATCTTCGTCTTGCCGATGGTGTGTTTCTTGCCGCTCATGTCTCGGACCACAAACCGAGGAAGGTAGTTCATCTGGTAAATGTTGGTCACCTTGCACACTGCGAAGTAGGTAATCACCATATCCCCGATGCCGACAATGTTCGGGGTAAGGTACTTGCCCTTTTCGGTCTTGATGCTCTGAATGTCGTGCTTGGTGAAGGGCTGGTAGGTGTAGCCGTCGGGAACTGGCACAGGTGCTTTCATGTCGCCTCTAAGTCTTAAAAAGTCTGTAACCCCGTCCTTGCTGATGATGAGGGGTTAAAGGGGAGAGAAGAGAGACTTCTTGCCTTCAACCACTGGATCAATCAGAACGAGCTTTGTTGGCGACGTGACTGGTAGCTGACTTTGCACCAGTGGTTATCAACGGTCAGAGCACTTTTTCCACTGAAGTTTTAACCCGCTCTTTCGAGCCAGCAGTTTCCAAGCGAGACGCCGGGGTCTTTCCTACATCGCGTAGTAGGTCGTTGCTCGCAAACTGGCCGGGTGATGATGCCGACCAGACTTCATTTAGTGTTGACGTGATCGGGTGGGGAAGACACCCCTGGACCGTCGCCGTATCTCTGTAGGTTTTACTTCCCTACTCCGAAGCCGTTTTATGTGGTTGAGTACGGTACTCAGAAGCCTGCCGTTTAAGGTGAACGTCCGTTGCTCACAACCGCCGTCAGAGATACCCGGGATAGAGCAGTTACGCATCTACCCCGGGTTGTCAGCGACGACACTGTAATATATCGACCCAAGCTCTAATTCTCTTCAACAAAGTTTTGTAATTATTGCCGGGCCTCGTGTCGATGTAGTTAGTGAAAACGTTGGTTCGCCCCGGCCGTCACGGACTCGTTGTTCTTGCCGGCCGGGGAGTTTTAAGGTTTAAGACATGCTGAAAGACCCGTGCCAGATGACGGCCGACGAGTGCCGTGCGGAAATCTACAATCTGTATTCTGCAATCACAGACGGAGCAGCAGTTAGGATTGCGGCACTTACAGACAGAATACACGAACTTGAGCCGATGGTTCCTGTGCTTGTGGTCGGTGGCTAAGTCTTAACGATCCCGTCAGGCGGTCCCACGAGTCCATACCAAGCCGTCGGCCGCTCGAAGTGGCAGTTGTCGTGC
>JAFKFQ010000359.1 GCA_017308215.1 bacterium | reverse complement strand
ACGGGGTGAGGAGTTGTTGCCAGTGTCGAACGGGTGCGGTAGCGTCGTTCATGACGCCCCTCCGGGGTTCCTGAAGTGCCTCAGCAACCTTCAGGATGGACCCCGGAGGGCGTCGCCCACACCTGAGAATCCTGGAAACTACTGACTAAAGGAGGTAGGGGTACGGGTCCGCTCGCCGGACACCAGGAAGGGGATCTTGTCGATCTGGCACGTCACGTCGCAGGGGGAACGTGGGGAAACACGCACTGCCGTCGTCCCGCTCGGCGTCGATGCGACGGGCCAGCGGGTGCCCTCGTGGGAGCGTCAGGCCGACACGCTTTTTCAGCAACCTCCATCAAGAGGTGCCGTCGTCGGCACGAAGGTCCTGGCCGAACTCGTCGAGCCGATGCTTCAGCGCGAACTGCACCACCGGGGTGGGACCGGTGCCAAGGGCGGGTTCGACGCCCGACTGGTTGGGTGGGTCGAGGTTGGATGAGATGATCCGACTTATTTCTGGGAGATTCCCGACGGGGGTACCCTGTGAACACTACCACACCTGACCGCCGAGTACACGCGGCGGCGGGGTCGGCAGCGGCGGACCGAGCCGCTCGCCAGTCCAGACGGCCAAAGCGAGGGCGAGCACCAGGTCGTCGTGGTCCCTCTCCCGCCAGCTCTCGAACGTCTCGTTCCGGTCCGCCGTCACCTTCACCCGGAACGACTCCAGCTCCTTCGCCAGCACCTCCGCCAGCGGCAGCCCTGGGGCGATCTTCAGCCGCCGCGTCCCGAGCACCGCCTGCACCGACCCAACCAGATCCTTCTTCGGCACCGTCCCGTTGCCCATCCGGTGTCCGGCCGTAATCGTCCACGGCGTCACCCGCGCCGCCACGCCGCCGCCCTTGAGCATGTCCACCACCGCCCGCCCCACCCCGGTCGCGTCCACCACCGGCCGCGACCCCGCTAGCGGCGGCGCCGCGAACAGCCCCTTCACCCCGGCCACGATCTCGGGGTAGCCGGTCCCAAGTTGGAACCGCTCCAGGTGCCGGCTCTGTCGTTCCTGGCCGTCGCCGACCCGAACCAGCTGGCCGTGGACGACTTGGACCGGCTGCCGGCGTTCGACCCCCCGAGCCTCTCGTACGACCCCGAGTTCACCCGTGGCCTCCTGCCGACGTTCCAGTACACCCGGTTCTCGCACTGGGGGACCACCTACTACGGCAACGGTACCTCGTTCGCCGTGGTGAGTACACGGGGCGCTGGGAACGGCACCATTCCGCCCTGGCACGCGCAACGTACGCAAGGTCCGGGACAGTGGTTTTTCCTTTTTCCTCGCCCGCTTTCCCGTGTACCATCCGTTAATCCAACGCAGGTGCTTTCGGCCGATAATCGTCATATAGCTCGTCTGCCGCTGACCGGGGCAGGGATTCGCTCTCCCGGACTTCCGTGCCATACCACCAGGAGCAGCAGTGAGAAATCTGGCAGCAACCCTCGCCGTCGGGTATCTGCTGTTGGCGGGTCCGCCCGCCAGCCATGCAGCGGACGACATCGCCGAGGTGAGAGCGAGCCTCGACAGGCAGTACGGGAAGGTCATTCCCGGCAAGCACATCGACCACGTCGAGTACTTGAGAATTGCTGCGTACATCGCGGAGGGAGGGCCGGCCGGACTGGTAGCTTATATCGAGGAGCTGGCCGTCGAAATCGCCAAGGACTTAGGGCAAAAGGTCGGTATCGACACGCTTCGCGGCCTGCTGTCGGGACGGCTGAAGGAGACGGTTGTCGGAGGCAAAGCGGTGTACGGCTTTATTGCAACATACAAGCACTGGGTGAACATCAAATACCCGCGGATCGATCGGTTTCGGGTCAGCGAGGGGGAGTATAAAAGAACCCTCCCGAACACCCATCAGTTTTACCTTGCCATCGGCAAACGAGGTAAGGACGACCCGAATACCCCTCCTCCCCCGCCCGTCCCGGCAGGAAAATACGCCCTGAAGACCTGGACCGACAAGTGGGTGAGCGCGAACAACATAAAACCGTGGGAGATTCACCAAAAAGAGTGGATCGGTCCGGGGGAGTCGTTCGAGTTGCACCACGTCAACGGGAATGTATACACGATCAAGG
This sequence comes from bacterium, assembly GCA_017308215.1. Taxonomy (GTDB): domain Bacteria; phylum Planctomycetota; class Planctomycetia; order Gemmatales; family Gemmataceae; genus Urbifossiella. Next base: position 1,785 of record JAFKFQ010000359.1, on the reverse strand, counting down.
CCTGGACTAATAAGTGGTGGAGCGCGAACAACGTAAAACCGTGGGAGATTCATCAGGTTGATCAGCCGCGTGAGGCCGAACGGTTCTGGGTCGATAAACTCCCCGACGGTCGGATCTCGATTCGCACCTGGACTGGCAAGTACGCGAGCGCGAACAACGCACCGCCCTTTCAGGTTCACCAAATGGACGCCCGCGGTCCGGCCGAAGCGTTCGAGCTCGAACGGCTCGAAGATCTGGACCTGACCGCCAAGTACGCGATCCAGACGTGGACGGGCAAGTACGTCAGCGCGAACAATGCGGACCCGTGGCAGTTGCACCAGGTCGATAACCTCGGACCCGGCGAAGTATTCCGTCTGGAGGCAGCAGCGGGCGGGAAGGTCGCCATCAAGACCTGGTCCGAGCGTAGCTGGGTCAGTGCGGAAAATGACGGCAAGTTCAAACTCCACCAGGTCGAGAAGCAGGGTGAAGGGGAGCGATTCGAGCTTCAGTCGCTCGGCCGCGGCTTGTACTCAATCAAGACGTGGACGGACAAGTACGTCAGCGCCAACAACGCTCCCCCGTGGCAGATTCATCAGCAACCCCACCGGCGAGAGGCCGAGGCGTTCCAACTGATCAAGTTGCCCTAGTGGGCCGGCCGGGCTGGAATGACGGGTTCTTGCTTTCCACAAGATCAATTGGGCGCATCAGAACCGTCATCTCTGTACCCGTCAATCCAGCCCGGTCGGCCCACTAGAACCGTGCTAGTGGCGTCTGCCCCCGCACCGCAATGTAGCGGTGCGGGGGCGAGCTTCGGCCGGCAGCCACCCATAAGCTTCGGTGGCCTTCGCGGCCCCGAAGTCGATCCCTTCCCCGCCCGCCCGGGTACGCTTCCCTCGCCCGCGCGGGCGAGGTGTCCCGTCCTACTTGAACCACGCCCCGATCTGGGTCACCAGCGCCTTCTCACCCGCCTTCGGAACGAGGGCTACGAGATCGACGTCCAGTCGAACCACCTGCTGGTGAGAAACGTGCCGTACGTGAACTCGCGACGCGAAGTGCGTCGCGGGACGCTCGTTTCGGAACTCACCCTCGCGGGGGAAGCGAGCGGTCGGCCCGCGCCCTGAACGACCGACAGCACGTCGGCGCGACACCCCGCCCGCTGACGAATCCGCCCCGCTAGAGGCAGCGATCCCTACCTGCCGAAGTACGTCCCGGGCACTACCCCCATCGAGCGCGTGTGGTGGCGGCACGAGGCGGTCAACCCGCCGGTTAACAGCCCGAAACCCCCTGCAATCCGAGGCGTTCGGCGGCATCGGCCCTCTCGGGTGGTGAACCAGCGAATCAAAGTTGATAATCCGCCGCCCACGACAGACTATCCGGGGGCGATAGACTTTTTTGGCCATCCGCCTTCCAATCGCCCCACCGGGGCTCCACTTCCCACGCTCAGGTCACTTAGTCTGTGACATTCACCTTCGTGTCGGGCCGGCTGCAACCCATCAGACTACCGCGAGCATGGCGCGGAGGGATGGAGGCGGCGGGTGGGAGTAGACCGGCGAGGTCGGCGCGGGTCGGATGGACCACAGAAGGAGTCCGTCCGCGCGCCGCGTCGCCACCCGCCCCGCTGTCGTCGGTTGTCGTCCCGGCTCGGGCGTGAGAGTCTCCGATGCTCTGTTGAAACCTTATCCGGTGGCCGCAAGGAGCATGAGGTTATGAGTTAGCACCCGGAGCCGGCACTCGTTCGCACGAGTCGCGTCGGACTTGGCCCCGAGGGCGCTGCCAAGCCGCCGCTTGTGCCGGGAGAACGCGGAC
>JAFKFQ010000379.1 GCA_017308215.1 bacterium | reverse complement strand
CGGTCACGGGCTTGTGCGGGAACACGCGGATGTAGTAACGGCCCTCGCCGGACACGAACCGGGTCATCGTAATGCGCCCGGATTCGATGCACTCGGCCGACAGCCAGCCACCCTCAAGGGTCTGCAGGCCGTAGTCACCGTAGGCGACGTAGTTGCCGCGGTGGGCGTTGCCCTTGATGTAGCCGGCGTACTTCCGCTGCGCGACGATGCCCTTCGTCACCCCGCGCTGGTTCTTCCGGAACTTCACCCGCTTCGGCATCTGCGGCATCGGCCGTCCCCCTCAGATGGTCTCACCCGGCCCGTACTAGCGGGGACCGCCACCGCCGCCACCCGGCCCGCCGCGCCGCGGCCCGCGCCGGCGTTGCTGCGGGGCACCCGAGGCGTCGGTCGCGTCGACGATCTCGCCGGTCAGGTAGTCGCCCTGGTTCACCCAGCACTTGATCCCGATGTTCCCTTGCGGGGTGGACGCCTCGCTGAACCCGTACTCGACCTTGCACCGCAGGGTCGAGAGCGGGATTGAGCCCTCCATCCCCTTCTCGCACCGCGCCATTTCCGACCCGCCGAGCCGGCCCGACAGCTGGAGCTTCACGCCCTTCGCCCCGCCGTCCATCGCCCGCTGCATCGCCTGCTTCATGGTGCGGCGGAAGCTGGCGCGGCGCTCGAGTTGCTCGGCGATGTCCTCGGCGATCAGCTGCGGATCGATCTCGGGGCGGGCGATCTCGATCGTCTTGACCTCAATGTGACGCCGGGTGAGCTTCTCCAGCGCCTTGGTCAGCTTGTCGATCTTCTCGCCCTTCTTCCCAATGATCGCCCCGACCCGGCTGCTGCTGATCGTGACGGTCACCCGCTCGCGGGTCCGCTCAATCTTGATGTCCGAGATCGCGGGCCGCTGCTCCTTGCGGTCCTTCTTGTTGGTCAGGTACTTCTGAATGAAGGCCCGGACCTTGAAGTCCTCGATCAGAAGCTCGGAGAAGTCGACCTTGTTGGCGTACCACGTGGAGCGCCAGGGGCGCATGATCCCCGTGCGGAAGCCGGTCGGCCGGACTTTCTGACCCATCGCCGTGCCCCTGTCTGGTTCACGCCCCGGCGGTCCGCCCGCCGCGATTCCCACCCGTACAACGCGCCGGGGGCCGACCGCAGCCGGCCCCCGCACCCAAACCCCACCCGCCCCCTACCCCTCGGCGGGGTCGGACAGGGTGACGTGGATGTGCGACATCCGCCGCTTGATCGGGAACGCAGTCCCGCGAGCACGCGGCCGGATCCGCTTGAACATCGGCGCCTCGTCCACCCGGGCCTCGCTGACGACGAGACCGTCGAGGTCCGGGCACTCGCGGTCGTCCGCGTTGCCGAGCGCACTCTTGACAACCTTCTCCAGCAACCGGGCCCCCCGGTTGTGGTAGAACTTCAGCAGCTGAACCGCCTCGTCCGCGTTCCGCCCGCGGATCAGGTCCGCGAACGGCCGAATCTTGCGGGCGCCTTGGTCGGCGTAACGGTGTGTCGCCTTGTAGTCCATTGCGGTACTCAGTTCTCAGCCTTCAGTTTTCGGTCAGCAGGCCGGGCGGTGCCCGACTGACAACTGACAACTCCGAACTGACGACCCCGTTACTTCCCGGCCGCCTTCGCCTTGCCGCCGCTGTGACCCTTGAACGTCCGGGTCGGGGAGAACTCGCCGAGCTTGTGCCCGATCATCTCCTCGGTGCAATAGACCCGGAAGAACGCCTTCCCGTTGTGGACCAGGAACGTCGCACCGATGAATTCCGGCACGATCGTGCAATCCCGCGCCCACGTCTTGATCGGCTCTTTGTTCAGCCCCTGCTTCTCGACCTTGCCGAGAAGCCGGAGGTCAACGTAAGGGCCTTTCTTTAGCGACCGGCTCATGCGTGGTCCCGCTCGTTTCCCGCGAGGTCCGGCGGCCGCGGCCGCGTTACACACCGCCCCGGTGCCAACCACACGGGACTGAACACTTTAGCGAATCCACTCCGGCCGGCCAGTTGATTTTTCACAACCGCCCGCGTCCGGCACACAACCCGCTTAGCCCTTCTGGTGCTTGCCCGACGGCCGCCGCCGCAGAATGGCGCCGCTACCCGGCTTCCGCTTCTTACGGGTCTTGCCGCCCTTTGCCAGCACGCCGGACGGGCCACACGGATCCTTACCACTCTTGCTCCGACCCTCGCCGCCGCCCATCGGGTGGTCGATCGGATTCATCGCCATGCCGCGGGTCTGCGGCTTGCGACCCTTCCACCGACTCCGCCCGGCCTTGCCGAGGCTGATGTTCATGTGCTCGGGGTTCGACACACTCCCGATCGTCGCTCGACACTTGTTCGACACGCGGCGGATTTCCCCGCTCGGCATCGTCAGCTGCGCCCAGTCCTTCTCACGGGCAGTGAGCGTGGCCGAGCAACCGGCCGAGCGGCAGATCTGGCCGCCGCGGCCCGGAGTGAGCTCGACGTTGTGGACGGTCATGCCGAGAGGCACCTTCCACAGCGGCATGCAGTAGCCGGGCTTCGGCTCGACCGCCTCCGTCTCGCCCGACATCACCTTGTCACCGGCCTTCATCCCGACCGGGGCGAGGATGTAGCTCTTGGTGTTGTCGAACTTCTCGTCCTTCGGGTACTCGATCAGCGCGATGCGGGCACTGCGGTTCGGGTCGTACTCGACCGAAATCACCACCGCCTCGACTCCGTCGCGCTTCCGCTTGAAGTCGATCTGCCGGTACATCCGCTTGTGGCCGCCGCCGCGGTGCCGGGTGGTGATGATCCCGTGGTGGTTCCGCCCGCCCTTCTTCGGGAGCGGCGACAACAACGACTTCTCCGGCTTGTTGAGGCCGGGGAACGTGCAGTCCGCGAAGTCAGACACGCTCCCGCCGCGGCGGCCGGCAGAAGTCGGCTTGTATTGCTTGATACCCATGACTGCGGTTCTCAGTAATCAGTTGTCAGTTTTCAGCCGGACAGCAACCCGACCAAGCCGGGGCGTCGTCGGATCGGCCGCCAGCGGCTCGGCTGGCAACTGACCACTGACGACTGACAACTCCTAGAAGAACTCGATCTTGTCGTCCGGGTGGAGGGCGACGATCGCCTTCTTCCAGCTCGGGAGCGTACCAAGCTCCTGGCGGAACCGGCGAACCTTGCCCTTCCGGTTCTGGGTCCGCACGTCGGTGACGCGGACGTTGAACAACTCCTCGACCGCCGCCCGAATCTGGGTCTTGGTGGCGATCGGATTCACCTGGAAGGTGTAGGCGTTATACCGGGTGCTCTGGTGCGTCCCCTTCTCGGTAACGAGCGGACGGAGGAGCACCTGGTACGGCCGCAGCTCGATACCCGGCTCGCCGTGAACGCACGGCTTACGGGCCTCCAGCTTCCGCACGTAGCGCTTCGGGTGTGGACGGGGACGCGGCATGACGCTTCTCCACTCCCGGGTCGAACCCGGGCCTCCGGGTGTAGCCTACTTGGCGGCGGCAACCTTACGCTTAGCGATCCGGGCCGCGCGGCCACGACGCTTCACCCGCGGCTCCTCGGCAACCTTCGAGGCCGCCTCGGGAGCCGCCGGCGGCTTGATGAACGCCTCCAGCGCCGCCTTCGTCACCAGCAACCGCTTCTGCCGCAGCACCGTGTAGCAGTTGAACTCGGCGACCGGCAGCACCTTCACGCCCTCGATATTGCGGGCGCTGCGGTACACGTTTTGATCCAGCCCGTTCGTGCCGATCAGGACCGTGGTATCCGCCAGAGTCACGTCCTTCTCGCCACCCTCAGTCGCCTTCCTGCCGACCTTGATCGCCTTCAACACGGCGACGACTTCCTTCGTCTTAGGCGCGGCGATCGCGAGGTCGTCGAGGACGACGATCTCCTTGTCTACGATCTTCGAGAGCACCGCCATCCGGTTGGCGGCCTTCACCGCCTTCTTCGGAAGGCGGTAGTAGTAATCACGGGGCTTCGGCCCCTTCGCCGTACCGCCACCGCGACGCTTGTTAGTCCGCTTGGTGCCGGCCCGGGCGTTACCAGTGCCCTTCTGACGGAACAGCTTCTTCGTGCTACCGGCGACCTCGCCGCGGCGGAGCGTGCTGTGCGTCCCGGCCCGTTGATTGGCGAGGTACATCAGCACGGCTTCGTGCATCAGCTGCTTGCTGATCTTGCCGCCGAAGTCCTTCGGGTCCACCGTGATCGACCCGACCTCGGCCCCGGTCTTGTCGACCACAGGGACAGAGATCGCGCCCGTATACTCGGTGACGCGGGAGCCCGCGGGTGCCTTAGCGGCCCCGTTGGCGCCGTTCAGATCCGCCATGAGGGAACCCTTCCTGTCCCCGCCTGACCGGTTGCCCGGTGAGCCGCGTATTTGGCCCGGCGAGCCGGACCGGCGGCGAAGCGGGGTCGCTTCTGCACGAGAACCGCCCGCCGGTTGTTCACCCCGTCGGGGTAGTGCGGCGGGCGGGAGTCTATTCTTTTACAGTTGACCAGCGGGGAGTCAACCCGGCGGCCCGCTTTTTGCGCCGACCGGCTCAGCCGCCGGTGATGACGCGAATCTTGATGTCCACGCCCGGGGGCAGGTTGAGCCCCTTGTTGAGCGCCTCGATCGTCTTCTGCGTCGGCTTCAGGATGTCGATGAGCCGCTTGTGGGTGCGGATCTCGAACTGCTCCCGGCTCTTGCGGTCGATGTGCGGCGACCGCAGCACCGTGTACCGCTCGACGCGGGTCGGCAGCGGGATCGGCCCGTGCACGTCGGCACCGTTGTCACGGGCCGTCTGCACGATCTCGCCCGCGGTGCGGTCGAGCACCTCGTGGTCGTACCCTTCCATCCGGATGCGGATGCGTTCGCTCTGGTTGGCCGCCACGCCATCCCCCTGATCGGCCGGAATGCGGAAAGAGGCACAGTATTGGGCACGTCAAGGGGTGTCAAGGCGCCGGCCGCGCATTCGGCCCGAACCATCCCCGCCCTTCACGGCGTCACGATGATGTAAGGCGCGCGAAGACGCGCGGCCAGCAAGCCGTTCGGGATATAGCGATCGGGCTTCCACGCGTGCGGTGCCCGGCCGGCAAGCCGGCCGCTATATACCAAAAGTGTTTCCCCGTACCCGGAAGCCGCACCCATGCTCGTCCCGCTGTCCTGGCTCCGCGACTACGTCGCGCTCCCGGCCGACCCGGCGTTCCTCGTCGAACGCCTCACCCTCGCCGGCCTCGAAGCCGCGGGCGTGAAGGTGTTCGGCCTGCCGGTGCCGGCCGGACTGCGTGTCAAGCCGGACGACGCCGGGCTCGCGTGGGAACGCGACAAGGTCGTGCTCGGCAAGGTGCTCAAGATCGAGAAGCACCCGGACGCCGACAAGCTCAAACTCGTCACCATCGACTACGGCGCCGGCGAGCCGAAGACGGTCGTGACCGGGGCACCGAACATCGCCCCGGGCCAGAGTGGCATGAAGATCGTTCTCGGCCTGCGCGGCGCCAAGTACTTCTACGCCGACAAGGACGGCAAGAAGGCGGTGTTCACCCTGGAGCCGAAGGCGCTCCGCGGGATCATGAACGACGCCATGTGCATGTCGAACTACGAGCTCGGCATCTCCGACGAGCACGAAGGCATCATCATTCTGGACGCCGCCGACCCCGACCCCGGCACGCCGGTCGCCGACTTCCTCGGCGACATTGTGGTCGAGCTCGACGTGCTCCCGAACATGGCCCGGTGCCTGTCGCTCGTCGGCATCGCCCGCGAGGTCGCGGCGCTGATCGGCAACGCCGCCGACGTCCCCGAACCGACCGTCCAGACGGTCGCGGAGAAGATCGACGGCAAGGTGTCGGTCGAGATCACCGACCCGAAGCTGTGCGGCCGCTACACGGCGACGGTCATCCGCAACGTGACCATCGGCGAGTCGCCGCGCTGGATGCGCTCGCGCCTGCAAGCCGCCGGGATGCGGCCGATCTCGAACGCGGTGGACATCACGAACTACGTGATGCTCGAGTACGGCCAGCCGCTCCACGCCTTCGACTACGACGCGCTCGTGAAGCGGGCCGGCGGCAAGGCGCCGGTCGTCACCGTGCGGCCGGCGAAGGCGGGCGAGAAGCTGAAAACGCTCGACGGCCAGGACCGCGAGCTCAGCCCGGACAACCTCGTCATCGCCGACGCCGCCGGGCCGATCGCGCTGGCCGGCGTGATGGGCGGGCTCGACACCGAGGTGACCACCGCGACGACGGCGATTCTGCTCGAATCCGCGGCGTTCGACTTCGTGAGCGTGCGCAAGACGGCGCGGCAGTTCACGCTGTTCAGCGAGGCGAGTACGCGCTTCGCCAAGGGCGTTCACCCCGAGCTGGCGAAGCCGGCCGCGGTCCGCGCCGCCGAATTGTTCCGCACACACGCCGGCGGTGAGGTGCTGGCCGGCATGGTCGACACCTACCCCGCGCCGGCCCCGCCGCAGGTGATCGACCTCACCGCCGCCGACGTCCGCCGCGTCCTCGGCTTCGACATCCCGCCGGCGGAGGTCGAGCGGGTGCTGACGGCGCTGCAATTCCAGGTCGAACCGAACGACAACGGGGACGAGGCCGGGTGGGTGGTGACGACGCCGCCGACGCGCCTCGACATCCAGGCCGGCGTCGCCGACCTGATCGAGGAGCTCGCGCGCGTCTACGGCTACGACCACCTGCCCGACACTCGGCTGTCGCAGCCGCTGCCGGAGCAGTTCGGCAACCGCCCGCTGGAGCTGGAGGAGCACGTCCGCGACCTGCTCGCCGACCAGCGCTTGCAGGAGTGCATCACCTACTCGCTCACGGGCGCCGCGACCGAGAACAAGCTGCTGCCCCAGAACCCAGGTGCTCCCGCCCCCGGGAAGCACGTGACGCTCCTGAACCCGATCAGCCCCGACCGGGGCGTGATGCGCACCACCCTGCTTGCCGGCCTGCTCGAAGTCGCACAGCGGAACCTGCTCGCCGCCGACGCCGTTTCCCTCTTCGAGATCGGCGCCGTGTACCTGCCGGTGACGGGCGAACCGCTCCCCGCCGAGCCGCGGCGGCTGGCGCTGGTGCTGTGCGGCCGCCGTTCCGCCGCCGCGTGGGACGACCCGCTCGACACCAAGCCGGCGGCGGTCGACTTCTTCGACCTCAAGGGCGTCGTCGAGTCGCTGGCGGCCGACCTGCTCCTGCCGGGCGTGGCGGTCCGCGCCGTGAAGACGGCGCCGCACCTCCACCCCGGCCGCGCCGCAGAGCTCGTCGTGAACGGCGCCGTGGTCGGCGCGTTCGGCGAGCTGCACCCGACGGTCGCGGCGAACGTCGGGCTCACCGAGCGGGCGGTGCAGGTCGCGGAGATCGACCTCGACGCGCTGCTGGCGGCGGTGCCCGAGCGGTACGCCTACCGCCCGTTCCCGACGGTGCCGCCGGCCAAGCGCGACATCGCCGTCATCGTCCCCGCTGACACGCCCGCCAACGCGGTGCTGGCGGAAATCCGCGCCGCCGGCGGCGATCTGCTGACGGGGGCGGAGCTGTTCGACGTGTACACCGGCGACCGCATCCCGGCGGGGACGCGGAGTCTGGCGTTCGCGCTGGTCTATCAGGCGGCGGACAAGACGCTGACCGACAAGGAGATCGACAAGGCACACCAGAAGATCGAGGGCCGCCTGCGACACGTCCTCAAGGCGCAGATCCGCGGGAAGGACGTGTAGTATCCGGGCGAACGGCCGGTGCATCCAGAATGGTCACCTTCCCCCGCCCGCCGTCTACGCGCACCCGTTGCCCCGTCCGCAGCCGGCGCACGACGCCGGGCAGGCCCGCGACCGCGGGCAGGCCGAACTCGCGGGCCACGATCGCCCCGTGCGACAGCACGCCGCCCGTCTCCATCACCAGCCCCGCAGCGCGGGCGAACAGCGGCACCCACGCCGGGTCGGTGGACGGGCACACGAGCACGTACCCGCCTTCGACCGGCGCCGCCGTCGGCTCCGTCAGCACGAGCGCCGGCCCCTCCACCGTCCCCGCCGACAGCGCCACACCGGTGAGCTGATCGCCACCATCAGGCGGCGGGAGCGGGCGGCCGATCGCCTCTAGATCGTCGCTGAACAGCACTGGTGGTACTTCCAGCGACAACTCGACCTGCCGCCGCTTCCGCCGCGCCGCGATGAGCGGCGATAGGTCCGTGAAGCAATCGGCGCGGAGGAGTGGCAACTCGTCCGGCAGCAAATAGAAGACGCCACCGCGGAGGCTGTACCGGCGGTCGATTTCGACCAGCGCCCGGCGGATGACGGCGTACCCCATCAGCAGGTAGTGTTTGGCCGCCTCGCGCAGGCCGAGGTAGGTCCGCAGCCGCTCGAACCACACCGCCGCCTGTGCCTTCGCAGCGCCGGTCAGCTTCGCCTCGGCGGCGATGCGCTCCCAATCGCCGTCCAGGCCGGAGGCCGACCGCGCCGCGGCCTTCCCGCCGGCAATCAACCTGTCCAGCTCCTCTGGCGCCTCGGCCCAGCGCGGCTGGCTCAGCTCCATCTCGTTCGTGCCACGGTGGCCGAATTGCTCCAGGAACGCCGCCCGGTCGAGCTCGCCCGCCGCCAGCGCCCGCACGGCGACGGCGAGGTGCGCGTCGTCAGGCGGTTGCGCCCCGAGGCTCAGTTCCGCGACCGTCGCCTTCGCCCGCTCCGCGCCGAGTGCCGGCGTCAGCAAGCCGACCAGCGTGGTCCAGCAGAGCTCGGCGAAGACCGTCGGCTTAAGAGAGTGGCAGGCGAAATCGACGAGCGTTTTCCGGGACCAATCGCGGACCGCGTATTCGAGGTCATCCGCCCGCATCCTCGGCCAGTCGAGAGCCTTCGCCGCGCGGGCGGCGGCGACAAACGGTGGCACGATCTCGGTCGTGAAGCGCTGCGCGAACGTCTCCGCCTCGCGCTTCGTCTTTGCCACCAACCGCGTCAGCCGCCAGACCGTGAGCGGCAGCCGCAGCAGGCCCGCGACGGCGCCGCCGGCGAGCGGGTTGAGCGTCGGCTTCGGGTCGAGCGCCGACCGCGGGTCGGCCTTGAGCGCGGCGAACAGGTACTCGAAGGGCGGGTGCGCGGACTGCATCCGCGGCAGCCGCGACAGGTTCGCCATTGGCCGCCCGGCGACGAGGTCGAATGCCGACAGCGACCCGAGCGCCGGGTCGGGCGTCGCGCCGAGGTCGCGGTTCATCGCCCCGAACCCGCCGTCCGCCGCGAGGAGGCGCTGCACGACCGCCCACGTCATCGGCGTCGGCGCCGGCAGCACCTCGCTCAGGTTGTAGCGCACCCACACCGTCCCGCCGGGGTACGCCCGCGCCCGCAACTCGAGGATCGTTTCGCGCAGCGCCGTCTCGCGGTCGGCGGCGGTCGCCACGGTGATCGGCCGCGCCTGCAGCAGATGGACCCGACCATCGGCGACGGCCCACTCGACGTCGCGCGCCTCGCCGTAGAACGCCTCCACCCGCCGCCCCAGGTCGGCGAGGCGTGACAGTGCGGTGTCATCGAGGCAGAAGTGGGCGCGGTCGGCGTCGGAGACCGGCTCCGTTCCGACCTCCGTGACGCGCACGTCCTTCGCGCCGAGTTGCCGGTCGAGGACGGCGCCGGTGGCGCGGTCGAGGTGGAAGCGGTCGGGCGTGACGCGGCCGGACACGACCGCCTCGCCGAGTCCCCACGACGCCTCGGCGAGCATCCGCCGGCCGGCCGCGTCGAGCGGGTCGCGGGTGAACAGCACGCCGGCGACCTCGGCGGGGACGAGTTCCTGCACCACGACCGCCATCGCCAGCCCGGCCTCGTCCACGCCCTGCCTCGCCCGGTACGCCTTCGCCCGGTCGGTGTGGAGCGACGCCCAGCAGCGTTCGACCGCGTCGAGCACCGCGTCGAGGCCGCGGACGCCGAGGATCGTCTCTTGCTGGCCCGCGAAACTGGCTTCGGCGCCGTCCTCGCCGGTCGCGCTGGAGCGCACCGCAACGGGACCGTCGCCGAGTTTGCGGAGGTGGTCGGCGAACCGGCTCACAAAGTCGGGGGCGGAGCGGACGCCGGTCGGGTGCAGGCGCCGATAGGCATCGGTGGTAACGACAAAGCCAGGCGGGACGGGCAACCCGGCGGAGGACGTACGGCCGAGGGAGTACCCCTTCCCGCCCACGCGGGCGGCGTCGGCGTCGGTGATCGAGTCGAACGGAAGCAAGTCAGGCATCAAGCAAGGATAAATCCGAAGCACGAAGTCCGAAACTCGAAATCCGAACCCAGCCCCGCGTTCGGATTTCGAGTTTCGGACTTCGTGCTTCGACTCTACCGGCTGCGTTTACGGGTGCCGGCGCGCTTGTTCGCCGGCGTACCGCCGACGGCACCGCCGGACCGGCCGGCGTGGGCGCCGTCGTCCTCGTCAGCGCCTTCCTTCTCTTGGTCGTAGTTGCTGCTCCCCATCGTCTCTTCGAGGTTCGCCACGTCGGCCGGGTTGCCGCGGCCGGCGTTCGTCCCGCCGAGCCCGCCCTCCGGCCCGCCGCCCCCGGGCGTGCCGACGGCGTGAATGTCGTGGTCCTGCGTCCCGTCGGCGTCGGTCTCGTCGAGCCCCGACTGCCACATGGACGGCCGCCCGTCGTTGAGGTTCACCGCGACGCCGCTCTGGAACTTCGCGGCGCAGCGCACGCAATGGCGAACGTATGGGAGTGCGTCGAGGCGCTCCTGGGGAATCGCCTTCCCGCACGCCTCGCAGGTGCCGAACGTGCCGGCCTCCACCCGGTCGAGGGCGGCGAACACCTCGTTGCGGATGTGCGACTCGTTTTCGAGCAGTGTGGCGTTGAGTTCCTGGGCGTAGACCTCGCTGCCCACGTCGCCGAGGTGCATCGGCACGTTCGATAGGTTCCCGCCCGCCTCGCCACCGGTCGGCGTGCGAACACGGTCTTCGAGGTCGGCGGTCGTGGCCCCGACTCGGGCGGCGAGGGCGCGGAGTTGGTCGCGGAAGTGGTTCGTCTTGGTCTTCGTCATCGCAGGTGCCTCCGATTCCACCCGCCCGGGCCGGCGGGACGGGGGAACGGTTGCAGCCGGCGTGCCGGGCTACTTCTTCTTGGCCGCCGGCTTCTTCTTGGCCGCCGGCTTCTTGGCCGCGGCCTTCGGCGCCGGTGTGGCGGCGGGCTTCTTCGACCCGGCCTTGCCGAAGATCGCCTCGTACCCGGCGCCGAACTTCCCGTCTTCGGCCATCCCCATGCGAACGATGCTCACGGTGATTCCCCTGTATGACCGGTCCCCCGGTCCCGAGCCCGGCCGCGGCTCACGTCCCCCGACCGCTGCGACGCCGTCCGTGTGATGATGTTACTCTAAGCCACCGCGGGCCGCTTGTCACGTCGGGTCGAGCTACTTCGCGCACGCGAAGCGGAACAGGATGTCCGCCGCCGGGTCGAGCTGGGCGAGGTCGATCCACTCGTCCTTCGTGTGCGCCTGGGCGATGTCGCCGGGGCCGAACACGACCGCCGGGATGCCGCCGCCCGAGAGGGTCGAGGCGTCGGTGCCGTACGGGACGGCGTGGACCTCGTGCCGGCCGACGACGGCGTTGATGGCGGCCCCGAGTCGGGCGGCGAGTTCGCCGGACCGCGCCGGGTCGAGCGGCGGGCAGGCGGCGTGCGCCTGCGTCAGCGCGAACGGGAAGTCGACCGCCGGGTCGGCCTTCAGGAACGCGTCGAGATCGGCCGCGGCGCCTTCGGCCGTTTCCCCCGGGAGGAGGCGGCGGTCGATGTCGATGCGGCACACGTCGGGGACGGTGTTCGGGCTGACCCCGCCGGCGATGCGACCGACGGAGGTGGTGCGCGGGCCGAGCGTCGGGTGCGGCGGGCGGGCCTGGAGCTTGGCGGCGTAGCGTTCGACCGCGGACACGAGGCGGGCCATGCGGTACACCGCGTTCACGCCGTTATCCGGCCGCGAGCTGTGGCACGCCCGGCCGCTCGCCTCCGCCACCCAGCGGACGACGCCCTTGTGGGCGGTGACGATGTTCAACAGCGTCGGCTCGGCGACGACGGCGTAGTCGGCCTTCAGCCCCCGCTTGACCAGTTCCTGCACGCCGAGGAAGGTGTGCTCCTCGTCCACGGTGTACGCGAGGACCGCGCGCGCCGACCCGGCCGGCCGCTCGCGGACGAGGCGCTCGAACGCCGCGAGCATGACCGCCGCCCCGCCCTTCACGTCGCACGCCCCGCGGCCGTAGAGGCGGCCGTTCTCGATCCGGGCGGCGAACGGATCGACCGTCATCGCGTCGACCGGCACCGTGTCCTGGTGGCACTCGAAGACCGTCGTGAACGGCGGGGTGTCGGGCGGGTCGTAGACGGCGACGAGGTTGTCGCGGCCGGGGCGCACGGTCTGCCGCTCGACCGCGACGCCGAGGTCGCGGAGGCGCCCTTCCAGGTAAGCGGTGACGCGGTGCTCGTAGAGGATGTCGGCGGGGAGGTCGGTCCGGCCCATCGGGTTGACGGACGGGAGGCGGACGAGCGCGGCGAGAGTGTCGGCGGGTGGCATCGGAACTCCTTGGGCGGTCCCATCTTCGTCGGCCGTGCGGGATTGGTCAACGGCGCTGGACTTTCCGACTTGCCATGTGTACAAGTGTGAATTAGACTGGCATTCAGGATGGACGTATGTTACGGATAACTCCAGCGCCGTGCGGTGACCGCCCCGCCGGTCCCACCTGCCCCCCGGAGGCCGCCGTGAGCGACACCCCGCTGACCGACAAGCAGCAACAGATCTACGCCTTCATCCGCAAGACGATCGAGACGAAGGGGTTCCCGCCGGCCATCCGCGACATCTGCGAGGCGTTCGGCATCTCCTCGCCCAACGGCGTGATGTGCCACCTGAAGGCACTCCAGAAGAAGGGGTACATCAACCGCGTCGAGAAGCGGGACAACCAGCAGCGGGCGCAGGCCCGCGGGATCACCATCCCCGGGGTGTCCGCCGGCGGGTTCAGCCTGCCGCTCAAGGGAGTCGTCGCCGCCGGCCGGGCGATCGAGTCGGAGGAGACCGACGACCGGCTCGAGATGCGCGAGCTGTTCAGCGAGGACGACCTGTTCGTGGTCAAGGTGAAGGGCCAGTCGATGATCGACGGGCACATCGCCGACGGCGACTACGTGGTCATCCGCAAGCGCGAGACGTGCGAGAACGGGGACAAGGTGGTGGCGATGGTGGACCGGGCGATGACGCTCAAGAAGTACCAGCGGAAGAAGGACCAGATTTTCCTCCACCCGATGAACGCGACGATGGAGCCGATCGTCGTGGACCCGACCCGCCAGGACATCCAGATCCTCGGCCTGCTCGCCGGCGTCATCCGCAAGTGCTGACCGCCGGCGTCACCCCTTCTTCGGCTTCTTCGGCGGCCGGGCACCCTTCTGCCCGGCGGGCGCGCGATTCTCAAACAGCTTCGCCACCGACAGCATGAACCCCGGCAGCACGGAGCCGCCGTCGAGCGTGCCACCAACCCCGATGTGAACTTCCCCTCAGCATGGGCGTCCGGGTACACCTCGACTTCTCGCCGCTTCGGATACACGTACCACGCCAATTTCACACCCGCCTTCGCGTACTCCTCCAGCTTGATTTCCATCTCCCGCTTCGTGTTGCTCGGGCTCATGATCTCGACGACGAAGTCCGGTGCGACTTCCAGGAATGCCCCGTCCGGGTTCTCGATCTCCTCCGGGTCGTCCACGCTGTCCCAGCGAATGAACGACACGTCCGGCATCCGCACGAGGTCAAGTTTGAACCGGATCATCCCGTCCGACCCGGCGGCGTACCCGACGTTGTGTTCCATCAGGAACAGGTTGAGCAGCGACCCGATCCACAACGCCAGACCACCCTCGTGCCAGCCCACAGCCTTCTCCACGAGGATGCCATCGACCAACTCGTAGAGGCGGTCACCCGTAATCTTGGGGTCGAGGAGGTCTTTCACGGTCGCGATGCCGGGAGGTGGGAACGTGCGCACCCGTTCCGCCGGCACGTCGCCCAGCCGCCGGAGGACGTCGGCGAAGGTCGGGAAGCGCGTCGCGGGGGCAACGGCCGGCATGATCGCCTCCGAAGGTAATCTGATCCCATTATGCCGCTCGCCCGCCGGCGTGGACAACGGCGGTCACCCGCCCGTCAACTCCTTTACCAGTGCCTCGGCCGGGTAGAGCTTCCGCAGCGCCTCCAGCACCGCCCGCGAGTGAACGGCGACGTGCCGCGCCTGGACCTCGGTGTAAACGAAGTTCCGCACCAACCCGTGACGGTTGCGGTCGAAGTTCACGCCCACCAGTTCGCCGGCGCGGTTCAGCACCGGGCTGCCGCTGTTCCCGCCGATCGTGTCCGCCGTGCTCACGAAGTTGAACGGCGTCGCCGGGTCGAGCTTCGCCCGGCCGTCGAGCCAGCGCTTCGGGAGGTCGAACGGCTCGACGCCGCCGAGCCGGGCGTGGCGGTCGAAGGCGCCGCCGAACGAGGTGTGGTACGGCAGCTTCTCGCCGTCCACCTCGTAGCCCTTCACCACCCCGAACGCCAGGCGCAGGGTGAATGTCGCGTCCGGCGCCACCGACTTGCCCAGCGCCAGGAACCGCAGCCGCGCCAACTCCGCGTAGGCCTGCCGTTCCGGCTCCTCGACTTCCGCCTCGAACCGCGCCCGCAGCCGCCGCGCCTCGGGGTCGATCGCCTTCGCCAGCAGGACGAGCGGGTCGGTACTGGCGTCGAGCGCCGCCCTTCCGCCGTCGGCGAACTTCTTCCGCTCCGCCGCGTCGAAGAGTCTGGTACCGCGAACGAGTTCGTCGGCGCGCCCGGCCGGGTTCTTGCCGCCGAGCGCGAGCCGGACCGTCGGGTGGTCGCCGCCGAGTTGCTCGGCGAGGAACGTGAGCGCGGTCTGCAGTTTCACCCGCTCCAGCGCCGGGTACAACGGGGCCGGGCTGAACACCTGCAGCCGGAGCGACTCGAGGTTCGAGTCGCGGTACTCGCGGAGTCGGTCGGGAGACGGCTTCGGCAGTTCGTCCGCCATGCGGACGAGGTGGCGGGCGACGGTGAACAGTTCCGACGAGACCCCGTGCCCGGTCTCGAGTAGCAAGTACTCGCGCTCGAAGCCGGCAAACGTCGCCTGCACCGCGGCGACGCGCTCGAGCGCGTCGAGGTAATCGTTGGGAGCGGACAGAATCTTCGCGTCTTGCGGGCCGGGGATCATGCCGTGCTGGTGGGCGGCGAAGACGAGCGTCGCGTGCAGGTCACGCTCGGCCTTCTGCTTCTGCGTCATCACGCTGGAGTCGAGCAAGCCCTGGTATTGCCCGCTGAACGCCTTGCGGGCGTTCGCCGCGCTGTGGTGGACTGTCGCCGCCTGCCGGTGCTCCTCCGGCCCGCGCTCGCCGTACTGGTGCAGCGCCGCCTCCGTCGCCCGCAGGCGGGCCAGGGTGTACGGCAGCGTGTGGTCGCGGCGGTGCCTCAGCTTCGCCAGCGTCTCCAGCCGGTTCGTCGTGCCGGGGTGGCCGGTGACGAACACCAGGTCGCCCTCCTTCGGGCCGTCCGGGCTCCAGCGAAAGTGGTCCGGCGTCTTCGCCGGCCGGCCGTTCTCGTAGGCGCGGAAGAACGCCACGTCGAGGTTCATCCGCGGGTACTCGAAGTTGTCCACGTCGCCGCCGAACCCGGCGATCGCCTTCTCCGGCGCGAAGACGAGCCGCACGTCGGTGAACTTCTTGTAGCGGTAGAGGTGGTACTGCCCGCCGTTGTACAGCGTCACCACATCCGACCGCAGGCCGGTGGTGTCGAGCGACTCCTTCTCGACCCTCGCCATCGCCGCCCGCCGCGCCGCGGCGGCCTGCGCCGGCGTCATGCCCGCCTTGACCGCCCCGTTCACCTGTGCGGTCACGTCAGTGATGTTCTGGAGGACGTTGACCTCCAGGTCCGGGCACTTCAGCTCCTGGTCGCGCGCCCCCGCCAGGAAGCCACCGCGGTACAGGTCGCGGTCGGCGGTGCTGAGCTTCTGGATCGAGTCGGCGGCGACGTGGTGGTTGGTGACGATGAGCCCGTCGGGCGAGACGAACCCACCCGACCCGCCGCTGTTGAGGCGGACGTTCGCCTTCATCGCCCGGTCCAGCCAGGAGGCGCTCAGCTCGAACCCGTGGCGACTCTTCAGGAGATCGCGCGGCGGGTCGTTGAGGAGCCACATCCCCTCGTCCGAAGAAGCCGTCATCGCCGTGCCCCCGAGGGCCAGAACCAGTGCCGCGAGGCGGAAAAGTCGCATGGCGTGGTCCGGTGGTCCGGTGAACGAAAAAACCCGGGGACGGCCGTCCCCGGGCGGTGGTCCTTACTTCCGTTATACCACCGACCTCAGCCGCGGTTCTTAAGCACCATAACCTTGACGATCTCCATCGCGTCGTCGCCGGGAACCTCGAGCCGGTTCTGGAGCTTCTCGATCATCTCCTTCTCCTCCGGCTCCACCACGCCGTCGGCGAGGACGATGTCGCAGGCGTTCACGAACGCCGTCACCTTCAGCTCCTCGGGCAGCACCGGGGCGCACTTCTCGACGAGCAGGTCCGGCCCGCCCTTCTTGAGGATCTTGAGCAGCGTGTCGATCATCCGCTTGAACTTGTCCGGCGTGTAATTGCTGAACAGCTTCATCCGCTCGATCGCCGTCCACAGGCCGGTCGCCTCCTCGTCGGAGATGTGCCCGTCGGCCGCCGCCGCAGCGAGCAGGATGCCGGTGAACGCCTCCTGCGGGCTCAGCTCCTTCGACCCACCCCCGCCGCCGAACATGTCGCCGAACAGGCCCATGAGACCACTCCTGGTAGCAGAGGACAGAGGACAGACAACAGGGCACGGAACTCGGGCGCCATCGGACAGCCGCCTGACGGCTGATCGGTCTCTGACTTCTGTCCTCTGTCCTCTAGGGATTACCCGCGGTTCTTGATGACCATGATGCGGACGATGTCCATCGCCTCGTCGCCCGGGATCTCCAGTTCGTTCTGCAGTTTCTCGATCAGCTCGCGCTCCTCATCCTCGACCACCCCGTCGGCCAGTACGATGTCACACGCGTTGGCGAACACCGTCTCCCGGAGGTCGTCCGGCACCTCGGGGGCACACCGCTCGGTGAGTTCGATGGCGCCGTGCTTTTTGAGCATCTTCATCAGACGATCGAACATTCTGCCGTACTTATCATCGTTGAAGTTGCTGTACAATTTCATCCGCGAGATGGTGTTGATGAGGGTGCTGATTTCTTCGCTGGCGATGTGCCCGTCCACCGCAGAGGCGGCGAGCAGGATGCCGGCAAACGCCTCGTGCTTGGTCAACCCCTTCGCGGCCTCGTTGCCGCCGAACATGTTGTCGAAGAGGCCCACGGCAGTCTCCCGGTCAGAAATGCGAGTGGTTCCGGCCGCCTTACTCTAACCGTCTTCCGGGGGCGGTCAAGGACGAACCAGCCCGGCCGGGGCGTCGGCCGCGACTGGCACCTCGACGGCGAACTCGAAGACGTGCTCCTTCCCCGCCGCCACCTCGCGGACGAGCCCGGAGCGGTCCGGCCGACGCAGCTGATCGGGGAACGGCGGGTCGGCCGGTTCGTGCCCCGGCGGCGCGGCGAGTGCCACCCGGTACCACCCCGGCGGGACCGGGCCGTCGCCGGCGCGGAGGGTGAACGTGCCGTCGGCGGCGGTGGCGGCGCGAATCGGCTTGCCGGTCCCACCGCGCTCGGGGTCGGGCGCGAACACCACCGTGCCGCCCGCGACCGGGTACCCCTGGAGGGTCACGCGGCCGCGGACGGTCGCCTCCTTAGGCGCCGCCGACGGCCCGCACCCGCCGGGGAGCGCCACCGCCCCCGCCCCGGCGGCCAGCGACAGGAGCGGGACGAGCAGGCGGAACGCGCGGCGCATGACGACCCCCGGGGCGGACGCTGGCCCGATTATCGACACCGCCGCACGCGCCGATTCACCCGAACCATCCCCCGTACGTCCGAGCCCGGTTCCGCGGACGGGGCGGGACACGGGTCCGGACGTGCGATTCCCCCGTCCACGTCGTCCGCCCGTCTTGTTCCGGTTGACGGCCCCCGGGGGATGGGTTATTACCCGCCCGCCACGGCACTAAAAGAAGCCGCGAGGATGGACCGCGCCCGCGGTCGCCGGCGGACCGGGCACGGACGGGGACCGGAACCCCCGCCCGCGCCGACCCGTGCAGAGGAGGCATGGACGTGAAGCGCGTGTACGTGTACCTGTCCGCCCTGGTCGGGATCGGCGGGGCGGTGTTCCTCACCAGCGCCGGTCGGGCGCAGCAGCCGGGCGGGGCGCCGCCCGCGGCCGCCCAGGGCGGTCGCCCCACCGTCGCCGTGTTCAACATGGCCTCGGTCATGCGCGACTACGGCAAGGCCAAGTGGCAGGTCTACCAGCTGAACGAAGAGCGGAAGGGGATGTCGGGCGACCTCGTGAAGTGGCGCGCCGAGTACATCAAGCTCCAGCAGGAAGTCCAGGCAGCCCCGGACCCGGCGATCAAGGAGCAGAAGGGCAAGCAGATGCTCGCCCTCGCCCGGCAGATCGAGGACAAGGACCGCGACATCAACAAGGTGCTCAACGACAAGGCGAGCACGATCATCTCGGGCCTCTACGACGACATCAAGTTGGTCGTGGACAAGACGGCCGAGATGAACGGCTACCACCTTGTGCTCGCGTACCCGGACGCGGTGACGCCGGACGAGCAGAAGAATCCGTACCTGAAGGAACTGAAGCTGAAGCCGCCGGCGGCCCAGCCGTTCTTCGTCCACCCGCAGGTGGACGTGACCGGCGTGGTGGTGCAGACGCTCAACAAGTGGCACCCGGCCCCGCCGGTCCCGGCCGGGGCCGACATCCCGGCGCCCGGCGCCCCGGGCGCCGCCCCCGGCGCACCGGGCGGCCCGCCCGCGGTCGGTGTCCCCCCGACGGGCGCCCCGGCCCCGATGGGGGCGCCGCCGACCCCGGGCAAGATGTGACGACCCCGCCGGCGGCCCGGGTGGCCCGGGCCGCCGGCCCCGTTTCGTGAGGAACCGACGGAGGCGGGCACCGTGCGAGTCATCGGGTACCGACAGCAACGCACCCTCGCCGCCCCGGCCGAGGTGACCGGCGCCGGGTTCGTCGCGGGGAAGCGGGTCACCGCCCGGTTCCTCCCCGCCCCCGCCGACACCGGCCTCGCCTTCCGCCGCACCGACCTGCCCGGCGCACCGGTCATTCCCGCGGTCGCCGCGGCCGTGACCGGCACCGACCGCCGCACCACCGTCGGCCCGCCCGACGCCGGGGTCACGCTCGTCGAGCACGCCCTCGCCGCGCTGGCCGGGCTCCGCCTCGACAACTGCGTCCTCGAACTCGACGGCCCCGAACCCCCCGGCCTCGACGGCTCCGCGGTCGGGTTCGTGGCCGCGCTCGCGGCCGCCGGCGCCGTCCTCCAGACGGCCCGCCGCCCGGTCTGGGGCGTGGACGAGCCCCTGGTCGTGACCGCGAACGGGGCGACGGTCGCGCTCCACCCGCCGGAGCGCGAGGGGCTGCTGGTCAGTTACCGGCTCGACTACGGCCCGGGCGCGCCGATCCCGCCGCAGGCACACACCCTGGAACTGACCCCAGAAAACTTCGTGCGGGAGGTCGCCTCCTGCCGAACATTCCTGACAGAACCCGAGGCACACGCGATCCGCGCGGCCGGCGTCGGGAGGCACCTGACGCCCGCCGACGTGCTGGTGTTCGACCGGCACGGCCCGATGGGCAACCGCCTCCGGTTCGCGGACGAGCCGGCCCGGCACAAGGTACTCGACCTGGTCGGCGACCTGGCGCTGTGCGGGTTCGACCTCGCCGGCCACGTGGTCGCCTACCGGTCCGGCCACGCCCTGAACGCCCGACTGGCGGCACAGCTGGAACGCGCGAGCCGACAGGCCGCGGCGCCGGCAAGCCGGCCGACTTCGCGGCGGGCCGCCTGACGACTTGACGACACCGAGGATGGCATGACCCG
This sequence comes from bacterium, assembly GCA_017308215.1. GTDB lineage: Bacteria > Planctomycetota > Planctomycetia > Gemmatales > Gemmataceae > Urbifossiella. Next base: position 6,530 of record JAFKFQ010000379.1, on the reverse strand, counting down.
CGTGCGGATGGCGGTGATCGGCGTCGGACACCTGGGGCAGCACCACGCCCGCATCCTCGCCGGACTCCCGGACGTGGAACTGGTCGGCGTCGTGGACAGCAGCCCGGAGCAGGCCCGCACCGTCGCCGCCCGCCACGACACCGCGGCGTTCACCGACTTCGAGCCGCTGGTCGGCCGGGTCGATGCCGTCAGCGTCGTCACCCCCACGATCCACCACCACCGCGTCGCCGCCGCGTTCCTGCGGGCCGGCGTGCCCGTGCTCGTCGAGAAGCCGATCTGCCGCACGCTCGCCGAGGCGGACGAACTCATCGCGCTCGCGGAGACGGCCGGCGTGCCGCTCCAGGTCGGGCACATCGAGCGGTTCAACCCGGCGTTTGAAGACCTCGCGCGGCGCCCGATCACGCCGAAGTTCGTCGAGGCCGAGCGGCACGGGCCGTACACCGGCCGGAGCGTGGACATCGGCGCCGTGCTCGACCTGATGATCCACGACCTCGACCTGCTGCTGGCGCTGATCGGCGGGCCGGTGCGGGCGGTGTCGGCGGTCGGGGCGGCGGTGTTCGGCGGGCACGAGGACATGGTGAACGCCCGCCTCGAGTTCGAGAACGGGTGCGTCGCCCACGTCACCGCCAGCCGGATCAGCCAGCGGGCGAAGCGGCGGCTGCGCGTCTGGGCGCCGGAGGGCTACGCCGGCATCGACTTCGTGAACCGCAAGCTGACGCTGGTGCAGCCGGGCGAGGAGCTGCGCCGCTACGGGCTGCGGCCGGAGAAGCTCGACCCGGCGGCCCGGGCGCGGCTGAAGGACGAGGTATTCGGCCGCTACCTGCAAGTCCTCCACCGCGACGAGGACCGCAAGTGCGACCAGCTGACGAGCGAGCTGCGGCACTTCGTGGACTGCGTGAAGACCGGCCGCCGCCCCCGCGTGACCGGCGAGGACGGGCGCGACGCGCTGGAACTCGCCGAGCGCGTCCTGGGCGCCCTCCGCGTGCACGCCTGGAACGGCACGCCCGAAGGGCCGGTCGGGCCGGGCGCCTTCCCGAAGCCGTCCGGCTGGCTGTTCCAGCCCGCCGCCGACCGCCGCGAAGCGGCGTAAGAATTGGCCGCAAAAAGGCACAAAAATCACAAAAAGAAGAGAAGACTAATTTCTCTTCTTTTTGTGATTTTTGTGCCTTTTTGCGGCCATACTCCGCGATTTAAACCGCCGCCTTGAGCGCGGCCAGCGCCGCGTCGTAGTTCGGCTCGCTCGTCACCTCGGCGACGTACTCGGCGTAGGTGACCGTCCCCGTCTTATCCACCACGAACACCGACCGGGCCAGGAGCGGCAGCGGCAGCCCCTCGATCAGCACGCCCCAGTTCTCGCCGAACGAGTGGTTGTGAACGTCGGACAGGGTGGTCATCGAGCTCACGCCCTCGGCGCCGCAGAACCGCTTCTGGGCGAACGGCAGGTCGAGGCTGACGGTGTACGCCGCGGCCGAATCGCCGAGGGTCTTCAGCCCGTCCTCGAACTTCTTCGTCTGGGTGCTGCACACCGGCGTGTCGAGCGACGGGACGACGCTGAACAGCCGCGCCTTCGCCGGGGTGTCGGCGAGGGTGACCGGCGAGAGGACGTTGAGGCACTTGAAGTCGGGAGCCTTCGAGCCGACCTTCACCTCCGGCCCGACCAGGGTGACCGGACCGCCCTTGAACTTGACCGCACCTTCGCGCTTCGTGCTCACGGCTGACCTCGTCGCTGGGGAGGGGACGGGGATCGTTGTAAGTCGCCGCTAGTGAAATGCCAGTGCCGGCGGGCGTCAGTTCGCGCTGAAGTCCGGCGGGAAGCGGCGGGCGGCGCGGGCGGCGGACGCCTTCAGCGCGTCGGCCATCCGCTCGGCCCGGAGGTCCACGTGCGGCTCGACGAGCAGCGCCTGTTTGAACTCCAGCGGCAGCGGCAGGCCGTAGGCGAGGATGTCGCAGACGTGCCCGAGCGGCAGGTCGCCGCCGAACAGGTCTTCCACCTGCCGCCGGGCCGGGGCGTCGCCGGCGAAGTGCGGCAGCACCGCCTCGGCGAGCCCCTTCCGCAGCCGCTTCAGCCGCCCGAGGTCCGCCGGCGCCACGTCCGGGACGAGCTCCGCCCGCGCCACGCGGTAGAGGCGGTCGGTCGGCACCTCCTCCGTCAGCCGCACCCGCGACAGGCCGCGGAGGCGCAGGTTGAACCGGCCGTCGGGCAACTGCTCGTGCCAGCCGATGCGGCCGAGGCAGGCGACCTCGTGGACCGGCGGGCGGCCGTCGTAGTCGTCCTCCCAACCGGGTTGGAGCAGGGCGAGCGCGAACGTGTGGTCGGCGACGAGCGCGTCGGCCATGAGCTGCCGGTAGCGCGGCTCGAAGACGTGCAGCACCTGGACGACGTGCGGGAACAGGACGAGGTTCGGGAGCGGGAACAACCGCACCGTGCCGTCGAACGCCGCAATCGCCGCCAGGTCGTCGGTCATTGCGGGTCACCGGTTGGGGGGTCAAGGACGATGCGCGGGGCCGGGCCGGGCGGGTCGGCGAGGGCGGCTTCCACCTGCCGCCAGAAGGCGTCCACCGCGAGCCCGCGGTGCGTCGGGCGGTACGGCGCCATGTACGCCCGGCCCGACGTGAACAGTCTATCGGCCCCGGCCCGGTTGCCCCGACCGCGGTGGTAAAGCGACACGGCGGCCTGGATCAACGCCTGGTAGAACCGGCGGTCGGCGGCGGGGCAATCGCCCCAAAGCTCCTCCCAGACCTCGTGTGCGTCGAAGTAATCGCCGTGATTGAACCGGTCGATGCCGGCGAGGTAGCGCGGGTCGGGCGTGTCGGACATCGGCGGGACCGGGTATGCTGAACCGAGCGGGCGGAACGGCGCCGCCCGGCGGGCGTCCTCACGATACCCGATCCCCGCCGCCCCCGACACCCGGCCGCGCATGTTCACACCGAAGTGCCCGCTCCCCGCGCTCGTCGCCTGGTGCCGGACGCTGAAGCACAGCCTCGGCGCCGGGCTCAGCCCGGTGCGCGTGTTCAAGCAGCAGGCCAAGAGCGGTCCGCGGGTGCTCCGCCCGATCGCCGCCGACGTGGCCGCCAAGCTCGAAAAGGGGAGTTCGCTGGAGGACGCGTTCGAGCCGTACCGCGACCAGTTCCCGCCGCTGTTCGTCGAACTTGTCGCTGTCGGCGAGACAAGCGGCCGGCTGGAGGAGACGTTCGACGAGTTGTGCCAGTACTACGAGGTCACCGACCGCGTCCGCCGTGACTTCCGCTCGCAGATGATCTACCCGACGATCCAGTTCGTCGCGGCCATCCTCATCATCGCGGCGCTGATCTTCGTCCTCGGCCTGCTCGGCAGCAAGATGGACCCGCTCGGGCTCGGGCTGACGGGCACGGGCGGCGCGCTGACGTTCCTCGTCGTGGCGTTCGGCACGGTCGGCGGGCTCGTGCTGGCGGTCCGGGCGGTGCTGAACAGCCTGAAATGGAAGTCGCGGCTGGAGGGAATGATGCTGATCGTGCCCGCGTGGGGCGGGGCGTTGAAGTGCTTCGCCATCCACCGCTTCCTGATCGCCCTGCGGATGACGCACGAGGCCGGGTTGCGGGCGGAGAAGGCGCTCCACTACGGCTTCCGGGCGACGGCCAATTCGGTGTTCATGAACGGCGAGGACCGGGCGGTCGCGGTCGTGAAGAAGGGCGGCGCGATCTACGACGCGCTGGAGGCGAGCGGGGCGCCGTTCCCGGACGAGGTCCGCGACTCGATCCTGGGGGCGGAGGAGGCGGGGATGATGACGGAGGTGTGCGAACGGCTGGCCGAGAACTACCGCGAGGACGGCAGCCGCAAGCTGAAGGAGGCAGCCCAGTACACGAGCTGGGGGCTGTACGCGCTGGGGGCGATGTTCATCATTATCGCCATCTTCACGATCTACACCAACAGCATCGCCCAGGCGTACAAGCAGGCGGGGTTGTAGCCCGGCTGGGTGAGGGCTTCGAGTGTTACTGTTGCTCGAAGACGACTCCGAACGCCTGAACCGCTTCGAGGCGGTCGTCACGGGGTTGGAACCGGTGCCGCAGTTTCGCGTCTGGCGCGACGCACACACGATGATCCGCGAGGCCGGGCCGCTCCTCGCGGCTACTTCCGTGATCTCTCTTGACCACGACCTTATCGCACCGGAGGGCGATCCCGACCCTGGTGACGGGTACACCGTGGCCCAGTGGCTCACGACACAGCCGGTCGTGCGCCCGGTCATCGTCCATTCGAGTAATGCCGAGCGGGCGTCGTGGATGGCAGGCGAGTTTGAATTGGCGGGCTGGCGACACTGGCGCGTCATCCCTTTCGGCGACGACTGGATCGAGAACGACTGGCGCCGGGTCGTTCGCAGGTTGTTGCGGAGGGTCTCGAAGCGGAGTACGAACGAATAGCTTGATCGTTTCGGCAATTATTGCCCGCCGGCCGCCTCGTCGCGGCGCGGCACGACGACCGCCACGTCGCACAGCCCCCACGGCGTCGAACCGACGAGTTTGTCCACCGCGCCGACGCCCGTCGTGCGCCGCAGGCTCACCGCCTCGGCGATCTCCAGGCTCGGCGGAAGGGTGTTGCGGAAGCCCGCCAGCGCGTCGCGGTGCGTGAACAGGATCACCGTCCGCTCGCGGTGGTGGCAGTCCACCATCAACTGGTTCGTGTCCTTTGTGCGCACCCGGTCGAAATCGGCGCGGCCGGAGTAGAACGCCAGCGAGTCGCAGTTCCGCGGGTAGCTCACCACCACCGTCCCCGGTTCCGTCACGAACCGCTCCACCAGGTCCGGCCGCCCGAACGGCGACCGCTCCCGCGCGTACCACGGCAGCCCGATGTGGACGACCGCCAGCATCAGCGCCGCCGTCAGCACTACGGCCGCGCGCGTCGCCGGCGCCGCGTGCCAGCGCGTGCGGGCGACGAACTCGCCGAGCGCCAGGCACAGGAACGGGTACGCCGGCAGGATGTACGTCGGCAACTTGCTCCCCGACACGCTGAAGAACACCACACACCACCCGCCCGCCAGCAGCCAGAACCCGCCCGCCGGCGACCGCAGCGCCGCCGCATCTTCGCCGCCGGTCAGCAGGCCGCGGAAGTACGCGACGAACAGCACCGTGCCCGGCAGCAGCCCGCCGAGGAGGATCGGGGCGTAGTACCACACCGGCTGGAGGTGGTCGAACGGCTGGAGGAACCGCATGACGTTGTGGTCCCAGAAGAAGTGCTTCAGGAACGCCGGCTCTTGCCGGTAGATGGCGACGTACCACGGCAGGTTCACCGCCACCACCACGGCCGCGAACAGCGCGTAGTGCCGCGGCCGCACCACCGTCATCAGCCGACCCGTCGTCAGCAGCCCGAACGCCCACAGCGGCACGAACAGCAGCACCTCACTGATCGGCCCCTTCGTCAGGAACCCGAGCCCGGACGCGACCGCGGACGCGAGCCACCAGCCGAGTTTCAGCCGGCCGGTTCGCACCGCTTCAAATCCGGCGATCACCGACAGCGTCACACACAGGACGAGCAGGCCGTCGAGCAGGAGCAGCCGGGCGACGCCGACGAACCCCGGCGCCACGCTCAACAGCAGCGCCGCCCAGAACGCCGGCCGCGCGCCGACGCTGCGCCGGCCGAGCAGGTACACGGCCAGGATCGTCAGGTGGACGCACACCGCCGGCACGAGCCGCGCTGACTCCGGGCTGACGCCAAAGGCGCGGTAACTCAGCGCGACGAGCCAGTACAGCAGCGGCGGTTTGTCGAGGTACGCCTCGCCCTGGAGCGTGGGCACCACCCAGTTCCCGCTCGCCAGTATCTCGCGCGGGATCTGCGCGTACCGCCCCTCGTCCGGTTCGAGCAGGTGGAACCCGCGCGTCGGGTACAGCATCGCCGCCGGCAGCACGAGCAGCACGAGTAGCGCCGACGCGCGCACCCGCGTGTCGGCGTCGGCCGTGCCGGGGAACAAGACGCGCGTGAACAGGAACGGCAGCCAGCCGAGCGGCGTGCGGGGGGCGGGATCGGTCACGGGCTGCCTCCGGTCCGGGAACCGGGGCGCTTATGCCAAGTCGGGGAACTCCGGTCAACCCGGCGTTCCGCCGCAGACCGGGGGTTGTGCGGAGGCGGCGGGGAGTCATTCGGGGACGAACCGCACGCAGGCGGCACAACTTGCGTGGACGGGCTACGGCAGAATGTCGTCCGGCAGTTCCCCTAGGCGGTGCAGCCCGCGGAGCAGGTCGAGCCAGGCCTTCTGCTCGCTTTCCCAATACTTCCGGTCGCCGTCGTCCAGCGCGGCGGGGGCCGGGAGGGTAACGCCCGCGGCCACGTCCGCGACGAACGCCCGGATCACCGGGTCGTCGAACAGGGCATAGCTGGGCGGGTCCAGGTCGCCGGTGACGAGACGCTGACGGAGCCGCGCAAGTAGATCGATCCGGGGTCGCGGGTCGAGGCGGGCGTCCGGGGGGATGGGGTGGAGCGACAGCCGCGTCGGACTCCCGGGCGGCGGCCGGCGGCAGCCCCACGCCGCCAGGACCACGCACCGGGCGACGGTCAGGTCGCC
>JAFKFQ010000378.1 GCA_017308215.1 bacterium | reverse complement strand
GAACTCGGCGCCGGACAGGTCGTGCTGCTCATCGACCCGGCCCGGTTCCGCCCCGACCCGGCCCACGACGCGCGGTGGGACGACTTCGCCACCGAACTGCACCGGCTAGACGACACCGTGAGGCGGCACGGGCGCGTGGTCGTGGTCTGCGGGGCCGGCCCCGGGGAGCGCGGGTGGGAGTCGGAAGAACTCGGGGCGACGGCGTTCGCCCACGCGGTCGTGACGGCCCTCGACGAGCGCGAGGGGCGGACCGGCGTCGTCACCGCCCGGGAGCTGTTCGACGACGTGCGGAAGCGGCTCGCGGCGTGGAGCGGGAACAACCGCCCGACCCCGCAGACGCCGTTCCTGCTGCCCCTCGGAGCGGACGGGGAGGCCCGGGCGGATGGCATCCGGGTGAGCCCGCGCCCGAACGACGAGCGACCGGCGTGGGACGCCGCCCCGCCGCCGTCGGCCGCCGACCTGAAGGAGTGGCGGGATCTGTGGACCGCACGCACCGACCGACTGACGCGCGGCCCGCACCCGGCGACCTACGCGCCGCGGGCGTGGCGGCGGTACGAACACCTCCTGCTGCGGCACGAGGCGGCGCTGCGGGCCGGACTGCCCGCGGTCGCCGGCAAGCTCGCCGACGCCGCCCGAGCCGCGGCCGACGACCTCGCCGCGCCCTACGGCCCCGTCTTCGGCAAGGGCGGGACGTTCCCCGCGAGCTTCGGCCAAGCACTCGCCTTCGACGCGGTCCGCGACCCGGCTGCGACCGACCCGGTCACCGACTTGTGGGTTCTGGCCAAGTCCGAAACCGCCCCGCTTCCAGTTTCTGGACCGGCCGGCCGCCCCTCCGAGCGCCAGCTCGCGGCGCTGGTGAACCGCTTCTACCGGGAGGTCATCACCCCCCCGCAGGAACCGCCGGTCGCGTGGCGGGCGGCACTGACTCTCCGGGCGCAGGGCGACCGCGCCGCCCTCGGGCTGTTGCCCCCGGGCGCGCCGCCGGTCGCAGGCCGCCCGTCCCCGGCGGCACTGAGCGAGCGCGTCCGGCCGTACATCTGGAAGACGGTCGAGACGGCCGACGCCCGGCGGCGCGAGTCCGAGGACTGGCTGTTCGGGACCGACGCGCCGAAACACCCCGGCGGGGAACTGGAGAAGGAGTACGCGGCGGCCGCCGGCACGGCGGGCGATGTCCGGTTCGCCTTCCTGGTCCGGGACGCGGCCTTCGCGGAACTGCCGTACCTCGGCCGCTGGGCCGCCACGGCTGGCCGGGATTCCGACCGGCTCGTTGCGTTGTGGGGCGAGGTTCATGCCCTGGACGCGGCCCTCGCCCGCGGTGCCGCGCCGGCCGAGTTGAAGGCCGGCGCGGCTGCGGTCTGGGCAAGCGTCCGAGAACTGGAAGGGGCGTTCGCCCGGGCGGTCCGCGAGGAGACCGACGCGGCTCTGCAAACCGCGCTCGTGTCGAAGGAGGAACTCCTCGCCACCCCGCTCCTCGCACCGGTCGACCGCGAGCGGCTGCTGGTGGCGTCCCGGACGGCGACCTACAAGCTGCTGACCGAGCCGACCGGCACGGCCCGCACCGCGCCCGCAGGGGCCGACCGGCCGGAGCCGCGTGCCGCGGCCCGGCGCGCGTGGGACCGCGTCGCCGCCGCAGAGGTCGGGCACCCGGGCGGCGACGCCGAGGCGGCCGCGGCCGAGTCCCGCCGCCGCTCCGCCGCGCCGGACGACCGCTCCGCCCGGCTCGGGGTTGCGGCCGCCCCGGGGGCCGACCCGGCTCAGGAGCCGGCCGCGGCCGCGGGGCGGGAAGCGTGGGCGGCCCTGTTCGACGCGCTCGCGGTGCGAGCCGAGAACGATCACTGGTACGACGAGACTGCGCGGGCCGGCCCGCCGTACTTCCAACGGGTCGCCCGCCTCTTCCGGGCCGACGCCGCCGCCCTGCGGCGTGGCGCGCCGCCGGCCGGGGCGCCGGCCCGGCCGCTGGAGCTCCGCCCCGCCGGCGACGGGGACCGCGTCCGGTGGACGAGCGAGCAGTGGCGGACGCTCGGGTTCACCTTCCACGTTCCGGCCGAGACGCCGCCGGGGCGGGCGGTCCTTGTGCCCCGGGTGGACGCATCCCGCGCCCCGCTCCGGCTCGCGCCGGGGACCGCCCGGCGGACGCTACTCGACCTGCGGCCGCCGCCCGAGCAGGTCGTCACCGTCGGGCTCGAAGCCACCTCCGAGGACGAGACGCCGGCCGAGACGACCGCCGGGGCGTGTCTGTACTTCCGGGGCCAGCGCCCCGACGCCACGCAAGCGGTGGACGTCACCCGCCGGGCGGAACTGGTTGTTACCGACCCCGGCCCCGGGGCGACGGCGGCGGCCGTCGCGGTCCGCGCCGACCCGACGCAACCGCTCCCGCCGGTGGTCGTGCTCCTCGACTACTCCGGGAGCATGAAGGAGGGGCTGAACGGGTTCCGCCTCCCCGGCCCGGAGGACGTCTGGAAGGCCGGCCCGTCCAAGTTCAACCGGCTGCTGGAGACGCTGGAGGCCACCCTAGCCGAGTTACCAAAGGGCACGCCGCTGCGGGTCCGGCTGTTCTCCGCCAAGAACCTGCCCGACTGGGACGCGGTCGTGTACCCGGCCCCGGGCGAGCCCGCGGTGGTGGACTGGCAGGGCGGCGACACGGCGAAGCTCCGCGACCTGATCGCCCGGCTGCGGCGGTACGAACCGTCCGGCACCACCCCTCTGATTCAGTCGGTGGTGGCCGCGGCGCGGGACGACTTCCCCGCCCGGGCGGACGGCCCGAGGACGCTGGTGGTCCTGACCGACGGGGCCGACGACAGCGGCCGCCCCGGGGTGCCGCCGGAGGAACGGGACGCGCTGAAGGCGATGCTCAAGAACACCCTCGCCGCGACCCGGGTCAAGCTGGTGGTGGTGCAGTTCGCGCTCAACGACGCCGACCGGACGGTGGCCCGCGACCTGTTCGCCGACCTGCCCGCACTCGACGTCCCCGGCGAGGTGGTGAACGCGCAGGACGCCGACGCCCTGCGGCGCGAGCTGGTCGCCGCCGTGTGGCCGCGGTTGGTGCTGGGCGGCGGCGCGGGCACGCGCGGCGAGTACCCGGTCGGCGGGTGGCCCGCCCGCCCGCCCCTTCCGCCCCGCGGCGACCCGCTCCTGCACGGCACCCTCGACCCGAACACGCTGTACTGGTCGCCCCCGCTGGCACCCACCGGAGGCACCTATTCCGCCCGCGTGGCCGGCTACCCGGACCTGCCCCCGCCCGCCCGCGGCCTCCCGGCCGTCGGCCTCGCCCCGGGCGATTTCCTGTCGATGTCACTCGTCCGGACCGGCGACTCGTTCCTCCTCCGCCGAGAACTCCACGCCGACGCTTTCGGCCGCGCGCGCAAGGTGTTCGGCTCGGGCGACCGTTGGGTGCTGTCGGTACCCGCGACCGGGGTCGAGGACCGGAACGCGCGGGCGCGGTTCGGCGCGCTGGCGTTCGTCGAGAACGTCCCGCCGCACCACCGCCGGCCGGCGGCCGAGCCCGAACCGGTGGTGCGGCACGTCCTGCCCGGCGCGGTGTGGTGGAACGTCGGCCCGCCGGTGGCCGCGGCGATCGTCGGCCCGCCGGTCGGCTGGGGCGAGACGAAGACGGTCGTGTCGCGGCTCTACGGCTACCCCGCCCCAGCATGGGACATCGCCGTCGAAGGATGGCCCGGATCGACGGAGGCGGACTTCAAGGAACTGGCGGTCACCGCCTGGGTGGCGGACGACGTCCCCGCCCCCAGCGGGCGGCTGACCGTCCCTGTCCCCACTCCCGGGTCGGAGCACACCGCGACCGCTGAGGGCCGGGCGTACCGGGTCACCGTCGAACCGGTCACGTTCGCCGGCGCGGACCGGCCGATACCGTGCCTGGTGGTGCGGGCCGAGTACGCGGCCGGCGACCCGATCCAGGTCCGACTCGCCGCCCCGCCCCCGGGGGTGCGGACCGAGCACCGCTATTACCGCAAGGCGAACGGCTACACCGCCGCGTTCGGCCCGTGGCCGGAGGCCGCCGGCGGGGCCGGTGTCTCGCTCGAACTGTTCCGGGTGGCCGCGGTGACCAGCCCGCCCGGCGCGGCCGTCCGACTCATCCCACCTCCGCCGGCACTCGGCCGTCGGCCGGACGACTACGTGCCGCGGCCGTCGAGGGTCGGGCCGTGACCGAGACCCCCGCACCGGCCGAAGCCCCCCTCGCCCCACCCCCGGCGGCGTTCGCCCCAGACGACACCCCGCGGCGCGACATTCACCCACTCCCGGCGGCTTGGCGCACCGACGACAAGGCGGCGTCGCCGGCCCGCGTCTTCGTCGTCACCCTGCTGCTGGCGACTTCCTTCGCAGGGCTCATCGTCGGGCTGGCAGCGCTCCCCCGCCGCCCGGCTCCGCTGGTGTTCGTCACCCTTCCGGTCGGCGAGTACGACGACCCGGCCTTGCCGACGAACCCGTGGGCCGGTCACGACCCCGACCTCCTGGCCGACCGGTTCGACGGCACGACGGTGAAGGCGTTCGGCTTCCAGGGCGCCGCCCGGTTTCGCGGCCTGCTCGGCTGGCTGGGTGGGGAGGAAACGGCCGGGCTGCCGCGGCCGGACCGCCGCCGACCGCTCGTCCTCCATCTCACCGCGCTGGGGACAATCCGCGGCCGTACCGTCTACGTCCTCCCCGCCGACGCCGCGCCAGACGACCCGTCGAACTGGGTGCCGCTGGCGGACGTCCTCCGCGCCGCGGCCGCCCGCGACGTGCCGCACACGCTCCTGCTCCTCGACATCACCCGGCCGGCGGCTGATCCGTTCGGCGGCCCCCTTGACGACGATGTCTCCACCGCGGTGCACGCCCTACTCCGCGCGAACCAGCCGGGCTTCCCGGTACTGGTCGCGTGCGGCGCAGGGGAGACCGCCCTGCCGGCCGACCCAGTCGGGTACTCGGCGTTCGCGTTCTATCTGGCCGAGGGGCTCGGCGGGGCGGCCGACGGGTTCGCCGACGTCACCCGGCCGGACGGCGATGTGACGGTCGGCGAGTTGGCTGGCTTCCTCGCCGCGCGAGTCGACCGCTGGGCCAGACTGACGCACGGCCGCCGACAAACGCCAACACTGTACGCGCCCGAGGCGCGGGGTGGCGATTTCGTCCTGGCCCGGCACCCGGGCGCGGAACTGACTGGGCGGGCACCGGCGGCGTACCCGTCGTGGCTGCGCGCGGCGTGGGCCGAGCGCGACGAACTCCGCGCGGGCGACCGGGCGCGCCGCGACCCGGTGGCGTTCGCCCGCCTCACCGCCGGGCTGCTCGCCGCCGAGGAGCGTTGGTGGTTCACCGGGTCCACCTCCCGCGCCGAGGAGGTGTGGCAGGCGGCCCGTGCCGAGTGGAACCTCGCCGCGGCCCGGGTGCCGCAGGCGCCGGACTGGATGGACCTCCCCGCCGTTGCCGCGCGTCTGCCGGTCGCCAGGCGCGGCACGCCCGACCCGCCTCCCGAGTTAGGGAAGGCGCTGGCCGCGTTCCTCGTGGCACCGCCCGAGAAGGACGCGGAGCCGCTCACCGCGTGGGCCGCGGTCGCCCGGTCCCACCGGGCCGCGGCCGTCGGGCTCATCTGGGCGCTGGCCGTGGAAACAGCCGCGCCGACGGCCGAGCTGGTCGCCCGGTGGAGCCGGGCGGCCGCGGCCGCGGACCCGGTCAACCCACTCGCCGAGACGCGCGTACTCACCACCATCGCGGCAGGCGGATCGTTCCGCCGGCAGCGGCTGGCGGTGTACCCGGCCGCCGCGATCGCCGCCCTGTTCCGCGCCGAGGACGAACTCGGCCAGCTGATCGCCCTCGGGCCATGTGAAATCGATGTCTCGCATGCCCGGGCTGAAGACCTCCGCACCGCCGCCAGGCGGTTGTGGACGGCTTCGTCCGCCGCGGACGTCGCCGCGGCGACCGCGGCGCTCGACCGGGCCGCAGACGCCTACCGGACCGCCCGCGCCCGGGTCACGCACGCGCGGGCCGGTCGGGTCACACTCGACGATGCGGTACTCGCGTTGGGCGAAACCTTCGCCGGGATGACCGAGTTCGACCACCCCCCGGCGGCCGCGTGGCTGGCCGTCGCCGATGCCGCCCGCCCGGTCGCGACCGGCTCGGAAGCGTCCCCGCCCGCGGTCGCCATGCTCAAGGCCGCGACCGCTCGGCTCGTGTCTGCCTGTGACCTCACGGCCGTGACCCGGTTGACGGCGCCTGACCGCCAGGCCACCCCCGCGAACGCGGCAGCGCTGCGGGTACGGCTCGCGGGCGCGGCCCTCCGAGGACCGGACCGGGCGAAGGCATGGGACGCCCTCCTCGCGGACACCGCCCGGCTGCACGCGGCGGTGCGCGAGCGGGATGCGACCGACGACACACCGCCGCCGCCGGTCCCGCGGGGCGAGCCGGCCGCGGCGCGGCGGTTGAGGCGGGCTGAGGCATCCGTGCGGTTCATTGGGTTGGCCGACGCCGCGGCCGCGCAAGAGGCGGACGCCTTGCTGCGCCGGGCGATGGCGCAGGACTCGGACGTGAGCTGGGCGGCTTTAGAGACCCGGCTCCGGTCCGCGTGGCTGACGGAATTGCCGGCGGCCGCCCGCCTCGGCGACGCCACGGCCGCGCGGGCGGTCCCGCCCGCGGCCGCCCGCCACCGCGTCTGGGCCGGGGTGCCGGCGCCGGCCCAGACGACCGAGCCGTACGCCGCCTACCGCGCCTGGGCCGAGACCGCCGCCCGGCCGACCGTCACGGAGGACGCCCCATGACCGCCGCCCGCCTCGCCGCCGTCACCGCCGGGCTCGTGGCCATCCTCATCATGACTGCCCGCACCCCGGGCCGCGAACCGGCCGACGCCGACCCGTGGCCGTTCCTCAGCACACGCCCGGACGAGCCCGGGGACCGCGACCCGACTGCCCCGGTCGGCAACCTCGTCGTGCGGCCGAACCAGACGGCCCCGTTCTACGCCTACGTCCGTAACCCCGGCGACCAGGACTGGACGAACCTCCGGCTCGTGCTCGCAGCCGACGAGGCCGGTGCCGACGTGGTCGCCGAGGGGACGGCCGCCCGCGTCAAGAAAGGGACGACGACTCCGGTCAGGTTGACGTTCAAGAAGGCCGTTGCTCCCCCGCCGCCCCCCGCGGCGGATAAGAAAGACGCCCCCGCGCCGCCGCCACCCCCACCAGCGGCGGCACTCGGCGGCCGGCTCTACGTGCTGTTGTTCGACGGTGCGCCGGCCCGGCCGGGCGAGGCGGCAGTGCCGTTCCGCAACCCGCGAGCGCCGGCCGCCCGCGTCGTCCGCGTCGCTCACCCGCGTGAGTACCTCACGGCCGCCGCGGAGGTCCGTGGGGCCACCGGCGCGGCCGGCGGGTTCGCGCTCGACGTCAGTGTCTCCCCGCTCGTGCCGGCGACCGACACCCCCGTCGGCGCGGCCGTGTTCCGCGGCCCGCCGTGCCGCGTGCGCCTCGACCTCCGCGCCGACCACGCCCCGGGGCTCGACCCGGACTCGCTCAAGGCCGGAACCTTCGAGGCGGTGCTAGAGGCAACCGGAAAACGGGCTGTGACGCGGGCCGAGGGGCTACGGCTGGGACCGGCGACCGGTACGCCAGACCGCTTCTTCATCGCGGCCGACGGGTTCGAGCGGGCGTTCTGGTTCGAGGCCGACTTTCGGGGCGTCGGAAACGTCCTGGCCCCGGTGACCGACCGCGGCTTCCTGGGCATCGGCGTCGCCCGGTACGCGGTCCCCGGGAAACAACTGCCGGTGCGCATCGAGGTTGCGGGGCAGGAACCCGTCGGGGAACCCAACCTGGTGTTCTACCGGACCCCGGTCGGCGACCCGGAGCGGGTCACGGCCGCCTTACGCGCCCCGCGGGACGTGCGGCTCGCGGCCCGGGTCGGAGAGGCGGGCGAACTGCTCGTCGCGTCCGAGGTGCGCGACTGGGTGGCCGCGGTGGAAACGACCGGCGTGTACGGCACCCGCACGTTCACGCTCGGCGTCGGGTCGAGCGCGGCCGAGGCGCGGGTCACGCTCGACGCCACCGGGCCGACCGGCCTGCGCTTCCGCCGGTTGCCGCCGACCGCCCCGCGCGGGAAGGCGCTGGCGGTCACGGCCGAGGCGCTCGACCCGGAGTCCGGGGTAACGAAGGCGGTGTTCTACGCCGGCGAACCGCCGCCGGACGGGAAGCCGCTACCGCCCGGGAAGGCGGCGCTGGGCGTGCGCGGGCTGCTGCCGGCGGCCCGACCCGGCGACGCACCACCCCCCGCGGCGGACGAGCTCGGCCCGGCGGCGTACTCGGCGACACTACTGATGCCGGACCAGACGGGGCCGGTGCTCCTCGGGGCGCGGTTCACCAACCGGGTCGGGCTGACCGAGGAGGTGGTGGCCGAGGTGGTCCTCGTGGACCCGCCGACGACCGGGAGCGTGAAGGGCCGGGTGGTCCAGGGGAGTACCCCGGAGCGGCCGCAGCCGGGGCTCGACGTACTGCTCAAGGAGGCCGACGCGAAGGCCGACGCGAAGCCGGTGGCGGCGTCGAAGACGAACGCGGCAGGGGCGTTCCTGATGACCGGAATTAAGCCCGGCAACTATGTGGTGAGCAGCTCGAAACCGACGGACTACTCGAAGGCCGAGCAGAGGGTGACGGTGGTGGCCGGCGACAAGGCCGCCGAGGTCACGCTGTCGCTGAAGCGGTGAGGCACCCGCCGCAACTCCGCGCGAACCTCGCCCGCGCCGCTTACCCCAGGATTCCGGCCCACCCCGCCAGCGCGGCGACCGCAATCACAGCCAGCAGTACCGCCCCGGCGTATCCCAGCGCGGTCAGCCGATTCAGGCGGGCGTCCTCGGCGAGCGCTTCCGGCGCCCACGCCACCAGGTTCTGCCCATCCGAGACGCGCTGGAGGACGCCGGGCACGAACGCCTGGCCGTCGGGCGTCCGGCCGGTGCCCGCCAGGTAGCAGCCGGCGAACAGCGGCAGCCCCGCGGCAGGGTCGCCGGCCGGCCCGTGGACCGGCGGCAGGCCCCGCGACAGGAGCAGCGCGAGTCGCGGGGCCCGGTCGTACACCGCCCGCATCAGCAGGTACAGGTTCCGGTTGTGCAGCGACTCGCCGGTCGGCGTCGGCCGCGGGTCGGTCGGGCCGAGCTGGAGGAAGCGGTGGATCCACGCCGGCAGCACCGCCGAGCCCACCCACTGGACCGCGTCGGCCACCACCCGCGGGACGGCGGGCGCGTCCACGTCCGGGCCGAGCGGCAACCGCTGGCCGATTCGCTGCCGCAGCACGTCGGCCGGGAACCCACTGCGGAATTCGGCGAACCCGCGGGCCGTCTCCAGGTCACACACCACCGCGTAGGTCGGGTAGCGAAGCTGGAGAGCGGTGCGGGCGGCGTTCAAGTCGCGCTGGAGCACCCCGCTGCCGGCGCGGGCCGTGTCGTCGGTCTCGGCCGCCGCCCACGGCACCAGCACCACCAGCCCGTTGACCGGGCACCACGGCCGGCGGTCGCGGCGGATCAGCCGGCACAGGTAGCGCAGCCGCCGCACCGCCTCCGCCTGGGCGTTCTCCGGCAGCCGCAGCTTCTTCCGCGGCGGCGGGGTGGCCGCCGCCCGCTCCGCCAGTTCCCGTAGTCGGTCCTGTTCGTGCGGCTCCAGTTCTCGGACGCGGGCGGCCTGCATCAGCGCCTGCATTTCGCCCCGCTGGTCCGCGCCGAGTTCGTCGAACACCTGACCTGGGCCGAGCGTCTCGCGGACGGACGGGTCCGGGTCGCCCCCCTGCGCCCACGCGTTCTCGTCCTCGCCGGTCAGCCGCTGGCAGAACATGCCCCACGCGGACGCCCTCGCGCAGGTCACGTAGATGGCCTCGTTCCAGGCGTACACTCGCACCGGCGGCTCGCCACCCGAGGGCGCGCGGATGACCCCCGTTACCCCGGCGGCCAGGAACAGGGCGTCGGTGCCGGCGGCCGGCCGGCCGAGTACCAGATAGAGGGGCGAGTCGGCCGGCCCCAGCCCGGCCGACGACAGCCGCCGGGTCGCCTCTGCCCATGCGGCCTCGATGTCGGGGAACTCGGCCGCCGCCTCGTCCCGGCTCGCGAGCAGCCACAGGGTGTACAGCAGCCAGGCGAGGGCGACGACGAGCAGCACCAGCGCCGCCAGGAAGAACGGACGGGCCGGCCGAACCACGTCCCCGAGTAGGGGGTTCACCTGCACCCACCCGCGGGCCTGTGCCGCGTAGGCCAGTGCCGCCAGCCCGGCGGCCAGGAGCAGGCCGACGACCACCTTCAGCCAGCCGGGCCAACCGCGGAAGTCGGCCGCCTCGGCGAACACCGGCAGGACCAGTCCGACCAGCGCCCGCAGGCCGTTGGCGATCGAGCCGAAGAAGGCCAGCAGGGTTTGCATGGGGAGCTCAGCGTGACAATCCGGCGGTAGCGGCCAGGCCGGCGGCGAACGCGGCGGCGGCGGCGGCGGCGGTCGCGACGCGGAGCATCCGGGCGAACCGCTCTCGGCCGCGAAGCGGGGGGACGGCGGTCGGCAGGTCCCGCTCCGGCGGGGTCTGGAAGTCGGTACTGCGGACCGCAAGCACCCGCTTGCGGACGGCGTCCACCCACGCGGCCGGGTGGAGGTCCTCCGGGGGGCTGCCGCGGAACCCGAGCATGACGCACCACAGGTACGCCTCCAGCGCCACCGGGGTGCCGCGTGGCCCCTCCGCGCGCCGGGCCTGGTCCCAGAACCGCCACGCCCGCTGCTGGGTGCCGCCGTAGAGCGCGGTCTCGAGCGTGTTCGCCTCCCACCGCTCGGCCCACCACGGCGGGGCGGCCAGCACGAACACCTCGTCCAGCCAGCAGGCTAGAGCGTAGCGGGCGCCGAGGAACCGGTCGCCGCCGTCGAGGTCGGTAGCCGTCGGCTGGAACCCGAGACCGACCAGCTCGCCGTTGTACGCGGGATCCTGGGCCAGCACCCCGTCGCCGATCACCAGCGCCCGCAGCCGCGCGCTCTCGGCCTCGAACGCCGGCGCCTCGCCCCGGTCGAGCCGCTCCTTCAGGTCGAGGCCGGCGCCGAGCACGTCGTGCATCCGGCGGACAACGGGCGCGTCGTTCATTCGGTCAGCCCGCGGACGGCGGGACCACGTACAAGGTGAACCGCAGGGGCGTCGTCCGGCCGTCGGCCTGGATGGTCACCTCTGGCTTCCCGTCCAGGGTACCGGCGATCAGCCGTTCGTTCAGCCGCACGGCCAGGGTGTACGTCCGGGCCACGTGCTCCCACTCGTCCCGGGACGCGTCCCGGCTGACCTGGAAGTACGTCAGCCGCGGCGACGCCGGGAGCACCCGCGGCGGGTTCGGCACGGGGACGAAGTCCAGCCCCCGCTGACCCGTGCGGAAGATCTCGTCCACCCGCTCGAACGACCCGATCTTCATGTTCAGCCGGCCGGTCAGGAGGCGGGCCGTCTCGGCCGGGGCGAGCGGCGACTCGACGCCGACCAGCACCTGCGCCGCCGGGGCCAGCCAGGCGGGCTCGATCCCGACCCGCAGCCGCAGCCCGGCGCCGACGAACGGGCGGGTGTCGTACCCCTGATCGAAGTCGTGGGTCAGGAGCTCGTCGATCAGCCGTTTCACCGCAAAGAAGCAGCGCCCGAGGTCGTCGTGGTCGTAGGGCGGCATGTCCTCGTCGGGGACGGACATGGCCTTGCCGAACACGGCCAGCCGGCCGGCCAGCCGGCACAGTTCCAGGTAGGCGTCGAACGGGTGGACGCCGGCCGCCCGGGCGACGACTCCGAGGGTGGCGTACCCCTCGTTGAGCGCCCGCAGGCGTTCGAACAGCTTGCGGTCCTCCGGGGCGTTGCTGTCGAACGTGATCCGCTGCTCCCGGGCGCGCTGGGCGATCTGCTTCACCATCGTCCCGAGGCGGTTGTACACCTGCCCCACCACCCCGTCGCCGAGAGCCGGCCAGGCGTCGCAGGCGAGCACCGGCGGGACGTACCACGGGTGGAGCTGTGGCGGGGCGGCCGCCTGGGCCGACCGCTCCAGCCGGGCCACCGGGACCGTCTCGTACCCGCTCGCGTCCTGCGGGCCGGCGAACAGCCGGAGGTTCAGCCGGCGGAACTGGACCAGCCGGGGGTTCTGGCCCGTGTTCTCGTCCGGCACCGGCTCCCGCGGGGTGTCGACGTGGTAGCGGGTGTCCGGGGCGTCAGCGCCGGCGTTCGGCCGGCCGAGTTGCAGGACCGGCACCCCGACGAAGACGTCCACCGTCCCGCCCGGCTGGAGGTCGGCCATCGCGGCCCGCAGGTCGAGCCCCGGCAGCGGGTTCTGGTCGCGCGCGGACACGACCGTGGTGCCGTCCCGCAGCCGGGCCTCGAGCCGGTGGACCTCGAACCGGTAGTTCCGCAGGGCGTCCGGGTCGAGGTCGATCGCCCGCAGCCCCCAGTTGTGGTGCACGTCGAACCGGCCGGCGCAGCGGAGTTGGTCGGCGAGGTACCGCTCGACCGCCTGGAAGTGGTGCGGCCGGAGGAACATCCCTTCGTGCCAGTGGACCGCCGGGACGCTCATCGGGTCCACCCGGAAAGCGAGACCGTCTAGTTCGTGGGTACGGGCGGCAGTCTACCGGACCGGGCCGTCGATTGCAACGCCCCGCCCCACCGACTACCGTGTTAGGGAACGCAGTGCCCACATGCGGAGAGGTGTGATGTCCGGTTACCGCGACGGCGACGAACCCGTCCCGGGGTATCGTTTGGTCACGTTCCTCGGCCGCGGGAGCTACGGGGAGGTGTGGAAGGCCACCGGCCCGGGCGGCACCGAGGCGGCGCTCAAGTTCATCGCCCTGGACAGTCGGCAGGGGGTCAAGGAATTCCGGGCGGTCGGTCTAGTCAAACGGCTGCGGCACCCGAACCTTTGCCCGATCCAGGCGATCTGGCTCCGCGACCCGGCCGGGAACGTGATGACCGACGCCCCGTCCGGCGACCCGGACGAGAGCCTGACGACCCGGATCAAGTTGGGCGGGCCGAAGGAGTTGGTGATCGCCATGGGGCTGGGCGACCTGAACCTGGCGCAACAGGCCGAGAATACCCGCACATCCGGCGGCATTCCACCCCGACTGCTGCTCCGGTACATGGACGGAGCTGCCCGCGGGATCGACTATCTGAACGAGCCGTCGCACCCGCCCGCGAACAGCCCGATCATTCACTGCGACATCAAGCCGGCGAACCTGCTGGTGGTCGGCGGGGACGTGCAGGTGTGCGACTACGGGGTCGCCCGGGCGATCGGGTCGGACGCGAAGAAGACCCTTGGGGCCGGCACCCCGGCCTACGCCGCCCCGGAACTCATCGGCAACGACCCCTGCCCGCAGACCGACCAGTACTCGCTGGCTGTCACGTACTTCGAGCTCCGAACCGGCCGGCTACCGTTCGACGAGGCGCGGGCGCTGGTGGCGAACATGACCGGCGCCCTCGATCTCTCCGCGCTGGCCCCGGACGAGCGAGCGGTGATCGCCCGGGCGACGAGTCTGCGCCCGGAGCTCCGCTACCCGACGGTGCAGGACATGGTGGAGGAGTTGAAGGTGGCGTGTGGGGTCACATTGACCCGGTCGGCGGCGATCCCGCAGCCGGCGGCGCGTCGGCTGCCCACACCGACCCCGGCGCCCGCCCCGCGACCGCCGGAGGTCGCCCCGCCCCCACCGTGGGCGAGCACGGAGGTCTGGCGAACGCCGGTCGGCCCCTCGGAGACGGTACCGTTCCCGGAAGTCGTGCGCGAGACCCCTCCCCCCCCGCGCGCGGAGCCCGCCACGACGACCCCGTGGGCCACGGACCCGGCTCTGATGCCCATGGGTTCCCCGAAGCGGCGGCGCTGGGTCGCCCCGCTCGCCGCCGGACTCGTCGCCGTAGCCGTCGCGGTGGCCGGGTTCGTGGCGACACGCCCCGATCCGAGCTCCCCCAGTACGCCACCGAGTACGGATCCACCCCAGAAGTACAGCTCGGCATCGCAAGGCAGCGATAAACAAAGCAACCCTAAAGCAGATCAGGTCGGCTCTAAGGCCACCGGCAAGGGCCGAGGGCCGGGCTCCGAAAAGCCCTCGCCTAAAGTGGATTTGCCCCCCCCTCCTCCCCCGCTGACCATCCGTCTCGCGAATCATGATCTGAAAACCGCCGCCGATATCGATGCCGCCGCGACAATTGCCAACGAACTGATACCCAGCACCACACAAGCCGAGCAAGACAAAATACGCGATCTGGTGACGCAGGGCTTGGAGGACACCGCAAAGACCCAGCAATGGCGCACGAACCTGACCGCGTCGGGGGCATACACCGCGCAGGAACTGAAGGAACCGCGGGAATGGTCCGAAGCCGCGGACCGTCTTGCCAAGTCGGTCGGTATTCCTGAGAGCGCCCCCGTTCGGGGGCGAATCGAGGACGGAAAGGCTCTTGTCAGTCTCGCCGATGCCGTGCTCACCAAGGTTCCAAACCGGGCGAACCTCGTTGACCGATACGAGGCCGCACGCGCTGCCGCCGAACAGCAGCGGGCACGCGGCCAGCTCCGACACCGGTTCCTCTACGCGCCACTGGTGGCCGACCCGCCGGCCGGCGGTTCCGGCACACAAGAGAAAGCCCGTGCGGCGGACCTGCTGGTCGGCGCCTCCGCCGATCTGATGTCCGCCCCGTTCTGGGTTGATGTGCCCGAATACCCCGCGCCGCGGCGGAAAGCGGACGCCGACACGCTGGTCGACAAGGCCATCGGCATGTCCCCGGTCGATACCGCCAGGGCGGTGACCCGCCACCGCCAGTCCTTCGCTGCTGAAGAGCTGGCACAGCGCTTCGCCGACTTGGCCGAGCCCCTCTTCTATACCTCGACCGTCAAGAACAAGCTTGAGCCCCGACTCGACAAACGGCGGCAGGACCGGAAGGAAGCGGTTGCCCTCTACGGGTCGGCGCTGGACCTCAAACCCGATCACAAGAGCGCGGCCAAGTGGTGCGCCTACCTGGCGACGATGGAAGGAGCCCCACTCCCGACCCCGGCCGGGGTCGAGGTGAAGGTCGATGCCGACCACGCATCTCGGGCGTTCCCGCTCTGGCAGAAGGCGTACCTGCTCGCCCTATCGGAAACGGCCGCCCCGGACGTCGCCAAGTTCGTCCTAACCGCCGGCGTCGGAGGAAACCGGAATCCCCCAAAGGCGAGCGACCCCAAGCTCTACAAGACATACTCCGAATTGTTTGACGGACGAGCCGACACCGTCCCGGCTGCGGAACGCCCCCGCTGGCAGGCGCTTGCGTCCGAGGCCCGCTACATGGCATCGGACATGACGGCGGCCGACCAGGAGACCCTGAGTCGGGCACGGTCCGCCGCGGAGAAGGACGGACTGACCGAGGAGGCGGAGCGAATGCGGCAGCTGCTCGCCCGGGAGTCGTTCGACACCGAGCTACAGCGGGTAATCGAACGTGGTCGGAAGTGAGGCCGTGCGACCGAGGAACTTGAGCGGATTCCTGACGGGTTTAACTCCGGGGCCGTTTGTGTCGATACATTCGGAACAAGCCGGATACCCGACCGGGTAGGACAGGAGGTGCGCCCATGCCACCGGCCCGTGCGGCGCTGCTAACGACCGTCACGGCCGAACTGCTCGCCGTCCTGCCCGCCTCGATCGCGCTTGGTGCCCCTCCCGGGGGGCAGACCCAACCTCATGTGGCGCCGAATTCGGTACGGGACTTCCGCCCGCTGGGTCTGGTTCAACTGTTTCGCCAAGGGGCGCAGGTTCCCGCCGCAGCCGTCCCGACCGGTCTCGCCACACCGATGGTTGTGGAGGAGCGAGGCGGACCGGTCGTCCAGGTCGCGGCGACGCAGCAGCCCGAGCCGGCGCCACAGCCGCCCGCGCCGCAGCCCTCTTCTCCGTCAGAGGTTAACCCGTTCTCGGCCGCGCGAGAAGCCGCGGCCCCGTCCCAAGCGGTGAACCCGTTCGCCGCCGCCCGCGAGGCCGCGGCCGGTCTCCCGTCGGCCGATACGGCCGCCGTTGGGGCCAGCGCCGCCAGCCCGGCCCCGACGGCGGCGCCGGCCGGGAGCACCGCCACGGCCGTCAGCGGGGCCGCCGGGCAGGCCGGGCAGGCCCTCGCCGCCTCGAACGTCGCCGACGTGCTCGCCCGGTCGCCCGCCGCCACCGGGGTCGAGGTGCAGCGGCGTAACGCGGTCGTCGCCGACCCCCGCGTCCGCGGGCTCCGGGCCGGTCAGTACGCCACCTTCGGCGACGGCGGGTTCTTCCTCCCCGCCCGCCTCGACCTCGACACCGCCGTTTCCAAATTCGACCCGTCTTCCCTCCGCGACGTGGTCGTCGTCAAGGGGCCGTACTCCGTCCTGTACGGCCCCGCGTTCGCCGTCCTTGATGTGAACTCGCTCGACTCCCCGAGGTACGACCACTACGAGTCCCACGGCCGGACGTCGTTCGGCTACCAGACCAACGGCGACCGGGTGGACGCCCTCCAGTCGGTCTGGGCCGGGGACCGGAACTGGGGTGTCCGGGCGACGTACAACTTCCTCCAGGGGAACGACTACCGGTCCGGCGACGGGACGCCGGTGCCGTCGAGCTACTTGTCGAACAACGTGAACTTCGCCGTCGGCTTCAACCCGACCGAGAACAGCCGGCTCGAGCTCCACGGCCTGCGGGTGCTCCAGGGGCACCTCGAATTCCCCGGGCTGTACTTCGACGTGACCGGGCTCGACACCACGGCCATGAGCGTCCGGTACACCCTCGACGACCAGGGGCTGTTCGACCGCCTCGATTTCCGGGCGTGGTACAACAGCACGGCCGCCTCCGGCGACACCCTGAGCGGGAACAAGCAGGCGTTCGTCCAGCAACTCCTCTTCCAGTCGTTCAACCCGAACTTCCCGGCGGGCTTCCCGCTCAGCCGGGCGGCCGCCGACCCGGCGGTGGCGGCGTTCGCCGACTACTCCACCACCCGGTTCGCCAACCGCTCCATCGGCTACCGGCTGATGTTCGACTGGGGGCCGGTGGACGACCCGCTGGTGACCGTCGGCCACGACCTGACCGTCTACGGGCAGGGGCTGACCGAGAACATCCGCATCGTCCAGACGCAGGGGCCGAACATCAACACCGGGGTCCCGGTCACCCCCGGCGCGTTCCCGACGTTCACCCAGAACCAGTCGGTGCCCGAGTCGAACCAGGTGGCCCCCGGACTGTTCGCCCAGCTCCGCCTGCCTGTGACCGACGACCTGACCCTGCGCGGCGGCGGCCGGGTCGACCTGGTCCGGGCGAGCAGCAACCCGCGGGCCATCACCGGCAACCTCGACCTGTTCGGCGGCCCGGCCGCCCCGGGCAGTGCGGTCAACCGGTTCGTCCTCGACCCGGCCGAGTACTCGGTCGACCCGGGGGCGGCGGCCCTGACCCGGACGTACACCCTCCTGTCGGGGTTCGTGCAGGGCGAGTACCGGTTCCACGAGAACTGGACGGCCGTGGCCGCGGTCGGCCACGCCGAGCGGGCGCCGATGCTCACCGAGCTGTACGCCTCCGGGCCGTTCATCGGCGTACTCCAACAGGGCACGAGTCGGCTGATCGGCGACCCCAACCTGTCGCCGGAGAAGCTGACGCAGTTCGACCTGGGGGTGCGGGCCGAGTACGAGGTCGTCCAGTTCGGGGCGAACGCCTTCTACGCCGACATCCGCGACTACATCACCTACGACCTGAACCGGGCCGGGAACGGGCTGATCCAGGTGGTGTACACGAACACCGACCGCGCCACCCTGACCGGGGCCGAGCTGTTCGGGCAGGCCGAACTGTCCGCGTGGCTGACGCCGTTCGGGACGGTGAGCTACGTCCAGGGGATCGACCAGACGGCCAGGGACCACCGCCGGCCGACGAACCTGGCCAGCAGCCGGCGCGACGACCCGATCACCGGCTCCCGCAAGGCGGCGACCGAGCCGCTCCCCCAGATCCCGCCGCTGGAGGGCCGGCTCGGCTTCCGGCTCCACGCCCCGACCCGCAACCCGTGGTGGCAGGTCGAACTGTCCGCGCGCATGGTGGCCGGGCAGAACAACGTCGCCACCAGCCTCGACGAGCTGCCCACCCCCGGCTTCACCACCTTGACGCTCCGCGGGTACGCCCGCGTCCGCGATAACTGGCTCCTGACCGCCGGCGTGGAGAACCTCGGCGGCAAGAACTACCGCGAGCACCTCGACCCGATCTCGGGCAACCTCCTGGGCGTCGGCCCGCTGTTCCGGCCCGGGACGAACTACTTCGTCGGCCTTCAAGTTACGTATTGACCACACGTGGGGCGCGGTCGTCCGGGTTCTGTCGGGTTCTCCGCCGGACCCGCGGGTCGGTCCAATCCCGCCGGGTTGCCCGCCCGTCGTTCATTTGGGAAGGTGGAGGTATACGGACACCGGCGCACCAGGACGTACATCATGCCCCGCCGTCACCGGCCGGTCGCCCGCCTCCAATTGACCCGGCTCGAAGACCGAACTACCCCCGCCCTCCTGCTCGCGATCGACGGCCCCACCCTCCGGCTGACGGAGGCCGCGGCCGCGACCGACTCGGTGACCGTCACCCGGGTGCCGGGGGGCCTCAAGATCGACCTCGGGGCGGACACGTTCGCCGGCGGCCCCGCGGCCGGCCCCGGGGTGATTTACGCCCCGGGCGGTGGCCCGACCGATTCGACGTCGGTCGTCGTGACGTTCGCCGCGGGGGTGGAACCGAACCTGGACTTCGACACCGGGACCGGCGGCGACGCGGTCACGGTCGGGGCCGGCGACCTCGACCTCGGTCAGGTGACGGTCGATGGGGCCGGCCTGAGTACAGTCACGCTGAACACCCTGTCCGCCACGTCCCTGTCCGTCACCGCCACGTCGCAGGTCACCGTCGCGGGCGGGCAAGTGGTCGCGGTCGGCGGCCCGGTGGTCATCGACGCGCCGAGCGTACACCTCGGCTCGGCCGTGACCGGCGACACCGTCACGATCCGCGCCGATGCCCTGACCGCCTCGGCCGGCGGGGGCATTCAGGCCGCCACCACCACCATCGTCCCGCGAACGGCGACTCCCATCCTCCTCGGAGGCGCGCCCGCGACCGGGCTGTGGCTCGGGGGCACCTTACTGGGTGCGATCGATTCCCCCGTCCTCCAGATCGGTGACGCGACGTATCCCGGCGACATCCGCGTCGCGGGTGCCGTGTCCCTGCCGGCCGTGGACGAACTCCGGCTCACCACGACAGGTGCGGTGAACCAGGCGGCCGGGGCCGTACTGACCGTCGGGACACTCCGGGTCACCGCCGGTGTGGTCACGCTGGGTGCAGGGAACGTCGTCAGCTCGGTCTCGGGCACGGTCGCGACAGGCGGGTTCGCATTTACCGCCGCCGGCCCGCTCGCCGTCGCCGGCGTTACCGCCGCTCAGACCGTGACGATCGAAACCACGGCAGGGGCGCTCACGGTCCCCGCCGCCGCGACGATCACGGCGACGGCGGGGGCCATCTCCCTCAATTCGGGCGGGAACCTGACGATAGCGACCGGCGCGACCGTGCGGTCAGATGGCCCGGCCGGGACGATCGCCCTGTCAGTGGACGGCGCCGCCGACGTGGCCGGGTCGGCCCTCACCGCGGCCGGCGGCGCGACTCTGTCCGGCGGGAACGGCGCCGACACGTTCCTCCTGTCGCCGTCCGCCACGACGACGATCGCGGTCGCCGGCGGGGCCGGGACCGACACCCTCACGCTCGGGCTCGGCGGTGGCGCGGTGAACGACACCGGCAACTCCCTCGCCCCGACGTCCGCCGCGACCGTGACCTACACCGGGGTCGAGCGAATCGAGTTGCCGGACGCAGGCCCGGTCACCGTAACGGGCACGAGCGCCGCGAACACGCTCGCGGTCGTCCGCCGCGACGGGGCCACGATCGAGTACGTACTCGACTCCGGCCCGACCGTCGGCTACGGCGGCCCCAGCCTGACGTTCGACGCGCTCGGCGGCGACGACACGCTGTCACTCGACTTCGCCGCCGGGTCGCCGCTCCCCGGGGTGGGCGGGCTTGTCTTCGCCGACGGAGCAGGGACCGACACGCTCGCCGTCCTGGGTAGTGCCGGCAATGACATACTGGCCCTCGCTCTCGCGCCGGGCGGGGCAACGTTCCGCGTCACCGCCGGCACGGCGCCCGTCACACCCGCCGTACCGCTCACCGCGGAGCAGGTGACGTTCGACGGCCGCGGCGGGACGAATTGCCTCGCCGTCGCCGACACCACTGGCGGGCCGATCGGCTTCACCCCGGACGCAGCCGTGCCGCTCGCCGGCACCGTCACGGCCGGCGGACTGACAACGGCGTTCACGAACACCGCCGGGGGAGACGTCTCGACACCCGGCACCGTGACCGCGACCCTCCCGGCTACGGTCGGCGCCGTCACCGTGCAGGAGGGCACGTTCACCTGCGACGCCACCACCCCGGCCGTCCGGTTGACCGCGGGCGCGAACGTCACAGCGCTGGCGGTGACCGGCGCCGCCGGACTGGCAGTTGTCCCCGGCAACGCCGCCACCGACCTGTCCGTCGGCCCCGTATCGGAGGCGCCGGCGGTCGCGTCGTTGACCCTGGGCACGCCGGGCACCCCGGCCCGGTCGGTGGCGTTCGGTGGAGTGGTGGACGTGGCCGGCGACATCACCGTGACTGCCGCGGCGGTCACGTTCGGCGGGTCGTTGGTGGAAACCGGTGGCACCCAGACCTACGCCACCGCCACCGCGACCGTACCCGGCACGACCACACTCACCGCCGGCCCGGGCGGAGTCACCTTCACCGGCGCCGTCGACGGTACCGGCCTGCTGACCGTAACTTCCGCCGGCCCGGTCCGCTTTGACGCGGCCGTGAACAACCTCTCCGTGCTGACGGTCAACAGCCCGGGGGTCACGACCTTCGCCGGACTGGTGTCGGTCGGCTCGCTGACAACCGACGCGGCGGGCTCGACCACGGTCGGCGGCACTGTGAGCGTCACGACCGACCTGACCTTCGGCGACCCGGTCACCCTCACGGCGGACACGACGATTTCCGCCGGCGGAGACGCCACCTTCAGCTCCTCGCTGTCCGCGGCCGGGTTTGCCGTCACGGCTTCCGCGGCCGGGGTTCTCACGTTCGGAGGACCGGTCACGGCGGCGAGCCTCGCGGCGACCGGCACGGCCGGCGTGAGGCTGAACGGCGCGTCCGTCACGACCACGGGGTTGCAGTCGTACACCGGCCCGGTGTCACTCGAACTCGGTGACGTGACGCTGTCGGCCGGCGGCGGGGTGGTGACATTCAGCGTCACCCTCGACGGGCCGGGTGGACTCACCGTCAACGCCGCCGGCGTGACGTTCGGCGGGACGGTCGGGGCGACCGTCCCCCTCGCCTTCCTGACCGCCGACGCCCCGACCGCGGTGAACGGCGGGGGCGTTCGCACCGCGGGCGACCAGACGTGGAACGGGGCCGTGTCGCTCGGGGCGGACACCACCTTCGATGCCACCTCCGGTGCCGGCGGTCAGGTCGCGTTCGCCCAACCGCTGGCTGCTCCCGGTCGGGCAGTCGTGGTCACCGCCCGAGCCGGGGTGACGTTTACCGGGTCGGTGACCGCCGGGTCGGTCGCGGTCACCGGCGGGCCGATCCAAGTGAACGGCGGGGCCGTCACCACCACCGGGGACCAGTCGTACTCCGGGCCCGTGACTCTGGGGGCGGATGCCACCTTCTCGTCCACCGCCGCCGGGGACATCACCTTCGGCGGGTCGGTCGTCGCCACGAGCCGGGTCCTGACGGTCTCGACCGCGGGGGCGACGACGTTCGGCGGGCCGGTGCGGGTCAACGACCTGGACGTGACCAGCGGGGTGGCGCGGATCGACGGCGGGGCGGTGGACACGGGCGGGGGCCAGTCGTACTCGGGGCCGGTGATCCTGGGGGCAGACGCCGCCCTGACGGCCGGCGGCGCGGTCACCTTCGCCGGGGCGGTGGAAGGGCCGGGCGGGCTCACCGTCAACGCCGCCGGCGTGACGTTCGGCGGGACGGTCGGGGCGGGTATGCCTCTGGCTGATCTGACGGCTAACTCCCCCGCAACCGTCAGCCTCGGGCTGGTGCGCACGACCGGGTCGCAGACCTGGAACGGCACGGTCGCCCTCGCGGTGGGCACGACCTTCCTCGCGGGCGGCGACGTGACGTTCGCCCAACCGCTGCTGGTGCCCGCCGTCGGGGTGGTCGTGGACGCCGGCGGGGGGGCGACGTTTGGCGGGGCGGTGACCGCCCTCTCGCTCGACGTGACGAGCGGGGGGACCACCACGTTCTCCGGTCCTGTCACCGCGTCGACCGTAACGGTCTCGGCCGCCCTCACCCAGGTGAACGGCGGGACCGTCGGCACGACCAGCCTCCAGTCGTACACCGGCCCGGTCGCGCTCGGCGCGGACGCCGTGTTCACGGCCGCGGGCGGAGGGGTCTTGTTCACGGGTTCCGTGTCCGGCCCCGGTCGGAAACTCACGGTGAACACCACCGGTGACACGACGTTCGGCGGACCAGTTGCGGTCGGCGAACTGGTCACCGACGCCAGCGGGGTGACGCGGATCCTCGGCGGGTCGGTCGTCACCGACCAGGGCCAGGTGTACGGCGACGCCGTCGTCCTCGGCGCTGCCGACACGACCCTCACCGCCGGCGGGGGGGTGAGCTTTGCGTCCACACTGAACGGCCCCACCCGGCTCGTAGCGGCGGCGGCGGTGGTGACGTTCAACGGTCTGGTCGGAACCGGCCAACGGCTCGCGTCACTGACCGTCACCGGCCCCGCGGCGGTGAACGGCGGCGGGGTCAATACGACCGGCGCGCAGACCTGGGACGGACCGGTCACGGTCGGGGCGGACGCGACGTTCGACGCCCCCGGCGACGCCGTCGAATTCCGCCAGGCCGTCACCGGCGCGGGGCGGGCGGTGACCGTCGGGGCGGGCGGCGCGGTCACGTTCGCCGGCCCCGTGACGACCGGGCCGCTGGCCGTCGCGGGTGGCGTGACGACCTTCGGCGCCGCGGTGGCCGCGTCGACCGTTACGGTCTCGGCCCCCCTCATCCAGGTGAACGGCGGCGCCGTCACCACCGCGGGCTCCCAGCAGTTCAACGGCCCGGTGGGGTTCGGCCCCGACACGACGTTCAGCGCCGGCGGGTCGATCGGGTTCGCCGGCAGTGTCGACGGCGGGCAGGCGCTCGTGCTCGCGGCGGGCGGCGACATTGCAGTGGGCGGGGCGCTCGGCGGCTCGGCCGCCCCGCGGGCGGTGACCGTGACGTCCGCCGCGTCCGCCACGTTCGGGCCGCTCCGCGCCGGGTCGTTCACCCAGCAGTCGGGGGGCGGCACCACCACATTCGGCGGGCCGACCGACATCGCCGGCGACCTCGGCGTCGTGACCGGCGGCATCCTTCTCCTCAACGACGTGACCGCCGGCGGCGACGTGGCGTTCCAGACCGCGGGCGGAGGCGTGGCGCAGACGGGAGGCGCGCTCGGCGCCCGGAACCTGTCCCTCGCCGGGACCGGCACGTTCGACCTGAGCCGGCCGGGCAACGCCGTGGCCGGGACATTCCGCGCCGCGATCTCGGCCGGGTCCGTCACCCTGGCCGTCCGGGACAGTCTGACCATCGACCCGGCCGCCGGGGTGCGGACGACCGGCGGCGACGTGACCATCCGAACCGGCGGCGACTTCTCCGCCGTGGACCCGCGACCGGCCGGCACACGGTACACGACGCCGCTCATCGACCTCGGCGGCGGCACCCTGACCGTCCTGCCCGGGCTCGCCCGCGGGGCAGCGGTCACGCTCGACGCGGAGGTGACCGCGGCGGCGGCCCTCCTCGGGGTGGCGGGCGGTGGGAACGACGGGGCCGACCTGTTCACCGTCCGGCCGAGTGCGGTCACCCCAATCGCGCTCGCGGGGAACTTCCCCACGCGCCCGCTGCCCGCCGGGACCGAGGGCGACCGGCTCGCGGTCCGGTTCACCGGGGCTACCGTCATCGCGTTCCGGTTCGACGGCCAAGACGGGTCATACGGGTTCGCCGACCGCCGGCCGCTGACGTTCACCGGGATCGAGACCCTGCCGCGGTTCGGGGTGTCGGCGTTCGTGGTGCAGACCGCCGAGCCGAACGACGCGACCGGGGCGGTCCGCCAGCAGTACGCGGTGCGGCTGGTGCGGACGCAGGACGGGGTGCCGCTCGGCGGCGGGGTGGACGGGGCGGGGCTGGCGCAGAACCCGTTCGTCGTGTCCCCGGCCCGGGTCAGCCCGGGCACGCCGCTCGCCCCGCCGCGCCTGGCGTTCGCCGACGTGAACGGGGACGGCGTGGCGGACCTGATCCTGGCGAACGGCCCCGGCACCGCGCCGCTCGTGAGCGTCGTCGACGGCCGCTGGCTGGACGCCGCGGCGGACGGCTCCCTGGTCCGGCTCGACGCGCTGCCGGCCGGCGCGCTCCTGACCCAGTTCTTCGCGTACGACCCGACCTTCCTCGGCGGGGTGAACGTGTCGGCCGGCGACCTCGACGGCGACGGGCGGGCGGAGGTGATGACCGCGGCGGACAACGGCGGGGGGCCGCACCTCCGGACGTTCACCTTCACCCCGGCCGGGGCCGGCCTGTCCGCCGCCCAGTACCCCGGCTTCTTCGGGTCGTTCTTCGCCTACGAGCCGGCGTTCCGGGGCGGTGCCCGGGTGGCGGTGGGCGACGTGACCGGCGACGGCACCCCCGACCTGGTGATCGGCACCGGGGTGGGCGGCGGCCCGCGGGTGCTGGTGTACGACGGCCGGACCACGGAGCTGGTGCGCAGCTTCTTCGCGTACGACTCGGGCTACCGCGGCGGGGTGTACGTGGACGCCGGCGACTACGACCAGGACGGGTACGCGGACGTCCTGACGGCCCCCGGCGACGGCGGCTCCGCGCACATCCGGGTGTTCTCCGGCCGCCTGCCCGGCCCGGGCGGGCAGCCGGTGGAGCTGGCGAGTTTCCTGGCGTTCGACACCACCGCCGACTCGGACCCGCTGCTGGGCCGGTTTCAGTCGCGGTTGGGGGTCGGCGGGGTGGGGTTCGGCGGGTTTTCGCCGGCCGGGAGCCGGGACATCCTGGTGTCGACCCCGCGCGGGCTGCCGGCCCAGGTGCTGGACTTCACCGGCAACCGCGGCAACCCGACCACCTCGACGGACATGCTGGCGTCGCCGCAGTTCGCGGTGGAGGGCGGCGGCCGGCCGGTGGTCCGCCCGCCGGCGAGTCAACTGTTCTACGGGGCGACGGTCGGCGGGTTCTCGATCGACGACGTCATCCAAGCGTAGCGGCCCGGTCTACCGCCCTCGTTCCACCGTCACCGACGCTGGTCGTAGTGGTGGGGCTACCGGCGGCTCGGCCGTCTGTGGCGTGGCCACGGCTTGTGGCGAACCACCGGGTCGGATCGGCTGCGGGGTCGGCGGGACCGCGGTCGGCGCCGGGTCGGCCGCGAGCATGTCGAGGATGTTCGCCGGCCGCGCCGGGTCTCGCCGCGGGACCGCCGGCGGCGACACCCGGCCCGTCGGCCACGGCCGGTCGAACAAACCGACCGGCCTCGGGGACGCGGCCGGAGCCGGGTCCGGGAACAGTTCCACCGCTTCGTAGTCCGGGTGCCCGGCCGGCACCAACTCCGCCCCGACCGGGAAGGCCACCCGCCCCAGTACGTCGCGGGCGGCCTTGATCACCTCGTCCGGCGGCCGCCGCCGTACCCGCTGGTAGTACGCCACCAGTTGCACGCCCGGGTTCGGGTCGGCGCCCGGGTCGGGCGGCGGGCCGGGTTTCACGGTGGCGGGCACCACTGCCGCCGGCCCGGCCCGCGGCGCTTCCTCCTCCCGCGGCCGCTCCTCCGGCACAGCATCCCCGGACGGCACGCAGTTCTGCGGCGTGCCGCACCGGTTCAGGCACGACTCGCACTCCAGACACTTCTTGAGCGCCTTCGCCGCCGCCGCCCGCACCGCCTCCGACACCTCGCACGGCGCCCCATCCCGATCGCTCCCGCTCGCCGAGATGCTCAGCGCCTCGATCGTCTTCACAGTGCAGCACTTGCCCTCGGCTAGGGTCTTCGCCGCGGTGTACCGTACGGCCTCGTTCCGGTCCGTCCGCAGGGCGGCGATTAGCGCCTCCTCGGCCTCGGGCCAGTAGTGGCAGTCCACGTCCTTGAGGGCCTCCACCGCCTGCTTCCGCTTCTTGGCGTTGAGCTTGTCCATCTTCACTTTGGAACTCGCCCCGATCGCCCCCTTGTCGAGGAGTTGTTGGAGCGTGGGGGTGCCGGGGCAGAACGGCGGGATGAGCCCGAGGCTGAGCTTCGACGCCGGGGCGGTGGCGAAGCCGATGAGCTTGCCGGCCGGCGTCTCGCACATCGCCCGCCGGCGCCCCGGCGGCGGCTGGGTCGGGGCCGGCGGAATGATCTACGGCAGCACCGGCACCGACGGCCCGCCCCCGCCGCCGACCTTGGGCACGCCGTGGCACCCGGCGGCGGGCGCGGCCGCGCCCGCCGCGAGCAGCGCCCACAGGACGAGGTGACGGGCCATCGGTCGCATCCCCCCGGCGTAGGGTCAGTACCGGAACTCGAGGCCGACCGTCAGCCCCTGGGCATAAAAGTCCGTGCGGTCGGCCGTCGGGAGGGGCGACGCCACCCCGGACAGGCTGCCGAACCGGCGCGTCGTCGGGACGAGCCGGGTGTTCACCACGGTGTCGATCTGGTCCCCCGGCCGGGCCACCGACCCGAGGTAGAGGAAGTCGTACCCGACCGCCAGCCGGCACGTCCCGGTGAGGAACACCCCCACTTCCGCCCGCAGGTCGGTCATCACCGCGAACCGGGTGGTGACGTCGCGGCCGGCGTTCCCGCCGGTCACGGCGTACAGCCCGCCCGGCAGTTCCACCCCCGGCACGGAGCTCGACCCGGCCGCGTACACGCTCTGTCGGACGGGGCCGAAGCCGACCGACGGGGCGAGCGCGGCGAACCCCGGCCCGCGCCGCCACTCGACGCGGCCGCCCGCCTCGCCGCCGAAGAACTGGTTCCGCGTCCGGAACCGGTCGGTGACGGTGAGAACGGTGCCGCCGCCGTAGGTCACGCCGTTAAGGAGTACCACGCCGTCCCCCACTCCGCGGGTGGCTTGCGTGAGGGTCAGCGTCTCGTCGAGGTCGAGGTAGCGGACGCCGGCGAACAGGTCGATCGTCAGGTCGCGGGAGTGGACCTGGTTCCAGATCGCCCGGGCGTCGACGCCGGCGAGGCGGGCCGTCGACGCGGCCCGGAACGACCCGGCCAGGAACCCCGGGGCGGACACGAAGAACTGCGCCGGGTCGCCGGTGAGCGCGTCGGTGAACGGGCGGGTCAGGGTTTGGTCCGGGCCGGCGACGACCCCGGTCTCGGCGGCCTGTCGGCCGGTGGTGAACGCGTTGACGCGTGCCCCGACCGTGTGCCGGTCGTCGAGCCACGTCCCGGCCGCGAGTGCCAGCCCACTGGACCAACCGAGCTTCACGTCGGTATTGCCGAGCACGACGCGGGTGCCGACCGCGTCGGTGACGGACGCGAGCGGGGTGTGTAGGGGCGCGGGGCGGAACGTGTAGCCGAGGTACTCGGCGGAGAACCAGATGTCGTCGGGCGGGCCGCACGGCGGCCCCGGCGGCGGGCTGCACTCCGCGGTCGCCGGCTGGGAGACGGCGGCCGGCGGGAACGGACCGGGCGTTGACCGCGGCAGTTCCTCGACCCGAACCTGCGGCGGTGCCGCCGGCGGGGATGGGGTATCAACGCCGGGAGGTACCGGCGGGATGGGCGGCAGGTAGGCCGGCGGGTCCGCGCTCGCCCGGGCCGTCCCCGCACCCGCCGAGACAAGGGCGATCACGACGACGAAAGCCGTAGTGATCCGGGCGAGCATCCGGCCGTCCCCAGGGGCCGCCCGGGCCGCAAGTCGGCGGCCGTGCGCGGTCACGACAATTATTCGGCACGGGATTCGGGGCGGCTTGACCGATACAACCCGTCGATCCGGAAATTTATCCCCAGCTTCACATACCGCGCGTCGGGGCATCGTTGGCCCGCGAAGGCACGACGGGGCAATCCTGAAACCGGACAGGTTCAACCCGTGGCTCGACCGCGACACCGACACTGCCGCCGCGCGACCCGGCTTGTAATCGGGAACTGGGACAGCAAGCGGGTGAACGGGGTTCCATCGCAAGGCGTGCGCCAGCTGTAGAAGGCGGGCGTTGTCCGTGAGCGGTGCGGACTGACAACGAACACGAGCCCGCCCGAACACCTGCGAACTTACCCGATGGGTCTGCGAACCGCGTACTGAATGAGCTCGGCATTCGACTTCAGCCCGAGCATCTCCATCATGCTGTACTTGTGGAACGCCACGGTCCGCGGGGTGATCTTCAGGACGGACGCGATCTCCTTCATCGTGTGCCCCTCCGCCAGGAGTTGCAGCACCTCCCGCTGACGGGGACTAAGCTCGACCACCTTCGAGACCGGCTCCCTCGGGTGAAGTAGGGTGTTGACCAGCCCCTGCGTGGCGAGCGGGGTCACGTAGGACCGCCCGGCCGTCACCTCCCGGATCGCCTGGATCAGCTCCGACGCGGCCGAGTTCTTCAGCAGGTAGCCCGACGCCCCGGCCCGGAACGCCTCGGCCGCGATTTCCGGATCCTCGTTCATCGTCAGGAAGACGACCTTCACGTCCGGCAGCCGGTGCTTCAACTGGCGGGCGGCGTCGAGGCCGTTCAGCTGCGGCATGGCGATGTCCAGCACGACGACATCCGGCCGGAGTGCGGGGGCGGCGTCGAGCAGCGCACGGCCGTCGCCCACCGCCCCGACGACCTCGCAGTCGGGTTCGAGGAGCCGGGCGAACGCCTCCCGGAGCAGGCGGTGGTCGTCGGCCAACAGGACGCGCGGGCGGGTCACAGCGTCCCTCCGTTCGCGGACGTATCGGGCGGGACGACGACATCGAGCCGGGTGCCGCCGCCGGGGCGGGTGTCGATTTCCAGGCGGCCGCCAACCAGGTACAGTCGCTCCCGCATGCTCACGAGGCCGAGGCCCGCCCGGCCGGCATCGGGGTCGAACCCGACTCCGTCGTCGCTGACGCGCAGCCGAAGCCCGGCCGGCGAGCTGCTCAACTCGACCACGGCGTGCGTCGTGTTTGCGTGCCTCACCACGTTCCGCAGCGCCTCCTGCACGATCCGGTACAGGCACAGCGCCGTCGGCGCGGGGACGGCCTCCGACAACCCGGAATGGGTGAACTTCACGTCCAGCCCGTGGTGCTGGGCGAGTTCCTTGCACAGCCCCCGGACGGCGGCGATGAGCCCCAACTGCTCCAGTTTGGCCGGGTGGAGTTGGTGGGACAGGTCGTGGAGGGCGCTCGACACCTCCCGGGCGCGGGCCGCGATCACCCGCACCCGGCGCGGCCGGCGGCTGTTGGCCGAGCAGGTCGAGCTCCACCGTCAGCAGGGCGAGCGACTGGTTCAGGTCGTCGTGCAATTCACGGGCGATCCGCCGCCGCTCCAGCTCCTGGGCCTGGAGGAGGTGCCCGGCCAGCGACTTCAGCTCCTGCTGGCTCGCCCGCAGGTCGGCCTCGGCCCCACGGCGGGCGGTCAGGTCGAGGACCGACGCCAGCACGAACGGCCCCTCGGCGGTGTGGAGCGGGCTGAGCCCGACCTCGATCGGGAACTCGGCCCCGTCCTTCCGCCGACCTACCGACTCCCGCCCCGGTCCCGCCGCGCGGGTCGGCGGCGCGGCGAAGTGCCGTTCCCGCTCGGCGGCGGCCTCCGGTCGGCGGTGGGCGGGTACCAGTTCGTCGGCCGACCGACCGACGAGCTCGCCCGGGGCGTATCCGAACAGCGTGTCGAGTTCGGGGTTGGTCAGCACGATCATGCCGTCCCGACGGACCATCAGCATCCCGACTGGGACCGTCTCGACCACTTGCCGGAATCGCTGGTCGGCCCGCTGTCGCTTGGCCCGCTGAACGAGCAGCGCGGCGATGAGCGCGGCCTGAACGCCGCACACGACCCCGGCCCCGACGATCTGCGCCCGGTTCGCGGCCCAGAACGACTCCTCACGGAACCGGACGACGGCGCCGGGCGGCAGGTCGGCCTCGGCGACGCCCCACCGCCGGAGTTGGCGCCAGTCGAACAGATCGGTATTCGGATCCGGCGGCGGCGGAGTGCCCACGTGCTCACCGGCGAGCAGCCGCAGCGCGAGCCGGGCCGCGTTCTCCCCCTCCGCCGCGAAGCCGAACACCCGACCGCCCACCGCCCCGCGGCCGACGTAGGTGTCGACATGGCCGTAGACAGGGGCGTTCGCCCGCGCGGCCAGTTGTTCCAATACCTCCGCGGGGATGAACGACCGCCCTGCCCCGTCCTGGAAGACGTGGAGGTAGTAGACCACGCTCCCGGGGGGCAGCGCGGCGACCCGGGCCAACAGGTCGCCCATTGGCAGTCCGGTCAGGTACTCGAACTCCACCCGGCCGGCGTAGGGTGCGAACGCCCGCCGGGCCTCGCCTTCCCAGTAACGGTCGTAGTCGGCCGCCCCGGCGATAACGACCACGCGCCGGGTGTCGGGGTGGAGGCGGAGGGCGAGGTCGAGTGTCCCGGTCAGATCCCGGCGGACCGGCACCCCGACGACGTCCGTGGGGAGCGGCCGGCCGCGCAGCTCGCGCTCCTCGACCGCGACGTACACGACCGGCGCCCCGGGGAACAGGTCCGCCCGGTGGTCGAGGACGAAGTTGAGCCCCGACGCCAGACCGGCGACCACGATATCGACTTTCCGGCCGGCGTACTTCCGCTTCAGCAAATCGGTCTGGGCCGTTTTGAACCCAGCGTCGCGCAGCCGGGACGTGTCGACGTACTCGTTCCGCACCTCGACCCGCCCGGGGGCACCGCCCGCGAGCGTCGTACGGAGAGCGCGGTCGACCAGGTAGGTTCCGGGCGCCCCATCACTCTCGTTCGGGTAGACAACGACGACGAGCTTCGGCGCGTCCGGAGTGCTCGCGGCCGGGGCGCCGGTTCCGAGGAGCACGACCGCGACGAGCACGACCGCGCCGAGGCGCGGCGCACGGCGGACCGCCGGTACGAGCGGGTGCATGCCGCCTCCGTCGTTGGGGGCAAGGCCGCTGGCTCTAGACAAACAGACTGATAGGTGGCTGTCAGTTTTTTACCCGCCTCCTGTCCGTTCTGACAGGTGTATTCGCCCGAATCGACGAGTACCCTGCCCCACACTGACTCGCCGAACGCCGCCCGGCTGGTGGTCGGGTGCCAGATCGACCCGGCCGGTGGGACGGCGTGGGAGGTACTCGTCGCCGCGCAGCGGAAGCGGGTCGGCGACACCGAGTTCGCCAAGGCGACCGGCGGCACCAGCGACACGGTCGGCGGCAAGTCGGTGGTCGTGACCGAGAAGTACGGGATCGCCGCCACCCTCGCCCCGCGCGTCGTCGGCGCGCACGAGCCGCCGAACAGACAGGAGGCCGGGCGGTGGCTCCGGTCCACGACCGGGAAGGTCGCCCCCGGGATTTCGCCTTACCTCAAGCAAGCAACCGCGCTCGTCGGGCCGCAGACGCCGGTCGTGCTGGCGTTCGACACGGCCGACATGCTCCCCACCGCCCGCATGAAGGCCGGACTCGACAAGGCCAAGGCGCTTGAGGTGAAGAAGGCCAACCCCAACGCCCTCGCCGGGCTGAGGGGCGTGACGGTGATCCTCCGCGTCACCGACCACATGGCCGGCGAAATCCGGCTCGACTTCGACGGGCCGGCGGCCGCGCTCAAGGACGTGGCGAAGCCGCTGCGGCTCGAGGTACTCGACCAGATGGGCCTCGTCGGCGACGAGATGGACGCCTGGGCGGTCACGTTCCGCGGCGGGCGATGGTGAAGAAGTACGTGGTCGAGTTCTAACCGCGGGGGCGCCATGACCGTCTCGCCGCTGGCCGGGAAGCCGGCCCCTCCCGAGTTGCTGATCGACCCGGCCCGGCTGGAGCGGGAGTACCACACCCGCCGGCCGGACGTGGACGACACCGGCCAACTCGTCAGCTTCGGCACCAGCGGCCACCGCGGCTCGCCGCTGCGGGGGACGTTCACCGAGGCGCACGTCCTCGCGGTCGCGCAGGCGGTGTGCGACTACCGCCGGTCGCAGGGGGTGAACGGCCCGCTGTTCCTCGGGAAGGACACGCACGCCGTCTCCGGCCCGGCGCAGCGGACGACGCTGGAAGTGCTTGCCGCCAACGGGGTCGAGACTGTCTTCCAGCGAGACGACGGGGCGACCCCGACGCCGGTGATCTCCCACGCCATCCTCGCCCACAACCGGGGCGACACAAACCACCTGGCCGACGGGGTCGTTATCACCCCGTCGCACAACCCGCCGGCCGACGGTGGGTTCAAGTACAACCCGCCGAACGGCGGCCCGGCCGACACCGCCGCGACCCGGTGGATCGAGGAGCGGGCGAACGAGTATCTGCTGCGCGACAACGCGGGCGTCCGACGCGTCCCGTATGAGACCGCCCTCCGCGCGCCGACCACCCGCGCGGACGACTTCGCCACGGCCTACGTCGCCGACCTGCGGGCCGTGATCGACGTGGCCGCGATCCGCCGCACCGGGGTGAGGATCGGCGCCGCACCGCTCGGCGGCGCCGCCGCGGCGTACTGGGACCGGATCGCCGCGGAATACGGACTGGACATTGAGGTCGTCGGCCCCGGCGCCGACCCGACGTTCGCGGCCGTGCCGGTGGACCACGACGGGCAGATCCGCATGGACTGCTCAAGCCCCTACGCGATGGCCGGGCTCGTCGCCCTGAAGGACCGGTTCGCCGTCGCCGTCGGCACCGACCCGGACGCCGACCGGCACGGAATCGTCACCCCGACGGCCGGGCTGATGAACCCGAACCACTACCTCGCGGTCGCGGTCCGCTACCTCCTGACTCACCGGCCGGCGTGGCCCGCGGGTGCGGCGGTGGGCAAGACGGTCGTCACCAGCGGGCTGATCGACCGAGTGGCGGAGCGGCTCGGGCGGGCGGTGTGTGAGGTGCCGGTCGGGTTCAAGTGGTTCGCCCGCGGGCTGTTCGATGGCACCCTCGTCTTCGGCGGCGAGGAGAGCGCCGGCGCGAGTTTCCTCCGGCACGACGGGGCCGTGTGGACGACCGACAAGGATGGCATCCTGCTGGCGCTGCTAGCGGCCGAGATCACGGCCGTGACCGGCAAGAACCCGGGCGAGCATTACCGCGAGTTGGCAGCCGAGGTCGGCACACCGTACTACACCCGGCTCGACGCACCGGCCACGCCGGGACAGAAGGCGCGGCTCCGCAAGCTGTCCGACACGGACGTCCCGGTCAGCGCCCTCGGCGGCGATCCGATCACCGCCGTGTTGACCCGGGCACCCGGCAACGACGAGCCGATCGGCGGGTTGAAGGTCGTTACCGCGGCGGGTTGGTTCGCTGCCCGGCCGTCGGGGACTGAGGACGTGTACAAGCTGTACGCCGAGAGTTTCCGCAGCCCCACCCACCTCGACGCGATCGTCGAGGACGGGCGCCGGATCGTGGCCGCCGCGCTTGCCGACCACTCTTGAGAGGACGCCTCCGATGACGACGACCGCCGCCTCGCTCAGCGCGTTCGGGCCGGCCCGCGCCACCGTGCCCGGGGCGCCGCTGGCCGCCGACGAGGCCGCCCGGCTCGACGCCGTGTGGCGGGCCTGCAACTACCTCGCCCTCGGCATGACCTACCTCAAGGCCAACCCCCTCCTGAAAGAACCCCTGAAGCCCGAGCACGTCAAGGACCGCCTCCTCGGCCACTGGGGGGCCAGCCCCGGCCTCGCCTTCTGCTACCTCCACCTCAGCCGGGTCATCAAGCAGCTCGACCTCGACGCCCTGTTCATGGCCGGCCCCGGCCACGGCGCCCCCGGCGTCCTCGGCCCGTGCTACCTCGAAGGGAGCTA
>JAFKFQ010000358.1 GCA_017308215.1 bacterium | reverse complement strand
ACTCGGTCACCCTCCCGGATGGCACCCACGCCCCGGCGCAGGTCGCGCCGGCCGGGCTCAACGAGAAGGAGAAGGGTGACCGCCTCGTCTTCGTCCTTCCGGCGCTCAAGGCCGGCGCGACGGTCACCGTGGTGCCGACGACGCTCAACTACGTCAAGGCGCCGCCGCACTTCACCTTCCGGGACGAGCCGGGCAAGGTGAACCTTCTGTTCGACGGCCGCCCCGTGCTGCAATACTTCTCGCCGAAGCGCGACGCCGCCGACCACTACTACACGTTCAAGCCGTTCCACCACGTCTTCGACCCGACCGGCAAAGTGCTCCTCACCAACGGCTCGGCGAAGACGGCGAAGGACGGCACGTTCCCGCACCACCGCGGCCTCTTCTACGCCTGGAACAAGATCTCCTACGGCGACAAGAAGGCCGCCGACATCTGGCACGGCACGAACAACGTCTTCGCCCAGCACGACAAGATGCTCTCGACCGCGGCCGGCGAGGTGTTCGGCCGGCACCGCTCGGCGGTCTCGTGGCACGGCCCGGACGGCGCCACCTTCGCCACCGAGGAGCGCGAGCTGACCGCCTACGCCACGAAGGGCGGCACGCTCATCGACTTCGCCAGCGTGCTGAGCACCGAACTGCCGAGCGTGAAACTCGACGGCGACCCGCAGCACGCCGGGTTCCACTTCCGGGCGAACATGGACGTGGCGACGAAGACCGCGAAGGAAACGTACTACCTGCGGCCGGACGGCAAGGGGAAGAACGACGAGACGCGGAACTGGGAGCCGAAGAAGCCGGACCCGAAGACGATCAACCTGCCGTGGGACGCCTGCTCCTTCGTGCTCGGCGGCAAGCGGTACACGGTGCTGCGCGTCGGCCACCCGGACAACCCCGGCGAGGCGCGCGGCAGCGAGCGGAACTACGGCCGGTTCGGCGACTACTTCGAGTACACCGTGACGCCGCAGACCCCGCTGCGGGTGAAGTACCGCATCTGGGCGCAGGAGGGCGAGATGACCGTCCCCGAGGCCACCGCCATCGCCGCCGCCTTCCGCACCCCGCTCGCGGTGAAGTAACGGCCGACCGCCGCTGGCGGCGTCGCGCGACGCCGCCAGCGGTTCGGTTACGCCGCCATCCGGGTAGTTCGCCGGCCCAACTCACTCGGCCGGACCAGCTCGAACCCCGCGGCGCGGATCACGTCCGGCAACTCGGGGCGGCGGAACAGCGCGAGTTCGTCCGCCCGCCGGCGGACCAGTCCGTCGTCGAAACTCGGCGCGTCGCGGCCCACCAGCGTCGGGTCGGGGTAGCCCGGGTGGCACATCAGCTCGACCGTCCGCCCCGGCACGGCTGCCAGCCAGCGGTCGTGGAACCGCGGGTCGGTCACGAACGGTGGGTCGGTGATGCCGATCAGCCAGTCGCAGCCCGGGAACCCCGCCACGTCCAACTCACACGCCTGCCGGCGGCCGAGGCGGTTCAGCAGGAGCCGCTTCGCCCGCGCCCCCGGCACCCGGGCAACGAGCGCCCACGGCTCGCGCACTCGACGAACGAACGGGCGGTCGGGGCGGGTCGTCAGCACCGCGTGCAGCGCGGACCCCACCGGGTGGAACAGCGCCGCGTGCTGGTGCGCGTTCACCACCGCCGGCGGCGCCCCGACCAATTCCACAAACCGGCGATACTGCGCGGCGAGTTCGGCGGCGACCTCGGCCGGGTTCATTCGCCCCAGCAGCGACCGCTTCAGGAACGCCCCGAGCGGCCAGAACGTCCCGTCCGGACGGACGAGCGACGGCACGTCCCCGGTGGGGAGAATGGGGCGGTCGAGGGTCAGGTTCGGGTGCCAGCCGAGGTCGCACGGGCAGCCGGCGCGGGTCCACGCGGCGACCGCGGGCGGGGCGTGCGGCGAGTTGACGAGCAGCGTCGTCCCCGTCACCAACCCGGCGGAGGCGAGTTCGAGGATGCCCCGGTCGGTGTCGGGGCCGATGCCGAAGTCGTCGGCGACGATGACGAGTTGGCGCGGCAATCCCATCGGCGTCCTCGCCGGCGAGAGCGGTCTGGGTAAAACCGCCGGCGCGGGAACGGCAGTGCGACGGCACTCTCCCCGATATGCGGGCTGAGTGCAAGATCGACTCTACGGGTGGAGCGGGTTGAGCGGAACGGCCGGGCGGGGACGGGCTCAGCCGGCGGCGACGAGCGGGAGGGTGACCGAGGCGTGGATCTCGATCAGGGCACGGACCTGCTTGTGGCAGCAGGTGCAGCCGTCGCCGGCGCCGGTGGCGGCGCGGATTTCCTTGACGGTCCGCAGTCCGAGGGTGACGACGGCGTCCACGATCCGCCCCTCGGTAACCTTGAGGCACCGGCAGACGATTCGGTCTTCGCACCCGCCGCAAGGGCCGGCGCACGGGTCGGGGCAGAGGCGGTCG
The DNA here is from genome assembly GCA_017308215.1 of bacterium. Lineage (GTDB taxonomy): Bacteria > Planctomycetota > Planctomycetia > Gemmatales > Gemmataceae > Urbifossiella. The sequence goes on along the minus strand of JAFKFQ010000358.1, from coordinate 1,487 downwards.
TCGAACTGTGGCAGCGACATCGGCGGGTTTCCAAACCCGATGGTGGCAGGCACGCGACCTTGTTGAGATTGCGTCTCACTGAAATGTACCCGGTCGGATAACCGGTGTCAACAGGGGAGGTAAACTTTGCCGAGTGGCATATCCGCCCGTCCACCTTCTACCCCCTGCCGGGGCGGGTAACATCACCCGACCGGGGCGGCTCCCGGGACTGAACCTGGAGGGATTCACATGAAGCGGCTGTCCGCGTTCGCCGTCGGGGTTGTGGCGGTGGTCCTGTTCGGGGGCACCGCCCCGACCCGCGCCCAGGACGAGGCGACGAAGATCGTCGGCGTGTGGGAGGTGGCGAAGTCGAAGGACCTGCCGGCCGGGAGCACGATCGAGTTCGCCAAGGACGGCAAGTTCACGGTGAAGGTGAAGGGCGAGAAGGAGGAGGTCGGCACCGGCAGCTACAAGATCGAGAAGACGAAGCTGACGGTGAAGCTGAAGTTCGGCGACCAGGCGTTCGAACAGTCGGCGACGATCAAGAAGCTGACCCCCACCGACCTCCACCTGGAGGGCGACGACAAGCTGGTGGACGAGTTCAAGAAGAAGTAGCGGCGGCCCGGATGTGCCCCGGGGCGTTGCCCCGGGCTATCGAATGTCAGGCCGTTGGCCTGAAGACTGCCGACGTTGCGTTTCACCCCAAAGGGGTGAAATTCCATAGCCCGGGGCAACCAACGGATTGCAAACGCTCTTTGGCCGCGTTCGGTAGTCCCGATCGGGCAACGACTTCCGGCATCCTCTGACCGGCGGACTTGGGATACCCGACCAAAGTAGTCAGGAAACGGTCGCCGGTCTGACGGGAGCAGGACTTACGGCAACGGCCTCCGAACGTTTGCAATCTGTTGAACGCCCCGGGAACCCCACCCGCGGTGTCGCGGACTCGCCCCCGCCCGAATCGCTTACGCCCCCGCCCCGACCCGGAACACCGCCGGCGCCGCTGCCTCTGCCAGCGGCGGGCGGCCGAGTTCCTTCAGCGCCAGGTCCGCCACCGCCCGACCGATGCTGATCGACGCCGTCGCCGCCGGCGACGGCGCGTTCAGCACATGCACCATCCGGTCGGCCTGGCGGATGAAGAAGTCGTCTTCGAGCTTCCCGTCCGGCCGCACCGCCTGCGCCCGCACCCCGGCCAGGCTCGCCATCGTCAGCGCGACGAAACTCGTCCCGGCCCCGACGCCGAAGAGGAGCAGCGGCCCGAGCAGGTCGGCGACGTAGGTGCTGGTCGGCGAGAGCCGGGTCAGCCAGACCATGCCGCCGGTGATCAGCGCCGCCCCGACGATCAGCGGCGTCCTCGTGCCGAGGCGCGGCAGCAGCCGGGGGACGAGCTGGGTGAAGGCGATGATCCCGAGGGTCAGGGGCAGGAACGCGATCCCCGTCGCGATCGGGCTGAAGCCGAGCACCCCCTGCAAGAACTGGGTCAGGAAGAAGAACATGCCGAACATCGTCCC
>JAFKFQ010000357.1 GCA_017308215.1 bacterium | reverse complement strand
GCAGGCGGTCCGGTCGGGGGTGAGGTCGCGGGTGATGGTCGGCTCGGCCGACTTCGCCGTCTTGGGCACGGGGAACCCTCCTGGGTCTCCCCAAACACTACCCCCGCCGCCGCTTCCGATCCAGTCACGTTTGCCGGCCTAGAAAAAAATGACCTCAAGCCGTGGCTCAAGCAGCAGTGGGTGATCCCGGCCCAGGCGGACGCCGGGTTCGTGGCAGCCATGGAGGACGTGCCGGCCGTGTACCACCGGCCGGCGGACGACGCCCGCCCGGTGGTGTGCGTGGGCGAGGGCGGCAAGCAGCTGATCGGGGACGTGCGGGACCCCCTCCCGGTCCGCCCCGGGTCGCCGGCCGAGCAGGATCACGAGTACGCCCGGGCCGGGGTGGCCAACCTGTTCCCGGCGTTCGAGCCGCTGGCCGGGTGGCGGCACGTCGAGGTGACCGAGCGGAAGACGGCGGTGGACTTCGCCCACTTCGTCCGCCGGCTGGTGGACGAGCAGTTCGCCGACGCCGAGCGGGTGGTGCTGGCGCTGGACAACCTGAGCACCCACACCCCGGCCGCCCTGTACCGGGCGTTCGAGCCGGCCGAGGCCCGGCGGGTGGCGGAGCGGCTGGAGTGGCACGACACCCCGGGGCACGGGAGTTGGCGGAACGTGGCCGAGATGGAGTTGAGCGCACTCGCCCGGCAATGCCTGGACCGCCGCATCCCCGATCGGGAGGCGCTGCGGCGGGAGGCGGCGGCATGGGAGGCCGAGCGGAACCGGGCGACCGTCGGGGTGGAGTGGCCGTTCACCGCCGCCGACGCCCGCACCAGACTCAAACAGCTCTATCCTACCATCCAACCCGTCAAATCAGCTGTGTCGGACCACTAACGGCCGGGGTTGTTGCTGCCCTCGAACTGTTGGGCGACGAGCTTGATGTCCCGCACGGGTTTGGAGCCCCTCACCCCCAGCAGGAAGACAGCCTGGAAGCTGGCGTCCGGCCGGGACGAGGCGATGTCGGGGCGGTCTCGTGGCCGAGCCCGTCCCGGCCGAAGACGACGAGCCGCCTGACCCGCTCGTCCATTCCCCGGGGCGGATCCTCGCGCAAGAGCCGGAGCCGCTCCACCGCCCGGGAAAGGTCTAGGGAGCGGTCGGGGCGGTAGGGCTTACACCGAGTAATTGTGATTGCGAAAACGGCCCCTGGATATGCCGCCGGGCACCCGCCGGGCGGCGGCGAGGGCGAGGTACGCGGTCGGCGGCTTGCCGAGGTCGCCGCTGCCGCGGGTGTGGGCGAACGTGTGGGTGCCGCCCGCGCCGGCCGCCCCGAGATGACCTCCAACATACGACGACCCGCGCCTGACGCCTAAGGGCGGCGAAGACTTCCGCGACAGGGGTTCGCAGCCGTACCTTCTCTCGGGTACAATAGGGCCGTACGTTCCCCCACGGCGAACGTTACCGACGGGGCCGCGTCTTGCGCCCGGGTGCCTGACCCTTTACATCGCTCTCGATCAACCCCTCACTCACCCGCTCAACCCACGCCCGGCCCACACCGGTCGGGTCCACTCACGCTGCGTACCCCGGGCCGCACCTCGCCATGTGCGTCGCCTCTTCAGCTCTTCACCCGCTACACCCGACTCCGGTTCGCGAGCCCCACACGACCGAAGCACCCGGAGGAGATCCCAGATGAAGCTTAACTCCCTGACGCTGGCTCGTTCGTTCCGCCCGGACCGGCGGCGGCCGCCGCGGCCGGCAGTCGAAGAACTCGAGGACCGGTCTGTGCCGGCCGGCAACTCGATCGTCACCGAGAACCTGCTCCCCGGCACCCCGGAGAGCGTCTGGAACGTCAGTAACGGCGGCGACACCTCCATCCAGGGGTTCTCCACCGACATCAGCGTCGACCAGGGCCAGACGGTCTCCTTCAAGGTCAACTCGTCGAACCGCGCGTTCCACATCGACATCTACCGCCTCGGTTACTACCAGGGGAACGGGGCCCGGCTGGTGACGAGTATCCCCAGCACGCAGACGGTCCAGCAGGCCCAGCCGGCGCCGCTGACCGACACCGCGACCGGGCTGGTGGACGCGGGGAACTGGCACGTCTCGGCCTCGTGGGCCGTACCGCCGAACGCCGTCTCCGGGCTGTACATCGCCCGGCTCGTCCGCAACGACACCGGCGGGGCCAGCCTGGTCTACTTCGTCGTCCGCGACGACAACAGCACCTCCGACCTGTTCTTCCAGACCGCCGACACCACCTGGCAGGCTTACAACACCTGGGGCGGGTACAGCCTGTACCAGTACACCAGTTCGCCCGCCAGCGTCACTGCGGGGTCGTCGTCGGACGCCGGGCGTGCCGTCAAGGTCAGCTACAACCGCCCGCTCACCATCGACGCGACCAGCGGGGGGTACGGCGACTACAACTCCCCGCTGCACGCCGAGTACCCCATGATCCGCTGGCTGGAGGCCAACGGGTACGACGTCAGCTACTCGACCGACGTGGACACCGACCGCTCCGGCAGCAAGCTGCTCCAGCACAAGGTCTTCATGTCGGTCGGCCACGACGAGTACTGGTCCGGCGGGCAGCGGGCCAACGTCGAGGCCGCCCGCGACGCCGGCGTCAACCTCGCCTTCTTCAGCGGCAACGAATGCTTCTGGAAGACCCGGTGGGAGACCAGCGTCGACGGGTCCGGCACCCCGTACCGTACCCTGGTCTGCTACAAGGAGTCGAAGGACGGGGCCCGGACTGACCCGCTGGACCTGTCCCAGGGGGTCTGGACCGGGACCTGGCGGGACAACCGCTTCAGCCCGCCGGCCGACGGCGGCCGGCCGGAGAACGCCCTCTCCGGCGTGATATATATGAATGACCGCACGAGCGCCGACCTCGGTATCCCCCTGCAGGTGCCGGCGGCCGACGGGCAGCTGCGGTTCTGGCGCGGCACCAGCGTCGCCGGCCTCGCCCCCGGGCAGGTCGCCACGCTCGGCCAGTACATTGTCGGCTACGAGGTGGACGAGGACCTCGACAACGGCTCCCGCCCCGCCGGCCTGATTGGCATGTCGTCCACCACCTTCAGCACGCCCGGCCGCGTCGTCGTGCCCTGGGGCACGGTGGTCGGGCCGGGGACGGGGACCCACACGATCACGCTCTACCGGGCCGCCAGCGGGGCGCTCGTGTTCGGGGCCGGCACGGTGCAGTGGTCCTGGGGGCTCGACGGCCACCACAACGGCAGCGCGACCGCGCCGGTTCCGGCGATCCAGCAGGCGACGGTGAACCTCTTCGCCGACATGGGCGTGCAGGCCGGCTCGCTGCAGGCCGGCCTCGTGCAGACGACCGCGTCGGCCGACACCGCGCCACCCTCGGCGACCGTCACCGCGCCGGCGGGCGGATCCCAGTTCGCCACCGGCACGCCCGTCACGATCACCGGCACCGCCGCGGACGCCGGCGGCGGGGTCGTGGCCGGGGTCGAAGTCTCTACAGACGGCGGCCTCACCTGGCACCCGGCCGTCGGCCGGGCGAACTGGTCGTACACCTGGACGCCAAGCAATACCGGGAATGCTACCATCCTTGCCCGGGCCGCGGACGACAGCCTGAACCTGGGGGCCGCCTCCGCCGGGGTGAACGTCACCGTGACCAGCGACGGCACCATCTTCGGGCAGACGGTGCCGGCGGTGCCGGCGGCGAGCGACGCCGGCGCCATCGAGGTGGGGCTGAAGTTCCAGCCGACCCAGGCGGGCACCGTCACGGTGCTGGCCACGGTGGCGTTCGCCAACGAGACGGCGTCCGGCTGGCAGCAGGCGGCGCTGGCGACGCCGGTCGCCCTGGCCGCCGGGCAGACGTACGTCGTCTCCTACTCCGCCCCCGCCGGCCACTACGCCGTCACCAACAACTACTTCACCACCTCCTATACGGTTGATTCGGTGGTCCTCCCCGCCTCCGGCTCGGTAGGCGGCAACGGGGTGTACCGGTACGGGTCGGGCGGCGTCTTCCCCACCCAGACGTACAACGCCTCCAACTACTGGGTCGACGTCGTTTTCCAGCCCGGCGCCGCCACCGGGGCCCCGACCGTGACGGCCCGGTCGCCGGCCGCCGGGGCCACCCAGGTCCCCCTGGGGGCGAGCGTCACGGCCACGTTCAGCGAGGCCATCCAGCCGTCGTCCCTCGCCTTCACGTTGAAGGACGCGAGCGGCTCGGCCGTGAGCGCGACCGTCGCCTACAACGCCTCGAGCTTCACGGCCACCCTCACGCCCGCCGCCAACCTGGCCGCGAACACGACGTACACGGCCTCGGTTTCCGGCGCCACGGACTCCGCCGGCGACGTCATGACGCCCGTCACCTGGACGTTCACGACGGGGACCGCGGGCACGGCCACGAGCCTCTGGAGCGACCAGACGGTGCCGGCGGTGCCGGCGGCGGGCGACGCCGGCGCCGTCGAGGTGGGGCTGAAGTTCCAGCCGACCCAGGCGGGCACCGTCACGGCGATCCGGTTCTACAAGGGGTCGGGGAACACGGGGACCCACGTCGGCCGGCTCTGGGACGCCGCCGGGAACCTGCTTGCTGGCCACGGTGGCGTTCGCCAACGAGACGGCGTCCGGCTGGCAGCAGGCGGCGCTGGCGACGCCGGTCGCCCTGGCCGCCGGGCAGACGTACGTCGTCTCCTACTCCGCCCCCGCCGGCCACTACGCCGTCACCAACAACTACTTCGCCGCCTCCTACACCAGCGGCCCGCTGGTGGCGCCGTCGTCCGCCACTGCGGGCGGCAACGGGGTGTACCGGTACGGGCCGGGCGGCGTCTTCCCCACCCAGACGTACAACGCCTCCAACTACTGGGTCGACGTCGTCTTCCAGATCACCGACACGACACCCCCGACGGCACCGGCCACCCTGACAGCCACCGCCTCGCCCGGGACCGTTGCCCTCAGCTGGCCGGCCTCCACGGATAACGTCGGGGTTGACCATTACAACGTGTATCGCTCCACCACGTCCGGGTTCACGCCCGGCCCCGCGACCCTGATCGGCCAGTCGGGCACGACTTCCTACACGGACGCAGGCCTCGCCGCCGGCACCTACTACTACCGGGTGATCGCGGTCGACGCGGCCGGGAACCTCAGCGGGCCCTCGCCGCAGGCCAGCGGCGTTGTCCCCGCCGACACCACGCCGCCCTCGGTCGCCATCACCAGCCCCACCGGCGGCTCGACCGTCTCCGGCACCACCACCGTCACCGCCAGCGCCTCGGACAACGTGGGCGTTACCAGCGTGCAGTTCCTGCTCGACGGCGCCAATCTCGGCAGCCAGGATACGGCCGCCCCGTACTCCGTGTCGTGGAACACGGCGACGGCCAGCAACGGCAGCCACACCCTCTCGGCCGTGGCCCGCGACGCGGCCGGGAACACCGCCACCGCGAGCGTCACCGTCACCGTGAACAACGTGGCGGCCGGCCTCGTTGCCGCCTGGGGGTTCGAGGAGGGGGCGGGCACGACGGCCGCCGACTCCTCGGGCCACAGCCTGAACGGCACTATCTCCAACGCCACCTGGTCCACCGCCGGGAAGTTCGGCGACGCGCTGTCGTTCAACGGCACGAACTCCTGGGTCACCGTCGCCGACAACGCGCTGCTGGACCTGACCGAGGCCATGACCCTCGAGGCCTGGGTGTACCCGACGGCCCCCGGCATCACCCCAACGACAGTCGTCATGAAGGAACGCGGCTCGAACGGCTTTTCGTACGCCCTGTACGGGGCTGACGGCGCGGGTCAGCCTCCGGCCGGGTACATCCGCCGCGGCAGCAGCAACGTCTCGGCCGTGGGCACCTCCGCGCTACCACTCAACACCTGGACGCACCTCGCCGCCACCTACGACGGCGCGACGCTCCGGCTCTACGCCAACGGCGTACAGGTGGCGAGCCGCGCCCAGACCGGGAGCATCACCACCTCCACGTCCCCCCTGCGGATCGGCGGCAACGGGGTCCTGGGCCAGTACTTCACCGGCCTCATCGACGAGGTGCGCATCTACAGCGTCGCCCTCACACCGGCGCAAATCCAGACCGACATGAACGCGTCAGTCGCGGGCGTGCCGGTACTCGCCGCTGAGGGGGCGGTTGCCGGCGGGGCTGCCCCCACGCTCACGCCGGCGGAACTGGCCCCGATCGTGAACGAGGCGATCCGCCGCTGGCAGGCGGCCGGGTTGACCGCTGCCGAGGTGGAGCTCTTGCGCCAGGTCCAGTTCCGAATCGCGGACCTGGACCCGACCGCCGAACTCGGGTTGACGCCGATCGGCGGGGCCACGGTCGTGCTGGACGACGACGGTGCCGGGCGCGGCTGGTTCGTCGACCCGACTCCCGCTGAAGGCGTCGAGTTCGGGACCGCGCTCGCGCCGGACGCGCTGCGGGCGACCGCCGGTCTCGCGGCCTCGGGGTACGACCTGCTGACGGTCGTGATGCACGAGCTCGGTCACGTGCTGGGGCTCGACGACGTGAATCCCGCCGTGGACCCCAACGGGTTGATGAGCGAGACCCTCCCCCTCGGCACGCGCCACCTGATCGATGCCGTGTCGGCCGCGCCGGGCGGTGCCTACGCCGCGGGGGAGGACAGCCTGGCCGGGTGGGGTCTGCTCCCGGGCGTCTGGGTCGGGTAGTTCTGCTAGTTCTGTGTCGTCACTTCCGTGTGGGTCGGAACCAGGTGGCAACGCCGCCCCGCCCCAGCGCCGCGGACCAGACGCCGCGCGGCCGCCCCGAAGGGACCGGCGTGGTCACTCAGCCCGACCCGGTGCAGGGCCGCCGAGTTCGCCGGGGAACGGTTGTGGCTGAGGAACTCGTGCCGGTCGCTGGTGAACGTCCGCGGGCGGAGGCTCGTGTCCGCGAACGCCACGGCACCTGAACTCGACTCTACCGATCCTCCGCGGCCGTCCACGGCGGGTTACCATGGGGGTTGCTGAGGCTCCCATGGCCCCGCTCGCGGACGGCCGTCGTGATTCTACCACCCGAGGTACGCCCGCTCGTCCAGGCCCGTCGCCCTCCACTTTACCAACCCGACCTACCGGCGGTTCTTCACCCTCCTCGTCGCCGCCATCCTCCCCACCTACCGGCGGACCGTCGCCAACCTCCTCCGCACCCTCCGCCACCTCGCCCCCGGCCACCGCACCACCTACCAGCGGTTCTCTCTCGCGCCCTGATCCGGGCTGGCACTCGGGTGCGCGCTGGACGGGCGGCGTTGGGCCTGTGTCGGGGATTCCCCCCGGTACCTGTGGACGCTCACCCTCACCAGGGCGTGGGGCTGGGGCCGACCGAAGGGCGAATTGGTTGGGCACCGGGCAGCGGCCCTGTGGGACGACGGACCGAGGCGGCGGGCCTGGCTGGCCGGCGAAATGAGCCGCCCACCCCGGGCAAGCGAATCCGAACTCGCCGTCGCGGCCGACTGCCTGCTCGGCCGTGCGGCGCGACCCGGAAAGTGTTGCGGTAAGTGCAGTTAATTGGAGAGCTTGGAAAGATGTAAAAAAAGTACTTGACGAAGTGTCGGGTAAAGTCCTACAGTTTCCCTTAGTCGTATGACCTCGGTCATCCGAGCGGGTCTCACGTCGGGGACGTCGGTTTCTTCCGTCACCAAGCTTGTGAGGGGTGACGGGATTCAGTTCGAGTGTGAGCCGAATCGCCCTCCGACCCGTTGTCTCAGATGACTTGGGTGCCAAGTGGGCAATGACCTGATTGCCCCACAAGACAGGTTCGAGTGAACCGAGCGTTCTCGTGATGATCTCGATGCCTGGACTTGGCAGACGATTCGCTCATTAAGGTGAAACGGAGCAGGGTTCAGTAACCGTTGCGGTGATGTCGGGCGGTCCGTCAAGGCCCGCTCGTCGTCCCGACTGTTACCGTATCGTTCACCTCAACACCGCCCCCATAACCAGCAAGCAATAGCCGCAGTGCCGGTCCCGGACGCCGTGCGCGCTCGAGGAACGGCCTGCCCCCAACCGGCGCGGGAGTGTCCCCGCGAACGGACCGGGGGCGGATTGTCCGCGGTCACGCTTGCGCCATCTCTGGTGCTTTGCGAGGTCTGAGGCTGATGAACCCCGTTTCGCAATTGCTCCGTCGCTTGTTCGGGCCGGCCGCATCTCGTCGGCGACGCGCGGCCGCCCCGCGGCCGCTGTCCCGCTGGTCCCTCGAGCAGCTCGAAGTCCGCGAAGTCCCAGCCGTATACGCCGTCGGCATCGACCCCGCACCAGGAGGTGACCGACACGGCGAGCGTGGAGCTGGGGGTCAAGTTCCAGACCACCAGCGACGGGTACATCACCGGGGTCCGGTTCTACAAGCAGGCCGGCAACGGCGGCACCCACGTCGGCAACCTGTGGTCGTCCGGCGGCCAGCTGCTGGCCACCGCGGTGTTCACGAGCGAGACCGCCAGCGGGTGGCAGGACGTCACGTTCGCCACGCCGGTGGCGGTCAAGGCCGGCACGACGTACGTGGCGTCGTACTACGCCCCGCAGGGCAAGTACAGCTACGACAACAACTACTTCGGCTCGGCGGTCACCAGCGGCGACCTGACGGCCCTCTCCAGCGCGCAGGGCGGGAACGGCCTCTACCGGTACTCCGGCCGCAGCGCGTTCCCGAACCAGAGCTCCGACGGCGAGCGCGGGCCCGAGCCGGACGGCGACCGCGGGCCAGGCGCTGACCTTCCAGGGGTCGGCGACCGGGACCGGGCTGACCTACGCGTGGAACTTCGGGGACGGGACGACGGTCAACGGGACGCTCACCCCGACCAAGACGTACGCCAACGCGGGGACGTACACCGTCACCCTGACCGTCACCGACGCGTCGGGCCGCACCGCCACGAGTAACACCGCCGTCACCGTCGCCAACGTGGCCCCGACCGCGACCCTGACCGGGGGCGGGGCCGCCACCACCGGCCAGCCGGTCACGTTCGCGCTGACCAACCCGTCCGACCCGTCGTCCGCCGACACCGCGGCCGGGTTCCAGTACAGCTTCGACTTCCAGAACGACGGGCTCTTCACCGACCCCGGAGACGTAGCGAACTCGACGTCGCCGTCGGCCTCGTACACGTTCACCACGGCCGGAACGTACACCGTCCACGCGCGGGTCACCGACAAGGACGGCGGGGTTACCGACTACACCACCACCGTCACCGTCACCGCCCCGGTGGGCACGACCCCCCCGGCGAGCACGACCCCGCAGACGATCTTTTCTTCCACGGCGACGCCCGGCCGCCAGGAGGTGACCGACACGGCGAGCGTGGAGCTGGGGGTCAAGTTCCAGACCACCAGCGACGGGTACATCACCGGGGTCCGGTTCTACAAGCAGGCCGGCAACGGCGGCACCCACGTCGGCAACCTGTGGTCGTCCGGCGGCCAGCTGC
>JAFKFQ010000356.1:2443-6348 GCA_017308215.1 bacterium | reverse complement strand
ACGGCCCGGCGGAAGTACCGGGACCGGTTCGGGGTGGAGGCGAGCTACCGCCGGAAGAACCAGGCCCCCGGGTGGACGACGCGTACCGACCGGCGGTACCGGCTGCTGCTGGGGGGTGGCGCACCTCCTCCGGCAGGTGTGGGTGCGGCGGACCGAGGTCGTGGGCCGGGCCGCCGGGGTGCCCGCCGCCGGGTGGGTCGGCGCCCTCCCGCGGGCCGAGATGCTCGACCGGCGGGCGGATCACCTGAAGGCCCGACACCCGGCCGGCCGGCCGGCGCATCCCGTGCCCGGAGCCCTGGCAACGTGAACGCCTCCCGTTGAAACTACTGTCAAGCCTGCGGCTACCAGCCCATACACCGTCGCCGAAACCGCTAGCGCAGGTAGCCCCGCGCCGTCATCAGCTCGACGATGCGGGCGACGCTCTCGTCCACGTCGAGTTGGTCCGTCTGCAAGACCAAGTCCGGCGCGGCCGGCTCCTCGAACGCCGCCGTCACACCCGGCATCTGCGCGATCGTGCCGGCGTCGGCCAGCCGGTACGCGCCGCTCTGGTCTCGCGCCCGCAGCACCTCCATCGGCGCCGTGCAGAACACCTCCAACACCCGGTCCGCGCCGATCAGCTGCTTCGCCTTCTCGCGCACCGCTTCGTGCGGCGCCACGAACGCGGCGACGGTGATGACGCCCGCGTCGTTCATCAGCTTCGCCACCTCGGCCGAGCGGCGCAGGTTCTCCGAGCGGTCGTCGGCGGTGAACCCCAGGTCGCGGTTCAGCCCGTGCCGCATGTTCTGGCCGTACAGCACCGTCACCGCCCGGCCCGCGTCCCACAGGCGGCGCTCCAGCGCGTAGGCGATCCGGCTCTTGCCGCTGCCGGTCAGGCCGACGAGCAGCACCGTCACCGGCTTCTGGCCGAAGCGCTGCTCGCGCTCGGCCGGGGCGACCAGGCTCTCGCGGGCCTTCGCGGTCACCACCGCCTCCGCCTGCCGCGGGGCGCCGGCCTCCAGGATCATGCCGGCGCCGACCGTGTTGTTCGTCAGCCGGTCGATCAGGATGAACGCCCCGGTCGCGGCGTTGGTGCGGTACGGGTCGCACGCCAGCGGCTGCGTCAGGCTCAGCTGCACGTGCCCGACCTCGTTCAGCCCCAGCCGCGGGACGGTCCGGTGTTCCAGCGTGTTCACGTCCACGGCGTACCGGAACGCCGCCACCTCCGCCGACACCTGTCGCGTGGTCTGCTTCAGCGTGTACGTGCGGCCGGGCACGAACGGCTGCTCGGCCATCCACACCACCATCGCCTCGATCTGGCTGGACACGTGCGGCGGGTTGTCGGGGTGAACGAGCATGTCCCCCCGGCTGACGTCGACCTCGTCGGTCAGCGTCACCGTCACCGCCTGCGGCGCGAACGCCTCGTCGAGCTCGCCGTCGTAGGTGACGATCGACTTCACCCGGCTCCGCTTGCCCGACGGCAGCACCATCACCTCGTCGCCGGTGCGGAGGATGCCGGACGCCACCGTGCCGGCGAACCCGCGGAAGTCGAGGTTGGGGCGGATGACGTACTGCACCGGGAGGCGCAGGTCGGTGAGGTTGCGGTCGCTGGCGATGTGGACGGTTTCGAGGTGGTCGAGCAGCGCCGGGCCGTGGTACCACGGCATCGCGTCGCTCTTGGCCGCCACGTTGTCGCCCTTCAGCGCCGACATGGGGATGAAGGTGATGTCCGGCAGGCCGAGCTTGGCGACGAAGCCGGTGTAGTCGTCCTTGATCCGCTCGAAGACCTCCGGCGAGTAGCCGACGAGGTCCATCTTGTTGACGGCGACGACGACGTGGCGGATGCCCAGCAGCGACACGATGAACGAGTGCCGGCGGGTCTGCGTCTGCACGCCGTGGCGGGCGTCGATGAGGATGATGGCGAGCTGACACGTCGAGGCGCCGGTCGCCATGTTGCGGGTGTACTGCTCGTGCCCGGGGGTGTCGGCGATGATGAACTTGCGGCGGTCGGTCGAGAAGTACCGGTAGGCCACGTCGATGGTGATGCCCTGCTCGCGCTCGGCCTTGAGGCCGTCGGTGAGCAGCGCCAGGTCGATCTCGCCGGCGCCGGTGGTGCCGACCTTCTCGCTGTCGCGCTTCACCGCGGCGAGTTGGTCCTCGTAGATCATCTTGGTGTCGTGCAGGAGCCGGCCGATGAGCGTGCTCTTGCCGTCGTCCACGCTGCCGCAGGTGAGGAAGCGCAGCAGCTCCTTCTTCTGGTGGCGCGCGAGGTAGGCGTGGATGTCTTCGTGGGTCAGGTCGGCTGTCTGCATGTGTCGGTCGGCCCTTCCGGGGGCGAACGGCCGGCGTGAGCCGGCTGGTCGTTGGTACAGGTGCCCGGGGTCGCCACCGGCCGGCTCACGCCGGCCGGTCGCCCGGAACCCGGGTCAGAAGTACCCCTCGCGCTTCTTCTGCTCCATCGACCCGGCCTCGTCGTGGTCGATCACCCGGCCCTGGCGCTCGGAGTTCTTCGCCAGCAGCATCTCCTCGATGATCTCCGGCAGCGTCGTCGCGTCGCTCTCGATCGCGCCCGTGAGCGGGTAGCAGCCGAGCGTGCGGAACCGCACCCGCTTCGTCACCGGCTTCTCGCCGGGCCGCAGCGGCATCCGCTCGTCGTCCACCATGATGAGCGTGCCGTCGCGCTCCACGACCGGGCGCTCGGCGGCGAAGTAGAGGGGCACGATGGGGATGTTCTCGAGGTGGATGTACTGCCACACGTCGAGCTCGGTCCAGTTCGAGAGCGGGAAGGCGCGGATGCTCTCGCCCTTGTTCACCTTGCAGTTGTAAAGGTTCCACAGCTCCGGCCGCTGGTTCTTCGGGTCCCACTGGTGCAGGCGGTCGCGGAAGCTGTAGACGCGCTCCTTCGCCCGACTCTTCTCCTCGTCGCGGCGGGCGCCGCCGAACGCCGCGTCGAACTGGTAGTGGTTCAGCGCCTGCTTCAGCCCCGCCGTCTTCATCACGTCGGTGTGCTTCTTCGAGCCGTGGTCGAACGGGTTGATGTTCTGGGCCTGCCCCTCGGGGTTGATCCAGACCTTCAGGTCGAGGTTCTGCTCGCGGCAGAACCGGTCGCGGAACTCGATCATCGCCCGGAACTTCCAGGTCGTGTCGACGTGGAGCAGCGGGAACGGGAGCCGGCCGGGGTGGAACGCCTTCTGCGCGAGGCGCAGCATGACGGCCGAGTCCTTGCCGATCGAGTAGAGCATCACCGGCCGCTCGAACTCGGCGGCGACCTCGCGGATGATGTGGATGCTCTCGGCCTCGAGCACCTTCAGGTGGGTCAGGGTGTAACTGCTGCTGATGGTCCGCCCTCCTGCGGCGCCGCCCGCGGCGGCCGGTCAGATCACGTACTGGTCGCCCTGGCTCTCGCTGGCGAGGTCGGCCAGGGTGGTCTGCTTCAGGATCGCCTCCTGCGCCTCGACCATCTTGTCCCAGGTGGCGCGGACGCTCTGGACGAACCCGGTCGGCTGGAGCTTGTCGTCGGCCCGGACCGGCTGCTCGGGCGGGTCCATGACGTGGATCACGTCGAACAGCGTGATCTCGTCCGGCGACCGGCCCAGCGCGTACCCGCCGGCGGCGCCGCGGGTGCTGGCGACCAGCCCGGCGCGCTTCAGGTCGAGCAGGATCTGCACGAGGAACCGCGACGGGATGCCGTGCTTGTCGGCCACGTCGGCGAGCCGCACCGGCTTCGGGTCGGCGTACCGCGCCGCCAGCTCCAGCATCGCGACGCAGGCGTACTCCGCTTTCGCCGAGAAGAGCATGGGAGCTCGTAGGTTAGCTTGTAGCCGTTACGGCCGCGGTGTGGCGTCCTGGCTTGGTAGCCGCAGGCTTCAGCCTGCGCCTGCGTGACGCAGGCTACCAGCCCATACACCCCCGCCGAACTATCAAATCCC
>JAFKFQ010000356.1:0-2370 GCA_017308215.1 bacterium | reverse complement strand
GGCGGGTGCAGGGGAAGCAGCCGATGCTCGGGTAGTCGCGGTCGTGGAGCGGGTTGTACGGCACGTCGTGCTTCATCACGAACGCCCACACGTCCTTCTTCGTCCAGTTCAGCAGCGGGTTCACCTTCACCAGGTTGAACTTTGCGTCCCACTGCACCACGGCCGCCTTGCCGCGGTCGGCCGTCTGGTCCTTGCGGATGGCGCTGATCCACGCCAGCGGGTCGATCTCCTTGACCGCCCGCTGGAGCGGCAGGATCTTGCGGTCGCGGCAGCAGTCGTCGGGGCGGAGTTCGTACAGCGGGCCGCCGTGCTCGCGCTCGTACTCGGCGACGCTCAGGTCCGGGCGGACGTACTCGACGGCGATGCCGTAGCGGTACAGGATGCGCTCGCGCAGCTCCAGCGTCTCGGGAAACTGGTAGCCGGTGTCGATGTTGATCGTCCGCACCGTCGGCTCGATGCCGGCGAGCATGTGGATGATGCAACACCCCTCGGCGCCGAACGCGGTCGCCATCAGGAGCCGCGGGTGGAACCGCTCCACGGCCCAGCGCAGCACGTCCTCGGGGGAGGCGGTCAGGAGGCGGTCGTTCGCGGCGGCGATCTCGTCGGCCGTCATCGGGAGAGGCGGCATCCCCGCTCCGATTCAATAGAACCCTGATGGCTATGGTAAGGATTCTACCCCGGAAGACAAATGCCGGGCGCGGATTGAACCCGCTTTGGTAGCAAGTGCTGGTGGATTAGCCAGTTGTGCTCGCTCACACACCCACCCCACACAGCCCCTCCCGGCCTGTGGAAACAGCCCCGCCCCGGCCGTTTCGGACCGGGGCGGGGTGGTCGCCTGCACACGCGACGGAGGGTTCCTTCTGGCGGGACAGGTCGAGGGGATTCCCGTCTCCTGTCCTCTGCCCCGGCTAGTACTTCGTCAGGTCCAGCGTGGTCTGCCGCTGGGAGTCCGGGTTCGGGCCGACGTACAGGTGGAGGTGGTCCTTGTCGATGTAGATCACCTGCGTCCGCGGCTTGGTAACCTTCATCGGGAACGGGTAGTCCGACTGCACCGTCTCGGTGTAGTAGATCACGCATTCCCAGTGGCAGTGGTGGAGCTGGGCCATGCCGACCAGCGGGAAGAACCGCGGCGGGTCGATCTTGTCCACCAGCCGGTTCTTGACGATCACGATGTCGTCGCGGAACGTCTCGTAGACGTAGGGCGTGCCGCGCGGCACCCGAGGCATGGCCCGCAGGACTTCCTGGTCGCTGGGCGGGTCTTCACAGATCGGGTCCGGGTAGCCGTTCCGCAGCGGCGGCATGATCGGCGCCCGGCCGTCGTTCTTGTGGGCGTACTTCTCCTCCATCCGCTCGGTCACCCACGGGGGGACCGGGACGGGAGTAAGAAACCCCATCGACAGCGGGTTACAGCCGGTGGTGCTCCCGGCGACGGCCGCGGCGAGCAGCCAGAGTTTACGACGGAACCCGGACATGCTCCCCCTCCGTGCGAGCCGATTCGTCCTTGCGTAGCGGAGGTATCGGCCACGCCGGCGGCGGGAGTTGAGGACGAACTTGCGAGTTGTGCGCGGGAACCGGCGGCGGCCGCTTGCCGCGCTTGCCGCGCTTGCCCGGCTTCAGCTTGCCCGGCTTCAGTCCGCCGGCGCGAACGGGATCGGCGGCGGGTCGTCGGACGGCGGCGGATCGTCGGGCGAGTCCAGGCCAGCGCTGCGGCGCGGCTTCGGGGCCAGCCGGGCGTACTCCTTCGGGCTCATCGCCCGCTCCCGGCCGAGGTCGATTCGGCCGTCCTCGGGGGCGGCGTTCGGGTCGTACCGGTGGGTGAGCAGCCCCTTCAGCCCGTAAGCCGCGGCCGGGATGCAGACGGCGGCCGGGCACATCAGCCCGAGCACGGTGCGGGACAGCCAGTGCGCCCACTTGTCCGGCCCGCCCAGCACCGCGAGCGCCGACCCGAGGAGGAAGCACCCGCCGCCGGCGAGCAGCCCGCCGACGATGCCGGCGACGAACACCCAGCCGTACTTCTCCTCGCGGGCCGGCTCGATCATCTTCTTCTGGTAGTGGCCGCACTCCGGGCACGGCACGGGGTCGTGCTCGGTCCGCAGGCGCTCGGCGAGTTCGCCCTCGGCCTCGCGGCCCGACCGGCCCTGCGCCGAGTCGCGGCCGATCAGGAACCAGGACGTGTTCGACCCGGTGCCGACGCGCCGCATCCAGTAGCCGTAGCCGTGCCCGCACTTCTTGCAGGTGACGAACTTCGCCACCTCGCCGGTCGCGGTCGTGGTGTAGCGAACGCCGATCATAGGCGGGCGCCGGGTGGGGAGAGGAGTCGGTCGTACCAATATGGCCGCCCCGCGCCCGCGGGGGAAGTGGGCGTTCGGG
>JAFKFQ010000377.1 GCA_017308215.1 bacterium | reverse complement strand
GGAGTCCGCGTTCTCCCGGCACAAGCGGCGGCTTGGCAGCGCCCTCGGGGCCAAGTCCGACGCGACTCGTGCGAACGAGTGCCGGCTCCGGGTGCTAACTCATAACCTCATGCTCCTTGCGGCCACCGGATAAGGTTTCAACAGAGCAGAACGCTGACTGACCTAATGTTCGGTTTCGACCGGCACCGCCGGGAGATGCCAACTCCAGCATCTCCGTGCCTTTGGGCGACATGAAGAAAGCCAGGATGTACTTCGGCTCGACAACCTGCGCCTTCGGCCTGAACATCGGAAATCTGTGGGAGCAGATGAAGCCCGCCTCGTTCGTAGTGGTCACTGCAATGGCTTGCTCCCAGGCAAAGACGACGTTAAAGGTGAAGCACCCCGGCTCGACCTTGTAGACACGTTTTTCACCGATTTCGGACCCAAACACAGGCTCTTTATGGAAGATGCCCTTGCCATGACTGCGTATGCCGATCTCTCGATAAGGTACTGTCGACTCGACCTCTATCGCCGTCGCGACCTTTTCAACGATCTCCCCGACTGAAACGCTTCGGAACTGTGGATCATTCGTTCCGAACCGCACCTTGCCCGTGAGGAGTTGCTGTGTCAGGGCAGCTTTCCGCTGCTGCTTGGCCGCTATCAGCTTCTCGGTCAACTCAATCGCCCGATCCCACGTTGAGAGGGTGGCGGCGACTTTCTTCTGCTCCGAAATGGATGGAAGCAAGATGACAAATGGATTGATGTGTTTGTTATTAAGCTGTGGAATGGTTGAGGTGTCAGCAATCTCGTACAGCTTTGCATAACTCAACGTGTAAAAGAGAAATTCAGGATCGAGTTCGGATGATGTCACCGTTAGTGCCATCATGTTTGTGTCGAGGCACAGCGGAGCCGCCGTAAGTCGAATTTTGTTGTTCATGATTGCCGCACCCCTTTTCGGGAAGATCACGCTTCCGCTTGGGATCGGCGAAACGTCATTTGTGATGAACTCTCGGCTTGTGACTTGATACTTACGGCAGTTGTTCAAGTCCTCGACTTTTACGAAAGGTACACCTTCGGTTCGAGACAACGAGTGCAAAGATGGACTGTCGCCACTTCTAATCTTGATGTGTGGCTCAAGTTTCGTAGGTTTCCAATTATTTCCGCTCACAGCCCCAGCTCCTTCAGGCAGTCGGCCATCTTCTTCTCGACTTGGGCCAACTCCCCGTTTAGCCCGTCGATCTCCTTCTGTACCGCGCCGATGTCGATCTGCTCCTCTTCCTCGAATGTGTCCACATACCGAGCGATGTTGAGATTGAAGTCGTTCTCGGTGATCTCCGCGAGGTCGGCGACATGGGCGTACTTTGACACGCTCTGCCGGGCCTTGTAGGTGGCGACGATCTTGTCGAGGTCTTCAGTTCGCAGGTAGTTCTGATTGGTGCCGTCCTCGTATTCCTGGCTGGCGTCGATGAACACCACCGTCTTGTCCGGCTTGTGCTTCTTGAAGACGAGGATCGCGGCGGGGATGCCGGTGCCGTAGAAGAGGTTCGCGGGCAGGCCGACGACCGCGTCGAGCAGGTTGGCTTCCACCAGCTTCTTGCGGATCACGCCCTCGCTGGCTCCCCGAAACAGTACGCCATGCGGCACGACCACACCGACCCGCCCCGAATCCTCGGTGATCGTCTCGATCATATGCGAGATGAAGGCGTAGTCGCCCTTGCTCTTGGGCGGCACGCCCCGATGGAACCGCCCGTAGGTGTCAGCCCCGGCCTCCTCCTGGCCCCACTTGTCGAGCGAGAACGGCGGGTTGGCGACGACCACCTCGAACTTCATGAGCTTGTCGTCGGCCAGCAGCTTCGGCCCCCGGATGGTGTCGCCCCACTCGATGCGGGCGTTGTCCATACCGTGCAAAAACATGTTCATCTTCGCCAACGCCCAGGTGCTGCCGTTCGCCTCCTGGCCGTACAGCGAGAAGTCCCGCGAGCCGACCTGTTGGCCGCACTTGATGAGCAGTGACCCCGAGCCGCACGCCGGGTCGCAGATGCGCTCGCCGGCCTTCGGCTCGACCAACCGGGCGATCAGTTGGGAGACGGCGGGCGGCGTGTAGAACTCGCCGGCCTTCTTCCCGGCACCGGCAGCGAACTGGCCGATGAGGTACTCATAGGCGTCTCCGATCACGTCGAGATCGCCGACGCGACTGGGCCGCAGATCGAGCCGGGGGTCGTTGAAGTCTTCGAGCAACTTCTTGAGCCGCCCGTTCCGCTCGCGGGTCTGGCCGAGGCTCGACTCCGAGTTGAAGTCGATGTTGCGGAAGACGCCTTCGAGCTTCTCCTTGTTGGCCTCTTCGACCGCGTCGAGGGCTTCGTTGATGACCTCGCCCAGGTTGGCGGCGTTGCGTTGCGCGTAAAGCGACGGGAACGTGCAGGCCGGCGGCAGCACGAACCGCTCCCGCTTCAGCCGCCGCAGGATGCGCTCCTCGTCGCCGCCGTACTCGGCCTTCACCTTGTCGTAGTGGTCCTGCCACACGTCCGAGACGTACTTCACGAACAACATGACGAGGATGTAGTTCTTGTACTCGGACGGATCGACCGCCCCACGGAAGGTGTCGCACGCCTTCCACAGGATGCCGTTGATCTCGGACTGGATCTCTTTCTTCGTCGCCATCAGTACGTCTCGCCGGCTCAGTCGATTCGCTCTGTCGGAACCTGACTCGTCTTACGGGGCCCGGTTGCTCTCGGCCCGAGCTCCGATCGGGATGTGTGCGACCGCGATTACACACGCCCGCCCCCGCGCCGCGTGAACCGCCAGGCCTACGACATCGCCCTGAGCGGGGAATGCGCCGCGGTGTTGCACACGTACCGGGTATGATGCGGCATGGGCTGGGAGCAGCGCGGGAACCGCCGCCACTACTACACCGCCCGCCGGGTCGGCGGGCGGGTCGTCAAGGAGTACGTCCCCGACGCCGTCGCCCCGCTCGCCGCCCAGCTCGCGGCCGAGCAGCGAGCCGAGCGCGATGCCGAGAGAGCCGCGATAGCGCAAGCCCGCGCTGAGCTCGACGCCCTCGCCGACGTCGTTGCCCCGCTCGACGAACTGGCAGGCCTGCTTCACCGTGCGGCGATGATCGCGGCCGGCTACCACAAGCACAAGGGCCAGTGGAGGAAACGCCGTGGCTGACGCGAAGTTGGCGAAGCAGGCGACCGGCAATCCCGAAGTGGACCGGCTCCTGGCGCTCGTCCACCGGGCCGAGGGCGGGGACCGGACCGCCCTCCCGGCGCTGCAGGAGGCGCTGGCTCTGCCGGGCATGGCGGACGCCATCGGGGGCGACGTCGCCCGGCGGGCGGCGGACCGGTTCCTCGACGCCTACTGCGGGACGCACCTCGCCGTCCGGGAGGCGACGGCCGCGAAGATGGCCCAGCTCCGGGCCGAGCTGGCCGGGGCAAACCCGTCGGCCGTCGAGCGGTTGCTGGCGGACCGGGCTGTGCTGTGCTGGTTCCAGGTCCACCAGTTCGAGCTGACCTACGCGTCGAAGGAGTCGATGACCCTGACCCTGGCCCAGCACTACCAGAGGTGCATCGACCGCGCCCACCGCCGCTACCTGTCGGCCTTGAAGGCGCTGGCCGAGGTCCGCAAGCTGAACGTCACGGTGCAGCTGAACGTCGCCCGGAAGCAGGTCAACATCGCCAGCGGCACCCCGGCAGTGTGACCCGAAGGGGCGGACAGGATGGACGCAATTCGCCTCGGGTATGATGGGGTGAACGTCCGGCTACACCCCGCTACACACCACCGAGGGCACCCCGTGAGAGCCTCGAAGCCGCTCGGCCCCGCCGGCGCCCCGTCCCACCCCCACGGGCTGACCCTGGCCCAATTGAACGCCGTCGATCTGCTCGCCGCCGGGAAGAACGACACCGAGACGGCCGACGCGGCCGGGCTGAACCGCGTCACCGTCACCCGGTGGCGGCTGTACTCCCCGGAGTTCCGGGCGGCGCTGGCGGACCGCCGGGCCGCCGTCTGGGGCGCGGCGGCCGATCGACTCCGGGCGCTGCTCCCGCAGGCCATCGACGCCCTCGCCGACGCCCTCCAGGAATCCGACACCCCGGACCGGGTGACCGTGGCACTGGCCGTGCTGAGGCTGGCCGGGCCGATCCCGCTGGTGCCGGCCGGGCCAACCGACCCGGACGAGATCGTGCGCGGTGTCGTCGAGGAGGAGCGGCAGCGGCTCCGCGACAGCGACGAGGCCATCGACGCCCTCGACGGCCTGCCCGACTACGACGACCACGCGGTGGCCGTCCGCAAGCGGCTCGCGCGGCTGGCCGGGTCGGACGACACGCCCGCTCACGCCATCGCCGAGCTCCCCGCACCAGCGCCCTGTGCGTCCTGAAGGTGCCGCTGCTCACGCGGTGACGATGAGTGCAACGGTGACACACGTCCGGGTCACAACCGGCCTTCCGGGTCGGTAGGGATCGGGCGTACACTATCTCCTTAGCCGGCCGTCGGGAGTAGCTACCCGCCGCAAGCCGGGGCCGCTGCCCGGCGCGTGTACCCGCCGGTCCCGCGGCTCCGGCCCGTCGGTCCGAGGCACGCCCCATGTCCGACCGTATCCCACCGGCGGGGTCGCCGGCGGAGCGCCTGGAGCAACTCCGGGAGGCCGCCGCAGCCGTCGAGCAACTCGCCGCCAACTACCACGCTGCCGTCCGACCCGTTCGGGACGCCCTCCAGGCCATCGCCGACACCCCCCTCGACGACCGGACGCGGTGGGCGGCCGCCCTGTCCGTGCTGGCGGATCGACTGACTCAGGCGGGCATGGCGCATGTACCGGCGGAACGCCAAGGCGCAGAGCGGTGGGGGTCGCAGTTCGACAGCGGGAACCCGGGCAGTGCCTTCGCGGGTCACGCCTTCTTCGCCGCACTCGCCGCGGCGATCGCCGACGGCTCTCCACCGACCTCGTTCTACGCGACCCTCGACCAGTACCCCTTCGTCCCCCCGGCCGCACGGCGGGAGGTGTGCCTCGCACTCTCGCAACTCCTTTACGTCCACAAGGAGCGAGTTGCGCCTGACTTCGCCCGCCCGTATCGCGCGGCCGCCGGTGTCAGTGAGGTGGCCGCGAGACGCTCCGCGTCCGCGCCGCCCGGTGCGGGATCCCCCTGTCGGGCGGGGCGGAGGCGGCGATCCGGGACTGGGAGGAGTGCCTCAACGGCCTGCGGTTCTACGCCGCCGACATCCACCCAAGACCGTCCGTGGTTCTCGAGCCGAATTCCCCGTCAGCGAACCCGGCGGACATTGGCCGCCCCCCGCCGGCTCGTTCACACGGGGAGGGGTTGCAGCTCCTGGACGGCTCGGGACCGTTACCGACGTACAAGGTCCCGGGCGTCGTCAGCCTCAACGTGCTCCGTGCCTACCTGGAGGGGATGTCCCACCCCGGGTGGCGGGAACGGTACGAATCCTGGCCCGAAGTCCCGGTCCTCCGCCTGCGCTGTGCGGAGCTGTTCCCCGCCCAGCCGTTCGCGGCCGGCACCATCGAGCTGTTGATGGCCTGGTTCCGGGCCCACGGGCTGACCCCGGACCAGGCGCGGCACCTGCCCCTCGACGAGGCCGTCCGGCGGCTCGACCGGCAGGCGGCTGACGCCGTCCCCGACCTGCTCGACTACGCCATCCGCGTGAGGGACGAGCTCGACGACGAGACGAGCATCGGGCGGGACGACGGGCTGAACCTCGTGCAGGTCAGGAAGGTCTTCGTCGGCGCCCTCGAGCTCGGACTGGTGCGCGAGTCCGAGTGCCCAGACAGCCCGCTCAGCCGCGACGGCGCGCGGCGAAAGCTCGATGCCCTGATTCCACTCATTCGGGGCCGACTGCGACTGCAGCAGGGTGAGGGGGACGGCCAGCCACAGTTTCCCACACAGCCGGGTTGCGCGGGCGCGCCGGCTGCCGCGCCCGCCAGCGAACAGCCAGCAGGCGCGTCGCCCGCGGTCGTACCCGCCACGGCGACCGGAAAGGCAGGCGATGTCAAAGCGGAGGAGATCACGAACAGCTTGAAGGAGTTTCTGGCGGGGGAATTCGCCCGCTTCGGCAGCAGCGCCGGCCCGCCGGTCGATCCCCCGCCCCCTCCGGCCCGAGTCCGCTGTGACTCGGCCGATCGGTCCGTCCACCTGGACGGGAAGCGGATCGCGTCCGGGCTCAGCGCCGACGAGTTTCAGTTCGTGTCGGCTGTGGTCGCGGCGTACCCCGACCCGGTCACGTTCGACACGATCATGGGCGGGAAGACTCAGGGGAAGAACCCGACCCGCATCTGTACCGCGATCAACACAGCCGTTCGGGGTTCGCTGCCCCTCAGGCACCCCGAACTCATCAAGGGAACCCCAAAAGGGTATCGCCTGAGGCTGCCGCCGAGGTAGGGCGGCATCTCGTGACGCGGAATTACGCCCGATTCCACGTCAATCCGCTGAAGTGACCTCGCATCAACCCTCGCCCGCCGCGTGAAGGCCACCCTCCAGGCGCTGATCGAGCAGGACGCGTGTCCCGGGCACTGCGGGCGGCGGTGGTACGGCTGGGGATGGCGAAGCGGGTGACGACGCACACGTTCCGGCACAGCTTCGCCACCCACCTGCTGGAGAACGGGTACGACATCCGAACCGTTCAGGAACTGATGGGCCACAAGGACGTGCGGACAAGTCCGTGGCCGGGCCGGCGCGGGCCGGAACATTACCAGTATCACCAGAATCACCAGTAACGACCCCAACTGGTGATGCTGGCGATACTGGTGATGTTTCCGCCCGAGACTTCGACTCGGGGTTTTTACGTCGTCGAGCCGAGACGGGGTTGACCGCCGCGCGACGCGAGGGGGGGGCCGCGTCCGCCACGCGCCCGACCTTACCCCCGCCGGAACACCCCCGGCAGCCGTGCGTCCGCCGCCCCGTGGTCGGCCTCGTACGGGTTCTCCCCGCCCAGCCCGACGAGGATCTGCCCGACCCACCGCGCCACAGACCGCATCTGGTCTCAGAAGTGGCCGCTCTCGGCCCCGGCTCGTCCCGGAGCGAGTCCGCGTCCCACACGTACCCGACTGGCTCCTCCACCCCGGACGCCAGCTTTCGGGCGTCCAGCAGGGCGCGGTCGGGCTCGTGGTCCCGGCACCCGTCGGAGAAGAACACCCGCGGCTTCCCGTCGTCCTGCACGTCGAACCGGGCCTGACACTCCTCGATCCACTTGTCTCGGTCGGCCTTGTCTGCCACGGTGAGCGACAACCCGCTGGCGGCCTCGAACTGCTCCTGGAACCCGAACCTCAACTGCCTGCGGTCGCCGGAATCGCACCCGGGGCCGTGTTCACCAGCACACTCCCCGTGGTCTTCACCCGCACCTGCGGCGCCACCGGTGTCCGCAGCCGCTTGAGCGTCGCCAGTGCTTTCAGGCTCGCGTGCAACCGCCGCTCGGCCTGGGACAGCCGCCGGTCGAGAACCAAGCCGATCCGCGTGTCGGGGTCGTACCCGGCCGTCTTCGTCTCCAGCATGTGAACCGCCACCCAGTTGTGGACGACCCGCTTGACGGTCAGCCGCTCGGCGTAGGTCGGGTCGGGGCCGGCGTCGGCGAGCAGCCCCCGGGCGTACTCCTCGACCTTCAGCCGCACCGCCTCGGCCACCATCAGGTTGTCGCCGGCGACTTGCTGGATCAGGGCTTGCTCGGCGACACTCCCCAACTGCCCCCACCCGCACGTGTACTGCTCGTCTGCGAGAAGCTTCTTCACGTCCGGGAGGACCGCCTTGTCCCCGGTCGCCGCCCGGTCGAGGATCTTCTGGTGCGCGGGGACGGTGCTCCGCGGCGTGAAGATGGCCGGCCTCGGTTCGTCGCTACGAACGGCCATCGGTCGTCCCCTCGTCGGTGCCCGCCACTGGCCGCGGGCGTGTTGAGTGAACCCGGCCGCCTTCATCGTCGCCCGGAACACCGCGTCCACCAGGCGGTCGAACTCCGCACCGGCGGCGAGTACTTCGGCGGCCTCACGGTCGGCCTCCTCCGCCTCCCGCTTCGCCACCTGAGCCACGGTCGGCCCCTCGGGCTCGCGGAACAACTCGGCATGGTCCTCCGAAACCGCCCCGAAGTACCGGGCCGTCTGGCGGCCGTCCACGCGGCCGCGGGAGTAGAGGTAGAGCCGCCCCTTCCGCTTCTCGACGCGCACCCCAGTCATGCGGTCTCCGAGTTGTTAAACACGGGTCGGGTGCGCCGCTTTTCTCGGGAACTTGGGATAGGATGCGGGGGGTGATTGCCTGCCCGCTACGCAGGGCCAACACATCGAATTCGCCCTGAAACCCCGTGGGACACGCCCCACGTACTTCGTGTCGAGGGCGGCGAGCAGCCGCTTCGCCTTGATGCTTGTGCTGCGACCGCGACCGTTCTCTGTTCACGACTGCCTTCATCTCGTGGACGGCCCCGCAACCGACGTTCCCGTCTGGCTCTAGTCGGGCGTACAGTATTCGGTTTATTTGGCCGGCGGGTTCGCTCCCCACCGCAAGCCGGGTGGCGGGACGCGGTCGAGTGCCCTCCACAGCCCGCCCGCGGCCAGCCATCACCGGGTACGCGCCATGTCCTCCCCACCGTCCCTACCTGCGCAGCCATCCTCTGCTGTACACCGCGCCGTTCTTGAGGTCTATGACGCATTCCGCGGAGTGATCTTCACAGCCTTCCCGACCACCACGAACCCTTCTGGGAAATCACCCCCGGACGACGCTCGGCGGCGGCTCGACCGCTTGTGTGCAGCGATGGTCCCGTTCCCCGAGCGCCGTCTCTACCCCGACCCGTTCGCTCATCTCCACCGCGGGAGAATCCGCCTCCAGCTCCGGGCACCGAGCCCGAAGATGTCGCCGCCGGATCCGATCGACGGGACAAGTGCGCATGACGTGATGGTGCGGCTGGCCGGCCGGGTGTACGACGGGCTCGTGGTAATCCGCATGAGGGAAATGACCGACCCCGCCACGGGTGAGACGTTCTCGGGGGCGGACTACCCGCACGGGTACGAGTACCAGGACGACGACGGTGAGACGGTACGGTGTCCCGGACCGCCCGCGGTCGAGCACTACACTTCTGCCCCGTGGTCGGCGGAACTCTGGGACCGGCTTTACGACGCTCACTTCGAGGAGCTGTTGACGTTCTGCTTCTCGTACGCCTTCAACCCGCACCCCGGCACGCTGCGGGTCGAGCTGGAACGTGAGGGCGCGCTCGTTCCTGATCCGCACCCGGTCGTGCCCGTTTCAATGCCCGACAGCGAACGAACAGGCGACGGGTCGCCCACGGTCGCAGCCGCACACGGACCGGCGGAGGCGGGCGAGGTCAAGACGGAGGAGATCACGAACCGCCTGAAGGAGTTTCTGGCGGGGGAACTTGCCCGCTTCTGCAACAACACCGCCCCTCCGGTCGAACCCCCGCCCCCTTCGGCCCGAGTCCACTGCGATCGGGCGGACAACTCCGTTTACCTGGACGGGAGGCTACTGACGACCGGCCTGAGCGCCGACCAGTTCAAGTTCGTGTCCGCCATAGTCGAGGCCCACCCCGCCCCCATCTCGTTCAAGAAGATCATGGGCGGAAACACCAAGGGAAAGAACTCGACCCGCATCAAGGACACGGTCAACCAGCGCGTCAGGAGAGCGATGCCCGCCAGGCGCTTACTTTTCATCCTTGCGGAAGAGGGTGTGGGCTACCGGCTGAACCTCCCGCCGAAAAGTTGTCACGAGTAGTAACGCCGCGTTACGCATCATTACACGCCGATCCGTTGAAGTGACCTCGCATCACCCCTCACCCGGTGCGAGGTTCTGCATGTCGAGCCTGCTGACCGTCTCCCAAGTCTGCCGCCGCTACCCGGGCAAGGGCGCGGCGAGCATCTCCCCGTCCACCGTCACGCGGTGGATTCTGCTCGGCTGCCCGGCCCGCGACGGCACGCGCGTCAAGCTGAACGCCACCCGTGCGGGCTCGCGGTGGCTGATCGACCCGGGCGACCTGGACGCGTTCTTCGCGCGGCTGAAGGGCGAGATCGACCCGCGCCCCGCGCCGGCTGCGCCGACCACCGCCCCCGCCCGCCGCGCGAAGGCCGCCATCCAGACGCTGATCGACCAGGGCGCGTGACGACGCCCGGCAGTTGCCGCTGCCGGGCGCGAGGAGTGTGAGCCCACAACAACTACCAACAGGACTGACCGCATGATACCGCCGATTGAGCCGGGTGACAACCCGGCGTCACTGACGCCCGACCACCGGGCCGACCTCGAGAAGAGCGGGCTGACGCCCGAGACGATCGCCGCCGCCGGTCTCCACAGCATCCTCGACGGCTCGCGCATCCGGGAACTGCTGGGCGACTACCTGAGCCGCACGACCGCGAACAAGATGGGCGCGTGTCTGGCGTTCCCGTACTTCGACGCCGCCGGCGAGCCGATGACGTTCACCGGCGGCGACGGAACGCTGCACCCGTTCGTGCGGCTGAAGCCGTCGGTGCCGCGGACGGACAGGCAGAACAAGGGCCGCAAGATCAAGTACGAGTCGCCGGCGGCCGCGCCCTGCCGCGCGTACCTCCCGCCGGGGACGCGGGCCGCACTCGCGGACCCGACCATCGCACTTCTCATTACCGAGGGCGAGAAGAAGACCCTCTGCGCCGACCAGCACGGGTTCCCGTGCGTCGGGCTCGGCGGGGTGTGGGCGTGGCAGAAGAAGCGCGACCGCGACGCCGCCGGCCGGGGGACCGGGCCGCGCGAGTTGATCCCCGACCTGGACGGCGTCGCGTGGCCGGGGCGGAAGGTGTTCCTCGCCTTCGACTCGGACCTGGCCGACAAGCCCGAAGTCCAGTGGGCCGAGTACCACCTCGCCGACGTGCTGCGCCAGTGCGGCGCCGACGTCCGGGCGGTCCGCCTCCCGGCCGAGGCCGACGGCTCGAAGAACGGGCTGGACGACTTCCTTATCCGGCACGGCCCCGAGGAGTTGCGGAAGCTTCTCGCCTCCGCGGTGTCGCCGGCGCGGCCCGCCGGCGACGACCGCCCCAAGATCGTCATCGGGACCGACCAGTACCGGGTGAATGGGGAAGCCATCGCCGCGCTTGCCGCCGGCGCCAACGTGTACCAGCGCGGGAATATGCTGGTGCGGGCCGTGCGGGCGGAGACCGACCCCGACCCGCACGCCGTCGTCCGCCGGGCTCGCCGGTGGTGCGCCCCCTGCCCCCGCCATTGCTGCGAGAACTGTTCACCCGCTGCGCCCGCTGGGTGTCTCTGCGGGGGAAACCGGAGAAGCCCGAGGAGGTTCCCGCCCACCCGCCGGAGTGGTGCGTGTCCGCCGTCCACATCCGGGAGCGGTGGCCGGGCATCCGCCACCTCGAGGCCGCCGTCGATCACCCGGTGATCCTGCGCGACGGCACGATCCTCGGCGCGAACGGGTACGACCCGCGGTCGCAGCTGCTGGTGTCGGTGCCGGCCGGCCTGAAGCTCACGGTTCCCGACCGGCCGACTCCGGCGGACGTGGCCGCCGCCGTCGCCGCTCTCGACGACGTGATCCAGAACTTCCCGTTCGAGAGGCCCGAGCACCGGGCCGCGTGGTTCGCCGGGCTACTGACCCCGCTGGCGTGGTTCGCCTTCGACGGCCCCGCCCCGCTGCTGCTGATCGACGGCAACACCCGCGGGTGCGGCAAGGGGCTGCTGGCGGACGTGATCGCGCTGGTCCTCACCGGACGGCGGTTCCCGGTCATGTCGTACACCCTCGACAAGGAGGAGTTGCGGAAGAAGATCACGTCCCTGGCGATGGAGGGGGAGCGGCTGGTCCTGCTCGACAACCTGGCCGGTGCGGTCGGCAACGACGTGCTGGACATGGCGCTGACCGCCGACCGGTGGAAGGACCGGGTGCTGGGCGTGAACAAGGTGTTCGACGGCCCGCTCAACGTCGCGTGGTACGCCACCGGCAACAACGTCCAGCTCCACGCCGACACGTCCCGCCGGTGCTCCCACTGCCGGATCGAGACGCCCCACGAGCGCCCCGAGTTGCGCGACGACGTGAAGTACACGGACCTCCGCGCCCACGTCCGCGAGCACCGCGGGCCGCTGTTGTCCGCCGCCCTCACCATCCTCCGGGGCTGGTTCGCCGCCGGGAGGCCCTGCCACAGCCTCGCCCCGTGGGGGTCGTTCGAGGGGTGGTCCGGGGTCGTCCGCGAGGCGGTGGTGTTCGCCGGGCTGCCCGACCCGGGGGAGACCCGGCTCGCGCTGCAGACGACCGCCGACCGCGACGCGCTGACGATGTCCGCGATGATCGACGCGATGGAGCGGATGGACCCCGACCGCAACGGGCTGACGACCGCCGGCATCGTCGACGCCGTCCGCAAGCCGGGCGACCGGCCGCCCGAGTGGTTCGAGGACCTCAAGAGCGCGGTCGAGGAGCTCTGCGGCAAGCTGGACGGCCGCGTCCTGGGGTATCGGTTCCGGGCGTTCGCCCGCCGCAACTTCGGCGGCAAGATGATCGACCGCGCCCCGAACGTCAGCTCCAACAACTCGGTCCGGTGGGTCGTCAAGTCCGTGGGCACCGCCGTCCAGGAGCGCGACGGGGTGAAGTTCGTGACGGCCGAGGTGGTCGTGACCCCGAACAACGCCGGGAACGACCCCCCGAGCCGGTTCCACGCGACGACGAAGGTCTCGGCCACCGGGCTCGACGCGGTCCGGATGGAGCAGGCCGTGTACGACCCCCCGGTTCCCCTGTTGAGGGTGCCGCGCGCGGGCAAGGCCGAGTGGACGGACGAAGGGGCCCCGAATCTGCGACGCCCGCGGACGACGTATGTGGCCACAGAGCCGGGGACCGTGGACGTGCCCGCCGGCCGGTTCCAGGCGGTCAAGGTCGTGCAGACCGGCGACCCGCAGGACGGCACGAAGACGTGGTGGTATGCCCCGGGTGTCGGACTGCTCAAGCGGGAGCACGGTGTGGGTGAAGCGGCGCAGGTGGCCATCACGCTCAAGTCCTTCACCCCCGGCAAGAAGTAACCTCAGCAGGGAGGCCGTCAGGACTTCCTGCCCTCGGCGCCGCCGCCCGGACCGGGTACGCTGCGGCGACTCGCGGAGGCCCGGGATGAACCGCCTGCTCACTCTTCTCACGCTGCTCGCGCTCCTTGGCACCCGTACCCGTGCCGACGAGGTTCCGGCTCAAGACCCCGCCCCGGCGCCGGCCTACTACTACCCGGTGCAGAAGGGCGCCCGCTGGGTGTACCTGTGGAAGGTCCAGGGGCGGAAGGACGAGGAGCGGATTGACACCGTCACCGCGGTCGAGTCCGGGACAAGCGGCGCGAAGCTCGTCACTGCGAGCATGGTCGCGGCCGACGGACGGACGTACCCGACGGAGAAGGTGGAGGTGTCCGACAAGGGCGTCTTCAATGTGGCGAATCTGTCTGGTCTGGGCGGGTACTTTTCCCCGTGGTGCCAACTCAAGCTCCCGCGGCACACGGGGCAGTCGTGGAAGATGCACCAGTGGGATGACACGATGCTGGTAGACCGGGGGGTCGAGCGCATCCAGGTTCCGGCAGGGGAGTTCGACGCCGTCCGGGTTGACCAGATGCTCCAGAAGTACCCGACGGCTCCCGCCCAGACGCGCTGGTACGCTCGCGGGGTCGGCAAGGTGAAGCACACCTGCGCCGGCATGGACATCTCGCTGAAGTCCTTCACCCCGGGCGAGGAACGAGCCCGATGACCAAGTTCCCCCTCCCCTTCCTGCTCATCGCCCTCGCGGGGTCCGCCCCGGCGGCGCCCGTCCCGGACGAGGCGAAGGCGCCGGTGATGTTCTTCCCGACGACGCCGGTCACCTGGGTGTACGAGTGCCACGGCGCCGGGAACGAACCCGTCCGCGAAGTGGTCCGGGCCGTCACCGCGGTGACGGAACAAGGCGGGGCGAAGGTGGTCGCCATCGGGACGGTTGAAGGGAGGTGGGTCACGTCGGGCGCCGGGGCGATGGCCGTCTCCAGTCGGGGGCTGGTCTCGGGGTACATGACCCGCAGCGGCGGGTTCGACCCGGACGCCACCCTCCTTCGGACGCCGGCCGTCGCGGGTGAGCGGTGGACGGTCGTCCGTCGCACGAGTGGGGGCGTGCAGGAAACGCGCTTCACCACCCGCGGCCCGGAGGAGGTGGTGGTCCCGGCCGGCCGCTTCCAGGCCGTGGCGGTGGACATCAGTTGCGTCGTAGAGGGCGGACCGTCGTGGCGCGAGCGGGCGTGGTTCGCGCCGGGGGTCGGGGTCGTCCGGTGGGATTTCGACCACGGGCGGTTCCACGTCCTCAAGCGGCTCATCCGCGGGACGCAGTGGGAAATCGCCCTGCCTCGGGAAGTGCAACCATGAAGGCTGGCGGGCGGACCGCAACGACGAGGCCCGCAGCACACGCCGCGGGACTCGGTGGATAAGCAGGGTGAAGGGCTCGCTGGTGTGCCGGCGTGCCAGTCGGCTCACGGCTTCGCCCGCTTCAGCACGAGACAAGGAGCCGCCACGCTGGCCAGGAACAGGCCGAATCCGCTCCGAGGTTCGTCCCCTCTTCATGTGGACGCCGCGAAGGGCCGGCGGGCACCACGAGGGGCGGGAGATGGGCGACGAAGCGCCGGTCGGGCGACGGCAGGTGACGCTGGAGCAGCAGTCGGTCGCCATGCCCCCCGAGGTCGAGGCCCACCTCACCCGCCGGGTGACGGTTCTCCTCGGGCTCGTCCCCCTGCACGAGATGACTCAGGAGGAGGCCGACTGGTTGTTCGCCCAGAAGGTGCGGCCCATCTCGGAATAGGGGCGGACGACGAGCCTACCGCTCGGCGGCGCCCACGTCCGGCTCCCCCCGGACGAGGACCATCGGGCTGCCAATCCGCTACAGGTGACATCTTCCGCGGGAACTTCTTCGAGAAGTTCCGACTTGATTGGCAAGTCCGACTCGTCCGTTCCCGTTGGGGGCATTCACCTTGCGCCCCGGGTTGTCAGTCCCACGCGCCCTCCCGCGGTACGTCCACCCCTGCCGCAGCGAGGATGTCGGCCACGGCGCGTTGTACGCGCTCCCGTCGTATCTTGGGGACTGGCTCGTCGGCGCGGAGCCGGAGGTAATCCGCGCGAAGAGAAATGGGCAGCTTCAGGTCGATGAGGAGGGCGAGGTCATTGCCCACCGCTTCCGCCTCGGCCATACCGGTCGTCCGCATACGCGACTCGCACTCGTCGGAGACCGACTGCATCGAGACAGCGTGCGTGAGGTTGAAGACGACCTCGTTCCGCGCCTCCCACTTGACGTGCTTGTCGCAGGGCAGGCCGTCGGGGTGGCCAGGACCACGCCCCCGCTCGCGGTCGAAGCAGACGCGGCACTCCGGGTCGGCCACCCGGCCGTACTCGGCGCGGACCTCGTTCATCATCCGGTTCCGAGCCGCCCGGAACAGGAACCCCTCCAGCTTGCCGACCTCGGGCCGGTACTTCGGCAACACCTGGAGGCAGAGGAGTCGAATCGTCTGGTCAATGTCGTCCTCGCCGTGGACCCGGCTTCGGAACTTCCGCCGGAGCCCCCGTACGACGTTCTTGATGGCCTCCAGCAGGCTATCCTCGGTCACACCGTCAGGCAGCGTCACAGCGAGCCCCGAGCGCGGCCGAACCCGTCGACGGGCTTGTCGTCCTGACGGGCAGACGCGGACGCGGTGCCTCCGGCGGCGCCGAAGCAGTCGGCGATGTCCCGCTCCACGCTCGACCGGCTCTGCGACGGGTCGGTGGAATCGCTCAGTGCGGCGAGGAGGTCCCGGCCCCTTCGGTCCATCACCTCGACGGTGAAGGTTCCCAGGGTGACCCGGCTGACCCCGTCCAGGGGCCGGCCGTCGACCTTCGCGGCCGTGAACTTCTTCGTCGTCGTGTCGTAACTGAACGTCAGCTGCGCCATCATCTACTCCGTGGTTGTCGGCCCGCCGAGGGCCGATGAGATTGGTGGTAAGGGCGGGTCCGAGTCGCTTATTGCTCGATAGCCGCTCGAAATCGGGTGGGGATGCGGTCAGGCGACGTGGCGCCAGACTCGCCTGCTGACGACCTGATGTGCGGCCTGGGTCGTCACGCCGAACTCCCGGGCCAGGGCAGACAGCGGGGCGCCGGCCTGCCGCTTGGCCCTCATCTCGCGGACCCGGCTGGCGGTCAGCTTGGCGTTGTGGTTCGCCTCGCCGTAGAGGGGGCGACTCCGCAGGAGGCCGAGGGCGGCGGCGTGACGAACATTGGCCGCGGGGGTGACCCACTCCAAGTTCGAGGGAAGGTTGTTTAGCTTCCTGCCGTCCAAGTGGTTGCAGACGTGCCCTGCCGGAGGGCGACCGTGGAACGCGCTGGCGACCAGCCGGTGGACGGAGGCCACTCGCTTGCGGCCAGGGCCACGAACACTGACTTGTCGATAGCCGTCCTTCGTCACCGAGCCGTTCAGGATGCGTCCTCGCCGGGCGTGGCGAATCCGGCCGAGCGAACTCGCCTCGTGCTTCGGGTAGTCGGGAATCGGTCGCCAGAGCTCGTCATCGGTCATCGAGTGTTCTGCCTCCAGGGAACAACTACCCCGGATGGGCGCGCGGACTTGATTTGTGCCGAGCTCGGCTGCCGCACGATATTCGCGTACGGGCAACCCGCTTATTCACCTAAATGGGTCGCCGTCTTGAACATGGGATTTCCCTCCAGTCATCTGCGGCGGGGATAATTAGCAGGAGGATGGAGTAGGGCCAAATCGGATGTCCGAAGACGCCGCTGAGACGATGACCGCCGCCGCAACCCTGTGGGGGTCTTACCTCCAGGCCGAGGCTCGTGCCCCGCGTAACGCCAAGATGGCGGCGCTGGTCTCGTTCCTCGACGCCCTCCCGGCCGACACGGACGACTGGCACCCGTGGGCGCGCGACCTCGCCCGAAGGGTCGTCGACGAGGGGGCGGACTTCACCATCCGGATGCCGCTGTTCGAGCGGGCCGTGTTCCCGGCCCTCATCGCCGGCCACCGCCGAGGTCTACCCGGATGCTCCCGGTGGCTGGCGGGCC
This sequence comes from bacterium, assembly GCA_017308215.1. GTDB lineage: Bacteria > Planctomycetota > Planctomycetia > Gemmatales > Gemmataceae > Urbifossiella. The sequence continues at coordinate 9,642 of JAFKFQ010000377.1, read as the reverse complement.
TCGCCCAGCACCTGTACCGGTCGGGGGCGTGCCGCGAACAACTGCCGCCGGACGAACGGACGGAGCTCGGCCTGCTCCGCGCGGCCGTCCGACAGGACCCGGACGACCACGACTCCCGCCGGCGCCTCGTCGAACACCTCGCGGGTCATCTCCGACATTCGCTCCACGAGCTCCCGGCGGGCGTGCTGTACGGGATGGACGGGGCGACGCCGGAGCAGTGCGTGGAGCTGGAACAGGAGCGGGACGAGTTCCGCGCGCTGGTGGCAGGGACGAACCACGGAGCCGTCTACAACGAACTGGTCGAGCAGTGCGACTTGCACTTCCCGGCTTACCGCGACTACCTTCTGAACCGGGAAACGTACACGAGCTACGAGGACTACCTCGCGCGGAAGGAACCGGGGGGACAACGATGACCGGGCCGTGCTGGACGATGAACTACGCTGCCGAGAGCGCCTACCCGCAGCACTCGGAGACCGGGCCGGGGGACGACTACGACAGGCCGCGGGCCGTGCGCCACCCGCGAGGAGCGAGCCACCCCTCGGACACCGTGTCCGCGGCCTCGGCCGCGGAGAGGGTGATGTCCCGAAGGGGGCGGTGCTCGCCCGTGTCCGCATCGACCGCCAAGACCGCCCGGCGGACCTCGTCCAGAATGACGGCCAGCTCCGACGGGTCGAGTCCCGCCGTGCCGGCGTTCCGCTTGTCCCGCATGTCGCGTCCCGAGTCGTAACGTGGCCCCGCGCCGGCGAGCCGGCGTGAGGACGAGCTGGGGCGAGTGGTGGGCTTACTAACAGGTTGTAGTGGCGGGTGTCGAGTGCGGCCCGGTCCGTCAGGGGTGGCAGGCGGACGAGGGTTCCCGATGCGGGTCACAGCTCCGTGACGGTGACCGGGCCGAACTCCCCGACCAGCCATGCCACCACGACGCCGAGTTGCTCCGGCCCGCCGCCCCCGCAGTTGTCCACGAAGTAGGCGCCCTCCGGGTCCGCTTGCACGGTCGCCGTCGGCCAGTCGCCCGGGTCCGCCGTCACCCCCAGCTCGAACCACGGGTGCGGGGGCTTCTCACGGGCACCCGGCAGCGACCGGAGCAGGGCCGCGACGCGGGACGGTCCAGGGTTGTCAAACTTCAGGTGGTACTCGATGCCCATTCCGCCCCCGGGCTAGTTGTCGTACCAGAAGACGAGCCGCGACCGGCCGGGACCAACGAGCGCCTCGAACTCGGCCATCACCCGGAGCACGACGAGGAACTCGGCCGGCAGGTTCTCGGCGGCGAGGCCGAAGTGGGCGAGCGCGTCGTACACCTCGGCGAGCAGGAGCCAGCTCGGGGTGTGCCAGTCGGGATTGGAGACGCGGGCTGGGGGGACCGGAGCGAAGTGGGACAAGCCCTCCGTGACCCACCGGTCGGCGTCATCGCGGGTCACCGGCGGGAGTTCGTGCCACCACGATGAGGCCCGGCCCGGTTGCCCCCCGGGGCGCAGGACTGGGTGGTAGTACAGGTCGAGTACCGTTTGGCTGGCGTTGGAGGGGAGACCCCGGGGCGGGACAAGTGACCACCGCCGCACCTCGTCCGGGTGCAGGCTGTGACTGCGGCCGTCGCCGAGGGCGTTGAGCAGGTCGTAGTCGTTGGGGACGAAGAATTCGCCCCGGTTGAAGCAGACGATGTCAGCGCCGGCCCCGAACGGGTCGCCTCGCCCGCGGTCGAACTCGACGAAGGCGTGGATGTCGGTCCCCATGCCGTGCTCCCGCGGTCCGCACAGCCGGTGTACGAGCCAATCCGCCATTGAGCAGGAGGGCGGTCGCCCCGGCCGTATCGGGTACGCGGGCGCCGGAGCCCGAATCTCCATCGACCGTGGGGTGCCACTGCACCACCGCGGTACTCCGGCTGCTCAGCACGAGGCCAGGGCCTTTCCGCTCGACCGGATGCCCGCCCCGGGAGACTGCAACGTGAAGTCCAACCGCCCAGTCGCCATTCTCGTTGTCGTCGCCGTCGTGCTCGCCGCCTGCTTCCTCCGGTGGGAGGACTGGAGCTACCAGGACTCGCGGGGCGAAAACGTGTTCCAGTACCGCGGCATTCTCCTCCCCTGGCAGGAGGCCCAGGCGCCGCCGGCCGGTTCGACTGTGGCCAACGTGAGCGTCCACAAGCGAATGGCCCTGGGGTTCAACCGATACGATTACGTCGGTCCTCCGGGGGCCGTGAGCCTCGCCGCGGACACGAGGCTGCGGGCGCCGGGCCGGTAGACCGGAATGACTCCAGCCCCGCCTCGATGACACGCAACGCGGGCGTCTCAGCTGAACCCGCGTGGTGAGCAGGGGAGGCCGATGTGGAGGGGCAGCCGACCACCGCCCGCCTCCTGCTGGCCCTCGGCGGCGGACGCTCCCTGCTGAACTGGCTTGTACGCGTCGTGTCCTGGCGGTCACGCCGCGCCGCGGTTGGCGTCCCTGCGGAAGAGGTATAGCGCGCCGGTGGCCAGCACGACCGCGAGTCCGAGCAACACGACGGGGTGCCCCTCGGGCTCGGTCAGTGCGACGACCAGTCCCCGGAGCGCGAGGACGAAGCTGACGAGCAGCAGCAGGGCGCCGCCACCCGCGGCCCACGTCAGCGCCGGGGGCGGCAGGTTCGACCCGAGCGGCGTGCCGAGCGGCAAGTCCTCGACCCGCTGGTAGCAGGACAGGCACACGCGGGCGGGCAACTTCGGAAGGGTCGCCCCACAGCGCGAGCAGCAAGTGGCCATTCTCGTCCCCACGGCTTCACCGTGGGCCACGTCGTAGCAGCTCACGCGCCGAAGCCTCGGAGCGGCGGGCGCCGGTGCAAGCGGTGGACGGCATTTCGGGGATTCCCCACACCGTCGGGCCGGTCGTGCGGGTAGGATGGAGCCCGCCGCGGACACCCCGCGAGTGAGGAGCACCATGAAGATTACCCTGTTCGTCCGCACCTACCCGGTCCCGGACGCCCCGGTCGCCCTTTCGCTCGTTCCCCACCCGACCCACCAGCGGCACACGTTCACCCGCGACGGCGCGGTCTACGACTCGGTGAGCCGGGAGATGACGGTCAAGGTCCCGGACGGGTCGGTCGTGGACGCGGACCGGAAGCTGCTGTGGTGGACCGGCGACAAGGGGCGGGTCAAGTCCACGGTGAACGAGGTCTACGAACTCGTGCAGGCGAAGACATCGGGGTTCGGGAAGGGATAGTGGCGCCCGCCGCCGACGATTCGTGCGGCGGGTCGTGCAGGTGGGCACTGTCACGCCCGCGTGCCCTCCACGACCAGTGGGTCGGGAAGGTCATCCCCCAGCCACCCGCACTCGACGGCGTACCGGACGATGCCCACCCGGGTCCGTATGCCGAGCTTCGCCATCGACCGGGCCTTGTGCGTCTCCACGGTCTTCACCGACAGAGTGAGCTTCGCCCCAACCTCCTTGTTCGAGTACCCGAGGGCGATGAGCCGGAGCACCTGCACCTCCCGCGCGCTCAGCTCCGCGGCCGGCACGGCCTCCTTGCCGGTGACCGCGCTCACCACGAACCCGGCCACCGCGGGGTCGAGGTAGGTCCCGCCCCCGGCCACCGCCAGGACCGCCGACGCCAGCCCGTCGGCCGGCGACCGCTTCAACACGTACCCCCTCGCCCCCATCCCCAGGAGCAGCCGCACCGCCCCCGGCTGCCCGCTCCCCGTCAGGACGACGACCCACCGGCCCGGGCGGGCCTCGCGCAGTCGTGCGGTCACCTGAGCCCCGTCCAACTCCGGCAGCTCGACCTCCAGCACCACCACGTCCGGGTCGAGCTCTGCCGCCAGGGCGAGGGCCGTCGGACCGTCGGACGCCTCCCCGACGACCCGCAGCTCCGGGTACGCCCCGAGCAGGGCTCTCACCCCCTCCCGGACGCAGGCGTGCGGGTCAACGACCAGGACGGTGACGGGCTTTTGCTCGGGTGTGAATGGACGACGAGCGGCCCCGTTCAGGGGCGACTGGGAGGTCATCTCGGCTCTCGCGGGCGGGGTGCGGGACCCGTTAAGCGCGAGGTGCCCGAGGCAACTGAGGCGGGTAACGTAGGGACATTCTACCCCGGCCGGGGGGCGGTCGGGGGATTTATTCCCACGCCCCCTGCCGGGACTACCCGCAAACGGCCCCTGTCGAAGTCGTGTAAGCTACCGTACCGACGGAGGTTCAACTAAGAATAGGCGACCGAGGGCGGTGGGAGCCGAGTGGTAGACCGAGACGAGGTGAGGTACATGAGTAGTCGCATGTTGGCCGAGGCGCGGGCGCTACGGGCGGCGTTCCCGGACGCGGACGCGATGGGCGAGCTGCCCGTCAGCGCGGTCCCGGTATCGCCGGACGCCACCGATGCGCTCTCCGACTGCCGGGCGGCGCTCGGCTACCTGCGGGACGAGATGCTGGTGGTGCGGGCCGGGAAGGCGACCGACCTGACCGTGCTGGACGACGAGATGGCCAACGTCGAGCGCCTGCTCCGCAAGGTCTAAGGGCAAGCTCGCGGCCGTCGAGTTCGTCCGCCGCCGAGAAAACGGAACACGCCGAGGCTTATTCCCCGAGCACTTCGTCTAACAGTTCGGCGTACCGAGGGCTGAGACGCCGGACGCTCCTCAAGCACTGGGCGTCGTCGAGCTCGCCGTCCGTCATCGCCAGTCCCTTTTCTCGCCCCTTCCCGTCCAAGAATCGAAGTTGCTGGAGAGTCGAGGCCAGGAGGGTGCGGTGCATCCGCATCAGGGTGCCGTCCACGCATTCGGCGACCTCCTCGCCCTCCCACAACCTCGGGGTCTGGTGCTCCGCGTCCCAATCTTCCCGGCTCCAGACTTGTCTCACCGTTATCCGGCAGATGAGGTAGACGTTCCCCTTCCAGATGCCCACGACGTAGACCTCGTCGCCCGTCTGGACGCCGCGCTTGGTGAACATATTGCCGGCCATGCAGTCGAGCGGCTCCCCTTCGGCGTCGAGCATGTTCGTCCGGCACCTGTTCGTCCAGAGGTAGGTGAACGCGGCCACGTCGACGCCTCCAGACGCTTCGCTGTGCCGGTGAGCAGAGAGTAGGACGACATCATGGCAGCCCGGCGAGTGTAGGACAATCTGCCTCTCTGCTAAACCTTCGGGTGGTCCCACCCGAGGTGTCGCGCGATGGTCTCGGTCAGCGAAGGACCGGGGGCGGTCATCTCAACGAGCCCCGGCTCCCAGCCAAACGCCCTGGCGAGGGCCTCGCACGACGACATGGCGACTGACGTTCCGGCCGGCGCGTCCAGAATCACGGACTCCGGGTTGGCCGGGTTCTTGACCAAGCCCTTCCCCGAAAACACGATGTTCCGCAGCACGCGGCCGACCTTGGAGTCTCCGTACTGGCCGCTGCCGCCGTACGCCCGGAGGTGCTTGGACAGGAACGCGGTCGTCTCGTTCCGGGCCACCACGCGGGAGGTCCCGTCCGCGGCCTTCAGGGCGTAGTCGAACCCCTTGAAGAGGCACTCCATCGACACGAACCACTTCCCCTCCGCGATTTCCGCGAGGAGGGTGTCCATGCGCTGCTGGAGTTCGGGCGTCTGCCAGTGCTTGTAGAGGAGGGCGGCGGTGACGACGTGGAACTTAGCCGGGAGGTCGTCGACGACCGTCTCGTCGCCCAGGTCCGTCCCGTCGTCCGAGGTCACCCGGCTGCCGACGATGTGGCCGACAATCTTGGCGTCGTCGTGCTCGTAGTTCAGGGGCTTGTCGTCGGGCGTCTTCCTCGCCGCCCAGACCTCGACCGGGTCGAACACGTCGTCGTTCCGGTTCCAACCGGTGGTGACGAGGACGGCGTCCAGTGGCTGGAGGTCGAAGTCGCCACGCGAGCCGACCGCCCGCTCCGGCGCGGACAACCGGGCCAGGGAGAAGGTCGAGGGCCGGGCCTCGGACAGATGAACGGCGGACGCGACGACAACCCGGTCGGTCGACCGGATGAGGTGGTCCAGGCCGGCGTCACGCTCGGCGCTGTACACGGCTACTCGATTCACTCGAAGACACTCCTGATTAGCTGAGCACGATGCCGGCTTCCGGCATGTGCTCCTGGAACGTCCTGGTCAGGACGGTGTTGACACGGTCAGTAACGAGCTGCTCGACGAACGGGGTCAACTTGGCGAACACCTCGGCCCCGTTGTGGACGACGGTGACTTGGTGGGAAAACTGCCCCGAGAGCACGCGGGGGAAACTACTCATCGCCTGCGACAGCGCCTGGGCCTGCCCGGCGAAGACGTTGAACGTCTGGGCCATCTGCTGGGCCGAGGACACGAACCCGTTGGTGGCCTGACTGAACAGCGAGAGCGCCGCGGCCAGCTGGTCGGTGTTACCCCCGCCACCCTGGACGCTGCCGCCCTCGGCCCGGTACTGGACGTTCCCGACCAGCCCGCCCTGGTTGAACCGCTGGATGGCGTTGGCCCCCAGCTGGTTGACCGCACGGGTGTTGAGGACGGCTTCACCCCGCGTGAGCAGAGCGGGCACGGTGTCGGTGCTCCCCGTCCCCGGGACCATGCCCCCGAAGGCGAACGGCCGGGTGCGGACCAACTGCGACGAGACGCGCGACGCGAGGAACTCGCGGAGCTGCCCGTCCTGCTGGTACGCCTTCTCGAACGTCTTGTTCTGGGCCTCCAGGCTCCGGGCCGCGATGGCCCGCTGCCCCTCGTCCCCCGGCCGGCGGATGCCGCCGGTCAGGAACGCCGCCCGGTTGAAGTTCGCGGCCTGGGCGGCGAAGGCGGCGTTGCCCGCGGCGTCGAGTCCGCGCTGCCGCTTTCGTTCGGCACGGGCCTGGGCCGCACGCTCGCCGGCCTGCGCCCGCGCCTTCCGCCGGGCGTCGGACCGGGCCTGCTCGGCGAACGCCCGCGCGAAGTCGTCGGGAATCGCCGAGATGGTGGCGGTGTTGCCGCCGACGGTGTTGGTGTTGTTCGCCGCCCGGTCCCGAGCCCCCTCGGCCATCCGCCGCCGCTGCTCCTCCCGCCGGCGGACCTGCGGGTCCTGCGGGGGCGCCGTGTTGTAGGCGACGAACGTGCCGAGGGCCGACCCGCCGTCCGCGAGGTACTGGGGGACACGACCACCGTTGCTGAACCCGAGCCAGCCCATCCCGGCACGAATCTTGTCGACCGTCCACAGGTAGCCATTGGCGACCTGCGACGTGCTCGGCGCGTTCTGCTGGGCGGTCCGGATGATGGGGCCACCGGTCTGCCGGTACTGGACCGCGCCCTTCGCCGAGTTGATTTCGTGCAGGAGGGCCGCGTTCGCCGCCGCGCTCTTCGCGTTGACGACGAACTCGCCCGGGGTCAACATCGCCGGGACCGTGTCCGTCCCCATCGGCCGGAAGATGTCGCCGCCGCCGGCGCGCGTGACCGTGCCCGCCGCGTCCGGACGCGGGTTAGCCGTCGGGTTCAGCTGCGCGTTCAGGTTCCGGAGCTGGGCGTCGAGGTCCGCGACCCGCTGGGTGGCGTCGGACAGGTGCCGGCCGAAGTCCTCCAGCCGGTTGCCCGAGCTGTCGAACTGGTTCAGCGCCCGCACGAAGGCGTCGGCGTTCGGCCCGTTGAGCATCTGGACCAGGGCGCCGGTGTTCAACCCCTGAATGCCCTGAAACGGAGTCAGGGCTTCACGGACCCGCCCGCCGTTGTCTCGGGCGCCCTCCTCACGGAGGGCCTGGGTCAGGAAGCGGCGGGCGATGTCGTCCAGGCCGGCGTCCTGCCGGGCGCGGAGCTCCGGGCCGTTCAGGCCGGACTGCCCGAGCCGCCGGAACAGGGCGTCGCGCTGGATGCCGAAGTCGCGCGAGTTCCGAAGCTCCTCGTAGCGGGTGTTCACCCGCCGGGTCTGGTCGTCCGACAGGCCGGACCCCGCCAGGAACTCCGAGATGTTCTTGCCGCCGCCGCCGAAGGCCGTGAACGAGCCCACGCCGCGGACGGCCGCGGTGACACGACCACGCTCGGCGGTCTGGGCGGCGATGGCCTGCCGCAGCTCCTCGACCTGCGGGGCCTTACCCCGGAGGACTTCGAGCTGGGGGGTGGTGGTGACGCCGACGCCGTTGAGCAGGGAGCGGGCAGACTCACGCCCCTGAATCTCGTTTACGCGGGCGGACGCACGGGCGCGCTCGTTCTGTACGTCCTGCACCCGAATCTGGAGGAGGGTCCGCTCCAGGCGGCTGAAGAACTGGTTCTGCTGTTCCTGGAGGTTGCGGAAGAAGTCGGCCGAACCCTGCTGCTGGTGCTGGATGAGCTGCTGGATGGCCTCCTCGCCGACTCCGTTACGGTTTAGGGTCTCGCCCTGGAGACCACGACGTTCGGCCTGCTGGGCCTGCGTCAGACGGAACGCCCCGCCGAACGAGTTGCCGAGCAGGTTCCGCAGCAGGTCGTCCGCGCGGGGAGACCCGTTGAAGCCGGTCAGGGTGATGCCGCCGGCGGACCGGAGAGTGTCGACGATAAGCCGACGGTCGTCATTCGAGAACCCGTCAAGGTTACCAACCTGCGCTGCCTGATTGGCCATGACGAACCCGCGGTCAAGCCGGGCCAGCTCTTCCGGAGAGGCCGTGGCATACCGCTCGGCCAGCCCGAGCCGCCCGTCTTCCTCTTCCTTGAGGCGGTTCAACTTCTCCTGAATCGTGACCTGTCGCTGGGACACGTCGGCGAGCCGCTTGAGAGCCTGCTGGAGGTTCGACGCGCGCGTGGTCAGCCGCACGACCTCGTCGGCCGCGGCCTGGAACGCCGGACCCCGCCCGCCGGTCCGCTCGAACACTTCCTGCTGACGCTGGCTCGCCGCCTGGACCTGCGTCCGGACCTGGGCGAGCTGCGCCCCGACCCGCAGACGGCTCGGCACTACCTCGACGCCGCGAAGGCGTTCGACGGGTCGGGCATCCTGAAGCAGGCGTCGGACCTGTTGCGGCCGAAGGAGTAGCCCGGGAATTGTGTGGCGATAGTGTGGCGGTCAATGAAGAAGGGGTTCTGGCCATTTGCCAGAACCCCTTGTCGTTTCAGCACTTCTGAAGTGCCCCCTCTCGGGCTCGAACCGAGGACCCGCTGATTAAGAGGCATACTGAAGTTAACCCGGAAAACGCTCCGAACCACTACGTTTTCCAGCATTTCTACCCTATCCGTCTTCTGCGCGTGGGTCAACATACGTTGCGTGGAATGCCTTGGATTTGTGGAACTTCCACAGTGATCGTGGAAGGATCTGTGGAAGAATTCAGAGGTCCAACTCGCTGGCGTCCAGCAACCCGGTCGCGTCCAGCTCGTCACGTACAGCCTGCCACTCGACTATTCAGGCAACCACCTCGGTCGCCTCTCCGCTTGGCTACACGTTGTCGAGGCAGGTTCGCGCTCGTCGCGTTCCCCCGACGGGCCGGATCATCACCAGAATCACCAGCATCACCGGCGCCGGCTCCAGCCGCGGATGTGCGGGCCGGCGCGCGGGGCACGACAGCCACCCGGCTTCACTCATCGCGGCCCCACGGGGATAGCGCGGTGCAGCCCCCGGCGGATCATGCAGAGCGCTCCGTCGTGGGGGACCGCGGTCACCCGCCCTGGGGAACTCCAACGACTGCGACCGCCCACAAGCTGGCCCGGGTCGTGTACCACCTGGTCCGGTACGGGGCCGCCTACGTGAAGCGGACGGAGGACGAGTACGCGGCCCAGGTCCACGGGCGGGTGGAGCGGGCGT
>JAFKFQ010000376.1 GCA_017308215.1 bacterium | reverse complement strand
CGAGGTCCGCAACCCGCTCACGGGGGTGAAGATGCTCCTCCAGGCGGCGGCGCGGCCCGCGGCCCCGACCGCCCTCACGCCGGAGCGGCTCGGCGTACTGCTCGGCGAGGTCGCGCGAATCGAGCGGACGGTGCAGGGGCTCGTGGACTTCGCCCGCACGCCGCCGCCCGACCGCCGCCCGCACGACCTCCGCGCCCTGGCCGCCGACGCGGTGACGGCCGCGCACGGCCGCGCCGAGGCGAAGCCGGTCGCCCTGCGGCTCGAAACCCCGGCCGCCCCCCTCGACGCCGCCGTGGACCGCGACCAGATGCTCTCGCTGCTCACCAACCTGCTCTCGAACGCGATCGACGCCACCCCGCCCGGCGGCGAGGTCGTGTTGCGGGTCGGCGCCGGGCCGGACGGGGCCGCGGTCGTCGAGGTATCCGACACCGGGCCGGGGGTCGACCCGGCGGTCGCCGGCCGGCTGTTCACCCCGTTCGCCACCACCAAGCCGACCGGCACCGGCCTCGGCCTGACGGTCGCCCGCCGCGTCGCCCGCGACCACGGCGGCACGCTGACTGCTTCGCCGCGCCCCGGCGGTGGGGCGGTCTTCACGCTGACGCTGCCGACACCGGAGGACGCACGTGCCGAAGCTCCTGGTGGTCGATGACGAGCCCGTCATCTGCCAGTCTTTCGAGTGGGTGTTCGGCCCCACCGGGGTCGAGGTCGTCACCGCCGGGACGGTCGCCGACGGGTGGCGCCGCGTCCAGGACGACCGGCCGGACGTGATCGTGCTGGACCTGCAACTGCCGGACGGGTCGGGGATGGACCTGTTCGAGCGGGTGCGGGCGGCCGACCCCAAGCGGCCGGTCGTGTTCATCACCGCCCACGGCACCACCGAGGCGGCGATCCGGGCGATGAAGCTCGGCGCGTTCGACTACCTCACCAAGCCGCTCGACCTCGACCACGTGACGGCGCTGCTCGGCCGGGCGTTCGAGGCCGCCCGGCTGATGCGCGAGCCCGCCACCCTGCCGGACGACCCCGCCGCCGACGGCATCGTCGGCCGGTCGCGGGTGGTGCAGGAGATGTGCAAGCAGATCGGCCGGGTCGCCCCGCAGGACGTGAACGTCCTCGTCACCGGCGAGAGCGGGGTCGGCAAGGAGCTCGTCGCCCGGGCGCTCTACCAGCACAGCCGCCGGGCCGACCGGCCGTTTCTGGCGATCAACTGCGCCGCCATCCCGGAAACGCTCGTCGAGAGCGAGCTGTTCGGCCACGAGCGCGGGGCGTTCACGGGCGCCGACCGGCAGCGCGTCGGCAAGTTCGAGCAGGCCGACGGCGGCACGATCCTCCTCGACGAGATCGGCGACATGCCGCTCCCGGTACAGGCGAAGATGCTGCGGCTACTCCAGGAGCAACAGTTCGAGCGGGTCGGCGGGCGCGAGCCGATTACCACCCGCGTCCGCGTTCTCGCCGCGACGAACCAGAACCTGGACGATCTCATCGCCGCCGGCCGCTTCCGCGGCGACCTGTACTACCGGCTCAAGGAGGTCGCCATCCGCGTCCCCCCGCTCCGCGACCGGCGCGAGGACATCCCCGAACTCGCCCACCACTTCCTGTTCCGGTTCGCCCGCGAGGCCGACCGCGACGTGCGCGGGTTCGACCCGGCGGTACTCGACCTGTTCCGCGAATACCCGTGGCCGGGAAACGTCCGCGAGCTGCGCGGGGTGGTCCGCGAGTCGGCGCTGCGGGCGAGCGGGCCGGTCGTCTTGCCCGCCTTCCTCCCGCCGGAACTGACCGCGTCCCGCCCCGCGCCGACGACCGACGTACCGCGACCGTCAGGCTTGGACCTCGCCGGGACCATCGAGGCCGAGCTGAAAGCTGGGGCGAAGGGGGTGTACGGTCGCGTCATCAGCGCGGTCGAGCACGACCTACTCGTCCGGGTGTTGCGCCACACCCGCGGGCACCAAGGGCAGGCGTGCGAGGTACTCGGGATCGACCGCAAAACCCTCCGGGCGAAACTCCGTGACCTCGGCATCGCGGTGGACCGCATTGTGACCGAGCGCGACGCCGACGAGTAACCCATCCGCGGGAGTTCTTCCCCAGCCGTGGGAGTTCATCCCCATCGCCTCGGTTTGTGAACCGCCATCCTCGCACGCTTCATCAGTTCTTTCAGAGAATCGCGGCCCGCCCCAACTGGCGCGGGGTTTGCGATAGTGACTCGCCTCACCCCACACACCCGCCTGCCGACCCCGACCGGGGACGAGACCGCACCATGACGCAGCCCGCGCGACGACCCGTCCGGTGGTGGATGCTGACCCTCGTCGTCCTGGCGACGGGCGGTACGGCCGGTTGGTACGCACTCGCCCACGGCACACCGGCCACGGCCGAACCATCGCCCAAGGCTAAGAGCGAGAGAGCAGATCGGGTGACCGTCGAGGTCGTCGCCCCGAAGGCCGGCGGGATCGACCGCGTGTGCGTCCAGCCCGGCACCCTGGAGCCGTTCGAGGCGGCCGACCTGTACGCGAAGGTGTCCGGGTTCCTGGCCGAGCAGACGGTGGACATCGGCAGCCGGGTGAAGGCCGGTCAGGTGCTCGCGCGGATCGCGGTGCCCGAGCACGACAAGCAGCTCGAGAAGGACGCCGCGGAGGTGAAGCGGGCCGAGGCGAAGCTCGCCCAGATGACCGCCGGCATCGCCACCGCCGAGGCCGAGCTGAAGTCCGCCGGTGCGTCCGTGGCGCTCGCCGCCGCGGAGGTGAAGAGCAAGACCTCGTACAAGGCGTACCGCGAGAAGCAGCGGCAGCGCATCCGCGACCTCGCCACCCGCGACGCCATCGACGCCAAACTCGCCGACGAGCAGGAGGACCAGTACCAGGCGGCGGTCGCGGCCGAGCTGGCGGCCGGGGAGGCGGTCAACGCCGCCCGCCAGAAAGAGGCCGCCGCCCGGGCCAAGGTCGAACAGGCGAAGGCCGACCGGGACTACGCGAAGGCTGAAGTCGATGTGGCAATCGCCCAGCGCGAGAAGTCCGCGGTCATCCACGCCTACGCCGTCATCCGGTCCCCGTACACCGGCGTCGTCACCCGCCGCAGTTTCCACCCCGGCGACTTCATCCGCTCCGCGGACGGCGGCGGCGGCGTGCCGGTGCTGTCCGTCGAGCGGACGGAGGTGATGCGGGTGGTGGTGCAGGTGCCCGACCGTGACGTGCCGTTCGTGTCGGTCGGCGACCCGGCCGTCGTCGAGATCGACGCCCTCGGCGGCGCCGTGTACCGGACCACCCCCGAGCGCCGGATCGAGGTGGCGCGGGCGGCCGAGGCCGAAGACCCGCACACCCGGATGATGCGGACCGAGATCGACCTGCCGAACCCGGACGGCCGGCTGCGCCGCGGGATGTTCGGCCGCGTGCGGCTGGCCCTCCAGCCGGGGGCGTTGTCGGCCGTCCGCATCCCGTCGGCCGCGCTGGTCGGCAAGGCCGAGGGCGGGAAGGCGGTGGTCCGCGTCGTCCGCGACGACGTCGCCCAGGTGGTCCCGGTCGTGTTCGGGGTCGACAACGGCGCCGAGGTCGAAATCCTGTCCGGCCTGAGTCCGGCGGACAGCGTCATCGTGCGGGCGAGCGGCCCGGTGGACAACGGCACCCGGGTCTCCGTGCCCACCGCCGCGTCCCACTGACGCCCCCCCCGGCATCCCGCCCCACCCCACCCCACGTCGCACACGCCGCGAGGCCCGGCCCATGCACGGCTTGATTCGGTTCTCCCTGAGCAACCCCCGGGCGGTGACGGTCTTCACCCTCACCATCGTCATCGCCGGGGCGGTGGCCCTGGCCTCGATCCCGGCGGACATCCTGCCGGTCTACCGCAGCCCGGCGGTACAGTGCCTCACGTTCTACAACGGGATGCCCGCGTCGAGCCTGGAGTCGAGCATCACCGCGCGGATCGAGCGCGGCACCGGGCAGGCGCCGGGGACGATCCGCCAGGAGTCGCGGTCGCTCCTCGGCGTGAGCATCGTCCGCAACTTCTGCTCCGAGGACGTGGACCAGGGCGCGGCCCTCTCGATGGCCAACTCGCTCGCCACCCTCACCGCCCCGACCCTCCCGCCCGGTACGCTCCCGCCGGTCATCCTCCCCTACGACCCGACCGCGTCCACGCCCGTCTGCCTCGTGGCCCTCAACAGCCGGTCGCAGGGCGAGTCGGTCCTGTACGACACCGCCCGCTACCAGGTGCGGATGATGATCATGGGCTCGCGCGGGGCGAACGCCCCGGTCGTGTACGGCGGGAAGATCCGCACCATCCTGGCGTACCTCAACCGGGACAAGCTCCAGGCACACGGCCTCGCCCCGGTCGACGTCATGCAGGCGCTCGACCGCTTCAACATCTTCCTCCCGGCCGGCGACGCCCGGATCGGCAAGTTCGACTACGCGCTCGGCTCGAACGCCATGTACGACACCGTCGAGCTGATGAACGACCTGCCGATCAAGACCGACCGCGACGGGCGGACGGTGTTCCTCAAGGAGGTCGCCGAGGCGAAGGACACGGCCGCGATCCAGACGAACATCGTGCGGGTGGACGGCCGGCGGCAGGTGTACATCCCCGTCTACCGGCAGGCCGGGTACAGCACGCTGAGCGTCGTCGAGAATCTCAAGAACAACCTGCCGGGCATGAAGGAACGGCTGACCACGCCGGACGTGGACCTGAAGGTGGTCATGGACCAGTCGGTGTACGTGCGGAGCTCGATCGAGAGCCTCCAGGAGGAGGGCATCCTCGGGGCGGTCCTGTGCTCGCTCGTCATCCTGGTGTTCCTCGGCGAGTGGCGGATGACGCTCATCGCCGTCATGACCATCCCGGTCGCCGTCGCCGGGACCATCGCCTGCCTGTACGGGGTGGGGCAGACGATCAACCTGATGACCCTGGCCGGGCTGGCGCTGGCGATCGGCCCGCTGGTGGACACGGCGATCGTGGTGCTGGAGAACACCCACCGCCACCTCGGGCTCGGGGCGAAGGTCCACGAGGCCGCGTACCTCGGGGCGAAGGAGGTCGGGCTGCCGGCCCTGACCGCGAGCCTCTGCACCCTGCTCGTCCTCCTGCCGCTGACGCTCATGCCCGGGCTCGGGTCGTACCTGTTCCTGCCACTCTTCTACGCCGTGGCGTTCGCCATGGTCATCGCGTTCGTCCTGTCGCAGACGTTCGTGCCCGCCCGGTGCGCCGCGTGGCTGCGGCCGCACGGCCACAAGCCGTTCGAGTCGCACGCGGCCGACTACGAGCACCGCAACGGGCACGAGAACGCCCCGTCGAAGGGCGTCCTGGGCCGGCTGTTCGAGCGGTGGGAGGGCGTGCTCAACGCCGGCATCGCGGCGTACACCCGGCTGCTCGACCGGGCGCTGCGCGCCCGGCTCGTGGTCGTCGGCGGCGCGTTCGGGCTGCTCGCCCTCGTCGTCGTCGTCCTCGGGCCGCGACTCCGGCAGGAATTCTTCCCGGAAGTGGACGCGGGGGCGTTCGAGGTCTTCGTCCGCGCCCCGTCCGGCACCCGGATCGAGGAGACGGAAGCCCGCGTCGCAGCCGTCGAGGAGTTCGTCAAGGCCCGCACCGGGAACGACCTGGAACTCGTCATCAGCGAGTCGGGCCTGACGGCCGACTGGTCCGCCGCGTTCACCCCGAACGCCGGGCCGATGGACGCGGTGGTGCGGGTCCAACTGAAGGAGCACCGGGCGCGGACGGCGCAGCAGTACGTCCACCTGCTGCGGCAGGAGTTCGCCGCCGACCCGGCGTTCAACGACCTGGAGATCACGTTCGACGCCGGCGGGATGGTGCGGGCGGCCATGAACGAGGGGAAGTCGACCCCGCTCAACGTGCGCATCACCGGCAAGAACATGGTGAAGTCGCGGAAGGTGGCCGAGCGCGTCCTCGCCGACCTGCGCGGGATCGACGGCGTCGTGGACGCCCGCATCCTCCAGCGGCTCGACTACCCGCAGTACATCCTGGACATCGACCAGGCCAAGGCGTCGTCGCTCGGGCTGACGCTGGTCGACGCGATGCAGAACGTGGTGGCCGCGTTCAACAGCAGCATCCAGTTCAACAAGAAGAACTTCTGGATCGACCCGAAGAACCTGAACCAGTACTACGTGGGGGTCCAGTACCCGGAAAAGGACATCAACTCGATCGACACCCTCCTCGACATCCCGATCACCGGCACGGGGCAGAGGACACCCATCCCGCTGCGGAACATCGCCACGCTGAAGCGGACCACCGTGCCGGCGGAGATCAACCACACCAACCTCCAGGCCACGATGGACCTGACGATGGGGGTCCACGGCCGCGACCTCGGGCACGTGGCGGCCGACGTGGAACGGGTGGTGGCCCGGTACGGGAAGGAGCGGCCGGACGGCGGGTGGACGCCGTTCGACCCGGACGCCCCCGGCGAAAAGCCGATGGAGGGCGCACGCGTCGTCCTCGCCGGCGAGTACCAGAAGATGCTGGACACCTTCCGGTTCCAGGCGCTCGGCATGATCGGCGCGGTCGTGCTGATCTACTTCCTGATCGTCGCCCTGTTCCGGTCGTACATCACCCCGCTGGTGGTGCTGTCGGCCGTGCCGGTCGGCGGGGTCGGCGTGGTGCTGGTGCTGTACGCCACCGGCACGGCGCTGAACATCCAGTCGCTCCTCGGCGTGATCTTCATGGTCGGCATCGTGGTGTCGAACACGGTGCTGTTGATCGACTTCGCCGAGAACGTGCGGAAGACCGACCGGGTGTCCCCGACGGAGGCGATCCGGCGGGCGGCGGCGGTGCGGGTGCGACCGGTCATGATGACCGCGCTGGCGACGTTCTTCGCCCTCATCCCGATGTCGCTCGGGCTGGCCCGCGGGAGCGAGGCGAACGTGCCACTCGGCCGGGCCGTCCTCGGCGGGTTGGTGGCCGGGTTGGTGACCACCCTCCTCGTCGTCCCGTGCGTCTACTCGCTGCTGGTGCCGAACCGCTTCGAGCCGACCCCGGAGCCGCTGCCGAACGCCTGACCGCCGGCAGTCCGCGCCGTTCGGCCGGGTCGCAAGCCGGGGGGACGACCCGCCGAACACCAGCCCGGACCACCGGCAGTCCGGGTGACGACCCGCCGAGCGCCACCGGGTCTTGCGCCCGGCCGAACGGCGCAACTAGCGACTCAATGTGCCACCGGGGCAGCCCAAGCCCCGACCGCGGCGTAGAGCCGGAACTGCGCCACGTTGTAGGCGACGACGGCGCGGATCATCTCCTGCCGCGCGTCGAGAAGTTGGCGGAAGCTGTCGAGCGTCTCGATCGGCAGCCCCTGCCCTTGGCGGGTGCGGTCCGCCTCCAGCCGGAACCCTTCCTCCGCTGCGGCCAGCGCCGCCCGCGCCGCCCCGATCTGCCGCGCCGCGGCCTGTGTGTCGGCGAGCGCCTCGGCCACCTCCCGGCGCACCTGGTTCACCACGACGTCGTAGGCCGCGACCGCCGACCCGACCACCGCGTCCGCGCCGCGCACCCGGGCGCGGTTGCCGAACCCGAGGTTCTGGGCGGTCCACACCGCGGTCGCGTTGAAGTCCGTGCGCCCGGTCAGGTCGCTGAAGTCGGACGGCGCCTGCCCGCCACCGCCGCCGAAGGCGCCCGAGCTGAACCCGACGGAGACGGTCGGCAGCCACGGCCGCACGCGCTCCTGCCGCACCCGCGTCATCGCCTCCTGCACTGCCGCCGACCGCGCGGTCATCTCCGGCCGCGCCGCGAGCGCGGACGCGACCAACGGCTCCAGGTCGTCGCCGGGAACGAGCTGAACGGGATGGACCTCGCCACCCGCGGTACGCAGCCCGAGTGCCGGGTCGAGGTTGAGGAGGCGGCACAGCCGGGCCGACGCCACGGCCACGTCCTCCTCGGCGCGGTGGGTGTCGCGGCGGACCAGTTCGGCGGTCGCCGTGGCGCGGTCCGCGTCCGCCTTGCGCCCCGTCCCGGCCCGTGCGTGTTCGGCGGTCAGCCGGACCACCTCGCCGACCTCCTCGCCCCCGCGCTTCAGGACGGCGAGCCGCGCCTCGGCGCCGGCGAGGTCGAGGTAGGTGGCCGCCACGTCGAACAGGACGGCGTTCTGCGTGGCCGCCGCGTCCCCCCCACGCACGGTGACCCGCTGCGCGGCCGCGAGCCGTTCGTACACGGCGTCGCCGAGGTGCACGAACAGCCACACGCCCGGCGTGACCGGCGGGCCGCCGCCCACCGCCCGCGCCCCGGCCCCAACGTACAGGCTCTGGATGTCCGCGGTGCGGAGGAAGCCCCCCGACGCCTGGTACGTCCCGCGGTGGAGGCGGACGTTCGCCCCGGCGTTCAGGTTCGGGAGGATCATCGACCGGGCCGCGAGCTGCCCGGCGAGTGCCTCCCGCACCTGCTCCCGGGCGAGGTTGATCGCCGGGTTTTCGACCCCGGCGAGCCGGAGGGCCACGCCCAGGTCGATCGCGTTGCCGGGCTCCGCCGCGGGCGCGGCGGCCGGGGCGGTGGCTTGAACCGGGGCGGTGGCTTGAACCGGGGCGGTGGCTTGAACCGGGGCGATCTGCGGCCCCGCCGGGACGGCGGAGGTGGCCCCCTTCGCCGTAGTGATCTCGGTGGCTTGAACCGGGGCGATCTGCGACCCCGCCGGGCGCCACGCGGTGGCGTGGGCGCGCGGCGCGAACGCGCGGGTCACGGCCTCGGGTTCCGGCGTCGAGACGGAGTGACACCCGGCCGCGAGCAGCCCGAGCCACGCCGCCCGACGGGTACGAACTTGCAAGCGCATTCCGCCTCCGGTCTTGAGTGTGGCCGCGGTGGGCATCAGGGCCGCTTCGGGAGGGGGATCTGGCGCGGGACCGGTAGTACCCGCGGCCCGGGGAGCAGATCGCCGAGCTCCAACGGAATCGGACGCGCCAGGTAGTCGGCGGGCGGGTTGCCGAGCGCGACCCAGAGCTGGAACTGGGCGCGGTTGTAATCGACGATCGCGTCGAGGTACTCGAACCGCGAGCGCCCCAGGAGTCGGAGGCTGTCCATCACCTCCAGCGGCAACCCCTGCCCGCCCTTGATCCGGGTCAAGTCGCCCTGGTACGCGGCGCCACTCGACCGCACCGCCTTCTCGGCGGCGTCGATCTGCTGCGCGCGGGCGGCGACCCGCGCGTGCGCCTCCGCCACCTCCGTCCGCACCCGGTTCAGCGTGTCGAGTTCGCGCAGGCGCGACTGGTTCGCCCGGCTGTCGGCGGCGCGAATCAGCGCCGCGTTCCCCACGCCGAGGTTGCGGAACGTCCACAGCACCGCCACGTCGAAGTCGGCCCGCCCGTCGAGCGGGGCGAACCGCGGGGCGGTAATCCGCTGGCCGTCCCCGCTGACGAACCCCTGGGGTGAACTGACGAGGTTGCTGCCGCCGCCGAACCCGCCGGCGCTGAACCCGACGATCGCCGTCGGGGAGAACGGCAGCACCTTCGCCAGCGACAGCTCGTAGAGCGCCTGCTGCACGTCGGACCGGCGGGCGGCGAGCTCCGGCCGCCGCATCAGGGCGATGGCGAGGAGTTCGGGCAGCGGCACCGGGTCGGGTACCACCGGCGCCGGCACCGCCCACCCCTCGGCCGGGCGGAGCCGCGTCGCCGGGTCGAGGTTCAGGAGTTGACCGAGCCGGGCCGACGCGGTGAGGGCGTCGCCCTTGGCCTGCGCCTGCTCGGCCTCGCGCCGCTGGACCTCGACCGCGGCGCGGTCGGCGTCGGCCCTGCGACCCTGCCCGGCCTTCGCGTACTCGGCGGTCAGCCGGGCGACTTCCGCGGCCTCGTCCTGGTTGCGGGCCGCGATCGCCACCCGGGCGTCCCCGCGCACCAGATCGAGGTAGGCGAGACAGACGCGGAGCAGCACGTCGTTGCGGACCGCGTCGGCGACCGCGCGGGTGGTGGTGACGCGCTGCCGGGCGGCGAGCCACCCGTACCACGCCTCGCCGACGTTCAGGTTGTAGTTGAGACCCGGCACGACCACCGTCCCGGACCCGACCGCGCTCGCCCCGAGGCCGACGTAGAGGGAGTCGCGGTTGACGTTGAGGATGTTCCCGTTCGACTGCTGGACCGGGCCGCGGTGGAGGTCGTAGTTGCCGCCGAGGTTGAGGTTCGGGAGCACCTGCGCGGCGGCGAGTTGCCGTAGTGCCGCCGCCTCGGTGACACGCTGCCGGGCGAGGAGGAGTTCCGGGTTCTCGGCCCCGGCCAGCCGCAGCGCGCTCCCCAGGTCGATCGGTGCCTCACCCGGGTGGACGGCTGCGCCGGGCGGGGCGGGGCCGCCGGCCCCCCCCACCCCAGGCGCGGGTGGTTGTGCGACCACAACCGACACGAACCCGGCGAGGAGCGCACCGGCCGCGGCCTTGACCCGCGCGAGACTCGGTGAGTGCATTTCATCCTCCACGGGCGGAACAGTGTGCTCCCACTTCTGGAGTGGCCGGAGTGAACATCGGACCGCCCGGTTGGAGTCGATGAGACGATCCGGGAGGTGGGGCAAAACAGGGAGTTTGCCCCTGTTACGGAGAGCTTTTCCCACCGCCCTCTGGCGGCACACGGTCACGACGTGGCGCGCTTCTGCGCCGGCCGCTCCGCCCGGGTCTTGAGTTTTTCTCACGAGTTCCGCCAGATCGGCCGATTCTACCCCCGGAACATCGGCACGACCGGCATCCGGCTACCCGGTCATGCCTGCGGGGAAATGCATGAATCGATTTTCGCTCACGTCGACGGTAGCGGCACTGCTCCTCGCCACACCCACTCTCGCCGCGCAGCAGCCCGCCTTGCCCGACCTGCCGCCGCCCGGACCGTCGGCGGTGGACCGGCTCGCCGACGTGGTCAACCCGCCCCCGCTCGACGAGAAGGCCGTTCAGAAGATCGTGAACGACACGCTCAGGGACCGCGACGCCAGGCAGAAGGCGGCCGACGAGGCCAAGAAGACGGCGGCGGCCGACGCGGGACACGAAGTCGGCAGCGACCTGAAGTTGAACGCCGCCTGGAACAACGGGCTGTGGTTCAGCACCCCCGACAAGGACTGGAACATCCACTTCGGCGGGCGGTTCACGTTCCAGAGCTCGTTCTTCGCGCAGCCGCTCAACCTGCGCGGTACGCCACCCGGCAACGGCGGCATCCCCGCGTCCGGCCCCGGGGCGGGCATCGGCACGCTCGACGACGGGATGTTCTTCCGCCGCGTCCGCCTCCGCAGCGACGGGACGGCGTACGAGACCTTCGAGTACATCGCGGAAATCGACTTCGAGCAGTTGAACTTGATGACGTTCGACCACCTCTGGCTCGGCATCCGGGACGACTACTACGGGAGCGTGCGGCTCGGCCAGGTGAAGGTGCCGATGGGGATGGAAATGGTCGGGAGTGACTACCACCTGACGTTCATCGAGCGGTCGCCCCTGTTCGACGCGTTCCTCACCCTGTTCGCCCCCGGCCTGTACTACCAGAACAGTTTTCTCGACCAGAACGTCCTCTTCCAGACCATGTTCCACCGGGTCCAGCCGCTCCAGTTCTTCGCCAACGACTTCGGCAACGGGAACTACGCCTCGACCTCCCGGCTGATCGTCACCCCGTGGTACGAGGGCGACGGGGCCGGCGTGCTGGCGGTGGGCGGGTCGTACCAGTACCGGACCGGCGACCTCGGCCGCACCCTCCAGCCGGGTGGCACCGGCAGCACGTTCGGCGACACCCAGAACGTGGCGCGGTTCCGCTCCCGGATCAACATCCGCGACGCGACCGGGATCGGGAACATCAACTTCCTCGGGGCGAACTCGAACCGGGCCGTGGACACCGGGTTCATGCTGACCGACGGCGTCCACACGGTCGTCCCGGAGTTCCTGATGAATATGGGACCGTTCTCGATCCAGGCCGACGCCGCGTTCACCTTCGTCGAGGACGCCCGCACGCTCTACGGCGGCGGCGGACTGCAGCCGCTCCAGAACGTCGGCACCGCGATGTTCTGGGGCGGGTACGTCGAGGCCAGCTACCTGCTGACCGGCGAGACCCGCGGGTACGACCGGCGGAACGGCACCTACGACCGCGTCCGGGTGCGCGAGCCGTTCTTCCTGGCCCGCGGCGAGGACGGCCGGACCCGCTTCGGGACGGGCGCGTGGCAGGTCGCCTACCGGTACTCGTTCCTCGACCTCAACGACAGCGGGATCAACGGCGGCCAGTTGATCCAGCACGAGGTCGCGCTGAACTGGTACATGAACGACAACGCCAAGTTGCAGTTCGTCTACCTCAACGCCGACCGGCTCGTCCCCACGCCGGCCCAGAGCGGCATCGTGAACGGGTTCGCGGTTCTCGCCCAGTGGTACTTCTAGCCCGTGCCGGCCGTGTGTGGGCGTCCGCCGCGACGGGTGTCCGCACCGGACGCTCCCATGTTGCCACTCGCCCGACCGCTTCTCACCCACGGAGTCGATCCGATGCGATGGACCGCGACCCTGGCCGCCTTCGCGGCGGCCGTGGGGCTGTGCGCAGCCCAGCAGCCCCCCGTCCAGCCGGCCAACCACCGGCACCACCACGTGCCGGCGGACGGGACGGCCGGCCGCGCGAAGGTGTGCGTGTACGAGCCGCAGAAGACGACCAAGACGGTGTACACCACCGTGTGCAAGGAGTACTGCGCCCCGGACTATTCTCCGCTGGCCGTCCTCCGGCGGTGCCTCGGCCTCAACCCCTGTGACGGCCCGTGCCCGCCCGAGCCGCTCGTGAAGACGGTGCTGGTGAAGAAGTCGGTGCCCGGCCCCGACAAGATGACGTGCGTCCTCAAGGAACTTCCAGTCGTATGTCCACCGGTGACGACCGGCCCCGCACAGCCCGGCACGCTGCCCGTGCCCGTGAAGTAATACCGAATCGCGTTGAACGGTAGCGCTGAGCGCCGGGCTCCGACGGCAAGGAATCCACGCAAGCCGGTATCAGCACCACCGGCCCGTCCCCCCTTCGCCGACCGGGACGGGTCGGCGATTGCCGTCAAGTCCCTCAATAAAGCCTGCTCTGGATCGAATGGTACGAACAGGCGTCGCGCCGACGCCGGGCCGCGAACGGAGGGGCCATGCTCGCAACCCACCTCCGAACCGCGGTCGTGCTCACATCCCTGGGGTGGGCGGCGGTGTGCGTGGCGGTGGCTGCGTCCAATCTCCCGCCGACGCCGCCCGTCTTCTGGGTCGGGTTCGCGGTCACGCTCGCGCTGGTTGCGGCGAACTTGGCTGCCGCCTCGGCCCACGCGGTCCTGCCGGCCGGTCGGGTCGCCCACGTCGCCCTCGCGCTTGGGATGTACGCGGCCGCTTTCCCGGCCGCCCACACACTGCTCGGTCCCGGTCACTTCGACGCGCCGTCCGACGTCGGCCCGGGTCCGTGGGCGGCGTTCGTGCTGGCCCACCTGCTCCGCGCCGCCGACGTACTCGACCTCGTCCAGGACTGGGGCGCGATTCAGGCGGTCCGTCACACCAGCCCGGAAGCCGCGGCGCTGCTCGTAGGGTTTCACCTCGTCGCCGGCGTGTTCGTCATCGACGCGATCGGGCGAGCCGTCGGCCGGGTGCGCAGGTCCCTCGTCGGCGACATGCCACGGACCATGTCCATCGTGCTGTTGTCGGTCTTCGCCCGTCTCGGCCTCGCGGCGTGTGCGGCGGTTCCGCTCGGGATGGCCGTCGGCCAGGCGCAGAACCCGTCGATGAACATTTTCGACTGGCGCGTACTACCACCGCTCGCGCTCGCGGCGGTCGCGTGCGTCGGCCTGACCCGGCTCGCCGCCCGGTTGCGTGAGCGTTACGGCGTGCGGCCGGCTGCACCGGAGGACGCGCTGGGGGAACTCGGCGCAGACGCCGGCAAGCCACTCGCCCGGGTGGGGGCAGTATTTCTCGCGCCGGCCGCGGTCGTGCTGCTCGTCTCGCTGGTGGCGATCACCGGGCTCGTGGGCGGCGAACTCGGGGTGACGGGACTGGTGTGGTGGGTGCTGGATCAGTCGATGCGTGGGGCCGACTTCGCCGACGTGATGCAGTTATTCGGCCTGCGCCTCCACCCCGGACCGGCCCTCCCGGCGGCGGTCGTCGTCGCGGTGTTCGTGCGGGTCGTGGCGTCCGCGGTCGTCGGTGTCGTCGTCCACCGCATCTGGCGGTCGATCCGTCCGGCACGGCGGATGCACGGACGACCGTCGAGGAGGTGCGTCATGACCGATCCGAACCGCACGACCGAACCGACACCGCACGACCGGTTGCTCACGCGCCCATCCGCGGAGCCGTTGCCCACCGCTCTCGACCCGGGCGGTCCCAAGGCACGAGGGTTTCCCGCCGACCCCAAGCCGGTTCCAAAGCGCGGCCAGGGCGACCCGGCCGAGAGGGACCCGGCGCCGGACGACATCGGCCGGTCTGCGTGACGCGGGCCGCTGCGCCGCTTACTCACCCACCACCACCTCGCCGCCGGCCCGCGTGACCAGCGCGGCGAGTGTGGTGATGGGCATGCCGGCCCGCAGGAAGCGCACCGACCCGTCGGCCATCACGACGCTCGCGCCGCTGAAGTGGAACCCGTAGATTTCGTGAACGTTCGAGCAGTTCACCCCGCACGGTCCCCACGGACCAGAACCGTCGGCCAACCAGCCGTCGAGGTTGATGGGGATGTTGCCGTTGGCCGCCGCCCACCCGCACGCCCGCACGTCGCCCGTCCGCTTCCCCGACTGCCAGAGTTCCGGGCGGCCCGCCACCTCGGCCACCGCGATGCTGTTCGAGGTGCCGTCGGTGACGTCCTCGAACCGCGCCCCCTGCTCGACCGAGCACACGCCGGTCGGGTCGCCGGTCCACGGCGCGAGGAGCCCGGTGCCGGTGAGGCTCGGGTCCACGTCGTAGACCGGCGAGTAGTCGCACACGCCGTAGCCCTGCGCGCCCGCGGTGTTGGTCGCCTCACGCCCGCCGGGGGCCGACGGGCAGATGAAGACGGGCACGGCGGAGCGCACGGCCGGCTGGTTCAGCGGGTCGTCGTACTTCAAGTCCCAGCGGTAGCGGTCGAACACCGCCCGCTGCTCGACGTAGGGGAGGACGAACGTCCCCCAGCCGTGAAACCAGTCGCCGTTCTTCTTCACCCACGCCGGCGGGAAGCGGCCTTCGGCGTCGTGCCGCATGTGGCACGCGGCGCCGATCTGCTTGAGGTTGTTCTGGCACTTCACCCGCGCCGCCGCCTCGCGGACCTTTTGGACGGCCGGCAGGAGCAGGCCGATCAGGACCGCGATGATGGCGATGACGACGAGAAGCTCGATCAGTGTGAACGCCCGGCGCGACATGGGATGCCTCCCTGGCCGGCGTTCATTCTAACGAAATATCGGCAGTCGTGTGGTGCTACGGCCGTTCCGCCGCCGTGACCTCGATCCGCACCTCGTTCGCCTCGGGGCCGATCTTGCACGCCAGCCCGGACGTGTCGAACCGGGCGTGCTTCGGGTTGACGACCTTCGCCGAGTGTCGGCTGTGGGCGGCGCGCACCTCCGGCTTGAGGCCGTCGAGCACGAACACCTGCACCACCGCAACCCGGTGAGAGCCGGCAACGGCACCGTCGCGCCCGTTGGTCTGTAGCGTGAACCGCCCTTTCGGGCCGATCGTCCCGCGGGCGGCCGGGCCGCCGTCGGCCGGCTCGAACTCGATCGTACCGGACTTCACCGGCGCGCCGTCCGGGAATACGACCACGCCCGAGACGGGGTACACGGCCGGCCCCGCCGGCCCGCACCCCGACAGAGCCCCGAGCGCCCCCGCGACCAACAACCCGCGCACCATGCCCGCTCCCGTCAGTCGAGGGCGTCCGGGATCGGCTGCCCGTCGGCCCGGTTGAGAAGCCGTTCCAGCACCGACGTGCCGAGCGTGGTCCGGATCATCTGGACGCGGCCGTCGGCGAACGCGAACGGGCAGGCGCCCGGGTGCCAGCTCCCGAACACGAGCACGTCGCTCCCCTGCACCGCGTCGTCGGCGTGTGCCGCGATCGGGAAGCCCGGCCCGCCGACGCGCGTCATGTGGAAGAAGCGGCGGCCGTCGTACACCGACCCGTTCTCGGGCACCTGGGCCAGCCGCCCCCGACGGACGTGCAACTCGCCGACCAGGACCGTGTTGCTCGCGCCGTCGGCGACCGAAGTAAACGTCACCCGGTCCGCCCAGCCGACGACCCGGTCGGCCCAGATCGCGCGGCTGGAGATGATCGTGCCGGTGCCGTTCCCGCCCCAGTACAGGTCGGACGGCGCGCCGAGGAGGCCGGGCGACGTGTCGCCGTGGTTCCCGGCGTAGTCGCCGGTCGCGCCCGCCTCCAGTTGCATCCCCTCCACCGTATACCCGCACGGCAAGACCGTATCGGCACCGAGCGCGGCGGCGGTGACCGCCCCCTCCGGCCCGCGGCGCGACGGGCAGAGGAAGGCCTTCACCACCGTCGTCCGCACGGCCGCCGGGTGCGAGGCGAACGGGCGGGCGATGTCCCACTGGTCGTAGTAGGGCTGCTGTTCGAGGAACGGGAGAACGCGGACGCACCACGTCGCGGTGTCGCCCACGACCGAGTGGGTGCCCGGCGGGAGTTCGGCGCCCGGGAGGTGGCCGTGCGTCGGGTCGGGGCGGACGATCACTCCCCCGCTGACCGCCACCGGCCGGTCGATGATACGAGCGGGCGGGAAGGCCCCGTGCGCCTCGTGGAAGGCGTGAACGGCCAGCCCGAGTTGCTTGAGGTTGTTGACGCACTGCGTCCGCGCGGCGGCCTCGCGCACCTTCTGCACGGCCGGAACGAGCAGCCCGGTCATCACCGCAATAATGGCCAGGACGACCAGGAGTTCGATGAGCGTGAAGCCGGTGGGCCGGCGGCGGTGCATGGGCGGGTGTCCACAACAGGGAACGAATCAAATTGACGTTACCGGATTATGCCCGCCGGAGGAATGCCGGGGCGGGGAAATGGCCACACCCGTAACCGTCCCGGCGCGGTCCAGACGGACCGATCACTCCCGCCCCCCGGGGCTGACGCGCGCGGCGCTCCCGTCGGACAGTACCGCGAGGAGGTCACCGGTCGCACCGGCCGGGACGAGCGCGACGACCCGCGCCGGCACGGCGAGGCGCGACACGGCCCGCGGCCGCAGCGCGGTGCGGTCGGGGTAAAGCCACTGGACGACGTTCCGGTCCGTGGCGGCGGCGACCTGCCCCGGCGCGAGAAGGCACACGGCCGTAAACCGCTCGGCCGCGGCGGACGCGGTCCGGGCGGCGGTGTTCGCCGGGTCACGGCCGTCGAAGTGGAACCAGTGGGCGGCGCCGTCGCGGTCGGTCCCGACGACCTCGATCGCCCCGGGCGTGGGGGTGAGCCACGCGACACGCGGCACGGTGAGCGAACTCCCCGGCGGCACCCCGGGCGCCCAGTGCGGCAGCCAGCGGCACAGCGGTTGGGGCGGCCGGCCCCCGTCCAACAGGCGGAGGAAGCGGTCGTCCCAGTCCCACGCCCGGGTCGGGCCGTCGCGCGCGAGCAGGTGGGTGTGCCCCCCGTGCGGCTGGAAGCGCGAGTCCGCCGTGGAGTGGAGCAACTGCCGCGACAGTTGCACGCGCTGCCGCGGCGAGGCGACCGTGACCCAGACGTAGCCGGCCTCGCGCTGCGCCAGCGGCTCTAGGTGCCACTCAGCCGCGGCCGGGTCGCCCAGGTGAGTGACCCCGAGTTCGGGACGACGTTCATACCTGTCGCCGTGCTCGGCCAAGCAGTGAACGACGACCTCGTCGCCGTTCGCCACCAGCAGATAGATCACCCCGGCGTCGGGCGACACGGACAGCCCGAGCAGGCGTCCGGTCGGGAGTGAGCCGATGCGGCGCACGCGATTCTCCGCCCACCGCCACGTCACGACGCCGCCCTGCGCTGCGACCACGACGTCCCCGGACTCCGGGGCGACGACGACCGCGTACACCGGCCCGTCCGCGAGGCGAACCGGCGCCGCCGGGGGCGCGGCGGACGGGCGGCCGTGGGCGGCGACGGTGGCGTCGCGGACGACCGGCGCCGCCCACGCGCCCGGACGGGTGAACAGCGTCCCGAGGCTCGCCGGGCCGGCGTCGCGCAGGTGCCGCGCGAACAGCAGGCGGGTGCGGTCGGCGAGGTCGTCGCGCCGGTCGGGCGAGAGGAACAGTTCGCCGACCTCCCGGGCATAATGGAAGAATTGCCCGGCGTCGGCGGCGCGCGGCGGGCCGTAGCGCACCTCGGCGGCGGTGAACAGCCGGTCCACGGCGGGCCAGTCGGCGACGACCAGCAGGTCGTCGAGCAACCGCTCGCCGCAGACGACCGACCCGGCGCCGTCCGCGTCCCAACCCCGGCGGTAGTAGGCGTTCGCCGCGGCCGGGTCGCCGGTCTTCCGCCGCATCAGGTCGCCGGCCCCGACCCACTCGCGTCGACCGGCGAGCACGTCCGCCGCCCGGACGAAGTAGCCGCGCGCCCGCCCCTCGTCGCCGATGCGGCGGAGCAGATCGCCGGCGGGCTCGAAGCGGCCGGTGCGGTCGTAGAGGCGGACGGCCTCGTCGTAGTCGCCGGCCTGCTCGAACGCCGCGGCCGCGGCGGGTTCGTCGCGGACCTTGTCGCGGAGCAGGATGCCCGCGTCGCGGTACAGCCCGCCGGCGAGCAGCGCGTTCGCGGCCGAGCGCGGGTCGCGGAGGAGCACCCCGTACAGGTACGCCGCCCGGCGGAAGTCGCCGCGCGAGGTCGCCTCCCGGGCGAGCCGGCGGTACTCGTCGGCGAGGCGGTTCCAAACGTCACCGCCGCCGAGCCACGCCGTCACCATGCCGCCGCCCCCGCCGATAAGCGTGCGGAGATCGTAGCGCGGGTCGCGGGCGCCGAGGTTCGCGCCCGTCCCGACGCGGGCCGGCGCGTCCGGGTCGGAGAACGCCGGCGGCGCGCGGCGCAGCGCCTTCTCCACGTCGCCTTCTTGAAGCTGCCGCAGCACCTCGCGGAGCGCCGACTCCTGTGCCCCGAGCACCCGCTCCGTCACCCGCGGCACCTGCTCGATCGCCTTCCGCGCGAACGCCGCCCCGAGTCGCGCGAGGCCCGGGAGTCCGGCCATCTTCCCGAGCCACGCCAGCGCCTTCCCGGCCCCCACCGCGGCCGCCGCCGCGGCCTGTGCGGCCGCCGACCCCGCCGGCGGCCGCGCGTCGTCCGGTACACCGCCCCCCGCCGGGTCGCCGTTCCCCGGCAACGGGTCGGCGGCGTCGGGGCGGCCGGCGTTCAGCACGTCCACGACCGCCGCCGGCGGGGCGGGGCGCTCGATCGTGGTCAGTCGATCGGCCCGTTCTGGTGCTTCGGGCAATGGCTCCCACTCGTCCCGCCGCACGACCCGGGGCGCGACCCAGCTCGTCACCGGCAGCGGCGCCCGCGGGTCGAACGCGAGCACCGGGCCGCTCGGGAGGAAGACGAGCCCGCGGTCGCGGGTGAGGCCGGTGATCTCATCGGGAAGGCGTGACGGAATGAGGTCCGCGTCGGCCGGGATGAACAGATCGCCCCCGAGGCGGCGGAGGCGCACGCCCCCCGCGACGCGGTCCACACTGCCTTCACGCGGCATCAAAAGGAATCCGCCGCGGACGACGAAGACCGCGGGCACCTCCCCCGTCCGCCCGACCGCCGCCGCAACGGGGCCGAAGTCGTCGCCGGGGATCAGCACCGCGTCGGCGGCGGCCGGGGCTTCGCGGCGGGCAAGGCGGAACGGCACGTCCACGGTCACATCCTCCGCCAGGCCGAGGCGAGCGCGGCGCCGACGTGCCGCGCCGCGTCCGGCGTCGGTCCCCCACCGATCAGTGCGGGGCTGCCCCAGAAGACGCCGCCCGGCAGCCAGGCGGCCGCGAGTTCGCGGCGGACCAGGAACGCCGCCACGAGTCCGTCTTTTTCGGTGTGTAGTAACACCTGCCCGAGGCGATCGACGACCGCCCGCCAGTATCCGGCCTGAACCACCTCACCGGCCGGGAAGCGGGCCTGGTCATACCGCGGCGTTGAAGGGTTCCCGCGGTTTACCGTCGGCCACGGCGGGCGTGCACTCGGCACGGTGGTGACGGCATGCCGCAGGGATTCGCCGTCGAGGTCGAAGGTGTGGTCGAACCCGCCCACGGCGATGCGGAGTCGGAGCGGCGCCGCCTGGAGCGCGACGGCAAGGTTGTTGTGCAGTGCCGCGGGCGCGGCGGTCGCCCGCACCGAGCCGTCGCCCGCCGTCGCGGCGACCACCAGCGTGCGCGGCGGCCTCAGTCGCGCCACCAGCCGACCGTCCGGCGACAGGACAAACGGCGCGTGGCTGTGCGGGTGCGGCACCTCGCCGACGACACGGCCGTCCGGCGCCTGGAAGAAGGTGAGCGTGTGGTCACGGCCGCGGCGCCGCAGGGCGAGGGCCAGCACGTCGCCGGTGAGTTGCGTGCGAACAATCTCCGCCCCGCCGAGCAGCGGCTTCCCGTCGCGCATCGGCAGGAATGGCTGCCACGTCCGCAGTCCGTGGACGACCTGGGCGCCGTTCCCTTTGAGTACCAGGTGTGGGCCGGCGTTCGGGCCGCCGCTTTGTGGATCCGCGGTGTGAACCGGAAGGGTGAACGGCGGCGAACCCTGGCGCGCCGACAGCCAGAGCGATACGGTCAGCCGGTCGTTCCGGCCCCCCGGCTCGCCCGCGCGGGCTCGCTCCCCGGTGGTCAGGTCGATGCCGTGCGGCTCGCGCCCGCGCGGGTCGATCATCACGCAGTTCAGCCCCGGGTTCGCCATCCACACCCCGCCGGACAGGGCCGGCCCGAGCGCGTGGGCCGTGACCCGTCGCGCCGCGCGGTCGTAGTAGGCGACCACGAGCTGTTGCCCGGTCGGCTGAGGGTCGTCCGACGCGCGGCTTGTCAGGACCGGCGAACCGGTCGGGTAGACTGTCACGGCCGGCGCCGGGTGGACGGGATCGACCCGCCCGCACACGGCGACGCCGCCGTTCAAGCCGAGGACCGCGTCCACCTGCTTGAGCACGGCCCCGGCGTGGAAGGCCCGCGGCAGCACCTCCGGCGCACGGCCGTCGAACGCGAGGCCGTGTAACACCCCCAGCGGTCCGGCAGTTACCAGCCACTCGCCGGGGGCGTCGAACGCGATCACGGTCGGTTCGCCGACCAGCCCGGGGCGGAACGGGAAGCCGATCGGCTCCACGTCGCCCGTCCACGCCGTCTCCAGCCGCGCGTCCGGCATCGCAGTCCGCTTGAGTCGGGCGGGCTCGTCCACCCGGGCGGCCTCGACAGCGGCCAGGTCCACGCGGAACGAGCGTACCGCGACCGGCCCCGTGGCGCCCCACTCGGACAGTTCGGCCCGGCCGTCGTCGCCGAGCGCCAGCGCGAACACGCGGTCGCCGGGCTGCCGCGCGACCGCGTGCAGCGCCGGGTCGCGGGCCGTGCGCGGGTGGGTGAGCAGGATCACGTCGCGCGGCCCGGCGCCGGCCAGCACCAGCGCGTCCTCCCAGCACGCCAACGGGCTCGCCGACAGATCGCTCGCTTCGAGCACGGCGGCGACCGCCTCCGGGTCCGCGGCGGCGAGGTCGAGCACGCCGTCGGCGGACGTGGCGGCGAGGAGCACGCGGCCGACCCGGCGCGGGTCGGGGCGCAGCAGCACGAGTGCCGCCGCGGCCAGCCCGAGGCGCACCGGCCCCCACGTTCGCACGCCCTGGTCGAGGACGACGAGGCGGTCCGGCTTCTCGCTCGCCTGGGGTTCTTCCCGCTGGAAGTACAGGAGCTCGCGCTCGGCGAAGCGGCGGACGAACTCGTCCGGGTCGAGGGCGAACTGCGACGGCAGGAGGCGGTCCGGGTCGCCGCGCGTCGTCACGTCGGCGTACCCGCCCTGGGGCACGGCGTCGGGCGAGCGGCGGCGCGGCGGGAGCGTCAGCGCCGCGTCCACCGCCGGCACCACGGCCGCCGCCCCGACGAGCCGCGGCCGCTTTCGGGCGAGCGCCAACAGCCGGGCCACGCGGGCCGGGAGCGACTCCACCTCCTCGGCCAGTTTCTCGCCCGCGGTGCCGGGGGCGCAACCGTGCGCGAACCAGTGGCGCAGCTCGTCGTCGCCGAGGACGGCGAGGCGGTCGGCGACCCAGCGCTCCGTCTCGGCGGGCGCGAGGGCCGGCTCCTCGGCCATTAGCGGGAAGCCGACCGAGCCGAACAGCCGGCGGCGGACGCGCGCGGCGTCCACCTCGGCCCACCCGGGCACGCCCGCGGCCGGCGGGACGCCGGCGCACAACTCGGCGATCAGCACGCCGGCGTTGCGGAGAATCGTGGGTGGTCCGTGCGCGGCCCGGTACGCCGCCCGCAGCCGCGCCGACAGCGGCGACGAGTCGTCCGATCGCATCAGGTGGAAGACGTGCAGCACGACGACGAACGGCGGCACGTCGGGCCGCGTGAACACGCCTTCGAGGACCGCCCCGATCTCTTCCGTGAGCGCGAGCGTGGTGCCGTTCCACCGCTCGACCGCGTCGCCGCCCGCGGCCCAGCGCAGCCCGCCGACGCGGTCGGCGTAGCGGGTCGGGAACGTCAGGTAGGTTTCGGCACGGGTGGCGCTCACGGCGCGGCCCCCGCAGGGCGGACGGCGAGCCGCAGCCCGGCGCGCGTGACCGGCGCGAACGCCGCCTTCGGGATCAGATCCGCACCGGTCTCGTCGAGCAGAACGAGGTCGTCGGCACCGGCCCCGGCCGCGGCGTGAACGACGTCCGGCGTCAGGTCCGGCTCCGGGCGGAAGCCGACGGGCACGAGCACGTCGTCGCCCCAGAAGCGCGTCGCCGCCGGCACCGCCGGGAGCTTCGCGCCGCGGAGCACGACGCGCCCACCGGCACGCGCGGCGCGGACGGCCGCGAGTTCGGCGCTCGTCGCGGTGTCGGCCCAGCCGGCGAGGCCGGCGAGCGCGCACGCGAGCGCCGTCACCGGCTTCGGCTCGCCACCGCGGGTCGCACGCAACACTACGGGCAGGGCCGTCACTTCGGCAGGAGCGACCGGCGCGAACCGGGCCGGCGCGAGCACCGACGCGACCGGGCGACCGTCGCCGTCGGGGGGTAGGTCGGCGGTGGGGACGCGGCAGCCGAACGGGAACCAAGACCCACCGCGAGGCATGAGGAACACGACCCCCGGCACCGGGAGCAGGCAGCGCACCACGTCCGCCCGCCCCGCCGGCCAGCGGACCCAGAGGCAGTCGCCGTCAGGCTGCACGCGCACCTCGGCGCGGTGCCGCACCGGCCCGAGCGCGGCCGCGGCGGCGAGCGGGATGCGGGCTGCGGCCACGTCCTTCCACGGGTCGGCGGCGGGCGTCATCCGATCCTCCCGAGCAGCGCCCCGGCGCGCTTCAGGAGGTGGTCGCGGCCCGCCGGTTCGACCACCCACGCGGCCCGGTCGGCGGCCGCCTGCACGCGCTCGCGGAGGCGCGCCAGCTCGGCGAGCTTCGGGCTCGCGCCGAGGTCTGCTTCCGCCCGGTCCAGTTCGGCGGCGAGTTCCTCCGGGTCCACCTGCTCCGGCCGCGCGGCGCGCGGGTGCGGCGCGTCGGTCTTCCCCGCGGCGTCGAGGATGCCGGTGACGAGTGCCCCGAGCGGGCCGATCTGTTCGACGCGGTCCCACACGTAGCGCAGCACCCACAGGTCGGACGGGGTCGCCGCCGCGCGACCGCTCAGCACCGCCGACGCGGCGACGAGCTTCAGCACCTTCACCGCCCGCCGGTCGGACAGCCCGACGCCGAGGTCGCGCACCTTCCCGACCGCGTCCGCGTACACCGCCAGCACGCCGCCGAGGTCCGCGTCCTTCACCCGCCGGCCGAGCACGCGCAAGTCGTCCGCGGTCGGACCGAAGTCGGCGGCGCCCGGCTTCCCGTTCCGCTCGATCGCCCACCCGGCGGCGAGTAGTGCCGGCAGTTGCGGGCGCGGCAGTGCATCGACCTTGCAGCGGAGCAGGAAGCGGTCGAAGAGCGCCTGGAGCGCGTCGTCTTCCGGCAGGTGGTTCGACGCGGCGAAGGCGCTGACCAGCGGCAGGCGGTGCGTCTCGGCGCCGCGGCGGTAGACGCGCTCGTTCAGCACCGTGAGCAGGTTGTTGAGGATGGCGCTGTTGGCGTTGAACAGCTCGTCGAGGAACGCGAACTCGGCCTCGGGGAGCATCCCGGTCGTGACCGTCGCCACCACGCCCTCGCGGAGCCGGGCGAGGTCGACCGGGCCGAACAGCTCGTTCGGCTCGGAGAAGCGGGTCAGCAGGTACTCGAAGTAGCGGCAGCGCACGGCCGACGCGAACTCGCGCACGAGCAGCGACTTCGCCGTGCCGGGCGGGCCGTACAGGAACAGGTGCTCGCCGGCGACGGCGGCGAGGGCGATCAGATCGACCACCTCGTCGCGGCTGACGAACCGGGCCTTGAGCGGGTCGGCGGCCTGGCCGCGGAGGCGGGCGGCGGGGTCGTCACTCACGGGCAGAACCCTCGGTCGGCGGGGCGGGGAGCGGGCGGCCGCGCTCGGCGAAGACGCGCCCGGCCCACTCGCGGGGCGGGCCGTCCTTCGGCACCCACCCGAGACGGCCGGTGGCGACCAGCCGTTCGGCGTACAGCAACTGTAGCCCGGGGTGGCCGCCGAAGTCGGGCGGCGTGGTCGGTTCACCGTCCAGGTCAGCGAGCACCCCCGAGAGCGGCCACGCACGTAACAGACGGTCGAGCGACGCCGCCGGTTCGCCCTCGGCGTGCCGGGCACGGGCGCGGCGCAGGACCACGGGGAGGAAGCGGAGGCACACGTCGGCCGACAGGTGAGCCGCAGCGGTTCGTACATCGGCCTTCAGCGCCGGCGGCTCGCCCGCGCCCGCGACGAGGAGCCAGCACGCCCGCGCCAGCGCGACCGCCGCGCCGAGCGCGGCACCGGGGTCGAAGGGGAGAGGCGACCCGGCCACGTCGAGCGCGTGGCGCTCGAACGCGGCGTTGAGGTCGGCGAGGATCAGCCCCCGGTCGGCGGGGAGCGCCGGCGGCTCGTCCTGCACGGACTCGCCGGCGGCGAGGACGCGGACGAGCCAGTCGCGGAACGGCGGCATGGGGGGTAATCCGGGGTGTCCGTCGGAGAGGACACCCCACTGTACGCCGTGGTTCAGCGGGTTGTCACGGCTTCACCACCCGCAGCGTGACGCCGCTCGGCATCGCCTCCGAGCGGTACACGCGCTGCGTCGCGGTGCGGAAGGCGTCGTCGCCGCACGAGTAGATGTCGCAGAACGTCTGCGGGTTGCGGTCGAACAACGGGAACCAACTGCTCTGTACCTGCACCATGATCCGGTGCCCGCTGCGGAAGCAGTGCCCGATGTCCGGCATCGAGAACTTGATCACCGCCGGCTTCCCGGGCTCGAACGGTTCGGGCTTCGACAGGCCGTTGCGGTACTTCCCGCGGAACGGCTCGCCGCGCACGAGTTGCTGGTAGCCGCCCATCCGCACGCCCGTCGGGTTCGGGTCCGGGTCGGGGAAGTCGTCGGGGTACACGTCGATCAGCTTGACCACGAAGTCGGAGTCGGTACCGGTCGTGCTGACGTGCAGTTCCACCTCGATCGGCCCGGCCACGCACACGTCCTCGGTCAGCACCGGCGTCTCGTACACGAGCACGTCCGGCCGGCGCGAGGCGAAGCGCTGGTCGGCGGTCATGTAGTCGTTCTCCATCCGCGGCGAGGTCTTCTCGATGTACGGCACCGGCCACCGCGGGTCGGACACGTACTCGTCGAAGCCCGGCCCGGTCGGCCGCGCGGTCGTGAGCGCGCCGTCCGCCGCGAACGAGTACGTCACCGGCTTCGCCTCGGCGGGCGGCCAGGTGTCGAAGCGGCGCCAGCGGTGCGTGCCGGTCTCGAACACGAGCGCGGCCTTCGGCAGGTTCGCCGAGGGGCCGTCGCGGAGGTGCTGCTCGAAGAACGGCAGTTCGACCTTCTCGCGGTACCACGCCGCCGTCTTCGCCCGGAACTGCACCGGCCCGAGCGAGTCGCCGTTCCCGCTCGCCCAGCCGCCGTGGACCCACGGGCCGACGACGAGCACGTTTTGAGGGCACTTCGGGCTCGTCGCGGCGACGCGCGCGGGGCAGTAGAACGTGCCGGCCACGTCCTCCGCGTCGTACCACCCGCCGACCGTCATCACCGCCGGCCGGACGTCCTTGATGTGCGGGCGGAGGTTCCGCGCCTGGCACCACTCGTCGTAGTCGCCGTGCGCCTGCTGGTCCTTCCAGAACGGGTCGATGGTCGGCAGCACCTTGTCGATGTTCTTGAGCGGCCCGAGGTCGAGGAAGTACTTGTAGCCGTCCGGCGTGCCGTAGTCGGGGTTGAACGTGTCCTTGAGGCCGTACATCTTCGGGTTCAGCTTCGGGAACGCCCCGAAGAAGCGGAAGTTGTGCGCGAGCACGAACGCCCCATTGTGGCGGCAGTCGTCGCCGTCGAAGAAGTCGATGACCGGCGCCTGCGGGCTCACGGCTTTGAGCGCCGGGTGGGCGCCGATCATCCCGCACGCCGAGTAGAACCCGGGGTACGAGATGCCGACCATCCCGACCTTCCCGTTGTTCCCCGGCACGTTCTTCACCAGCCAGTCGATGCTGTCGTACGTGTCGCTGCTCTCGTCCACGTCGGCCGGCGTCTTCTTCACCGCCTTGTGCGGCGTGCCGTGGACGAACGTCCCCTCCGACTTCATCCGCCCGCGCACGTCTTGGTGGACGAAGATGTACCCCGCCTTCCAGAAGTGCGGCGACGGCAACAGCCGGCCGGGAACCTGGTCCGCGCCGTACGGCCCGACGCCGTAGGGCGTGCGCGTCATGAGCACCGGGTACGTCTTCGACGCGTCCTTCGGGACGTAGGCGACGGTGAACAGCTTCACCCCGTCGCGGACCGGGATGCGGTACTCGAACTTGGTGTAGTTCGCCCGCACGTACTCGAACTCGGCCTTGAGTTCGTCGGGCGTCTGCGCCGCGACCGGCGCGGCGAGGGCGAGCAACGCGAACAGGGTCAGAGGCGCACGAGGTGCGCGGGTGAGTCGAAGCATTCGGGTGATCCTGGTAATGGGAGAAGCACGCCGATTGTCGCGCACGCGGCGGTTGGGGACAAGCCCCTGGTTATTCGAGGTGAGGTTGTGGTAGTGGAGAC
>JAFKFQ010000355.1 GCA_017308215.1 bacterium | reverse complement strand
CGATTACCGAGCAGGGGGCGGCGGGGTGGGAGTTCGCGGGGTCCGAGCGGGTGCGTGACGAGAAGGCCGGGGCGAACGTGCTGGTGCTCGTGTTCCGCAAGCGGCCGGTCGCGGCGCCGGTCGCGGTTCGCCCGGAAGGCACGCCGTTCGGCGCCACGGACCCGACGGTGCGAGCGATTCGCGGCGCCGGGCTAGAGGTTCGCCCGGAAGGCGCGACGACGGGCGCGGACCGCACGACGGCCACGGCCCCGGCCGCGGGCCACTCCGCGCGGTTCCGGCTCACGCACGCGAAGGCGGACGAAACGGCGAAGGCACTCGACGACCTGTTCCGCGGCACCGGCGTTCTCGCCGCGCCCGAGGCCGCCACGAACAGCGTGGTGGTCCGCGCGCCCGCTGCGGAGTGGATGACCAACGTGCGGCGGGCCGTCGAACTGCTGGACCGCGCCGCGCCGCCGGCCGGGCGGCCGACGGTCATCACGCTGGGAGGGGTGTCGGCGGTGGAGGCAGTGAACCTGCTGGGCCAACTCTTCCCGGAGGCGACCGGGGCGCGGATCACGGCCGGCGCGCAGACGAACGCACTACACGTGTCCGGACCGCCGGCAGTGGTGGAGCAGATTCAGGGTATCTGTCGCCGGCTCGACGCCGGCCGCCTGGCACCGGGCAACCGCCCGTGAAATGCGAACCGCCGGGGGACCAATCTCCCCCGGCGGTTCGTGGTCGGGAAGCCGCGACCTCACTTCTTCGGCAGTTGCGGCAGGAGCTCGGCCTTCGCGTACCGCGCCGGCTCGGCCTCGAACCGCTTCTTCGCCGCGTCGTTCCAGAAGTACACCTTCACCCCCATGTACGTCGTCGACGGGTCCTTCGACGACACCCGCTTGTCGGTGTAGACCGGGCAGTTCGTCTGGAGGATGTCGCGGGGCGGGAGCTTCTTCCCGGCGAGGCCGGGGATGATCTTCGGGTCGGCGTAGGCGGCCGGGTCGCGCTTCCACCTCGACACGCACGTGTCGCAGCACAGGTACACGTTCACCCCCATGTACTCGACCGTCTCGGACGCCTCCGGGTCGATCTCGTCCTCGGTCATCACCGGGCAGAACTTCTGGGCCTTGGCCTTCGGCTGGGCGGTACCGGGGGTCGGGGCGGCGAGTGTGAGCACGGCGAACAGGCCGGTCAGGAACGCGAGGCGCATCAATCGAACTCCGTGAAAGTGGGACTCAGCGGGCCGGGATGGCGGGGGGCGGGGCGAGCGGGCGGCCGTGGCCGCCGATGAACGACAGGGCGACGAGCAGGAACAGCACGTTCGCCACCGCCACCGCCAGGAACAGCAGGGCGAACCGGCTCAGTTCGCGGATCCAGTCGAGGGCCGTCGGCCCCGACCGGGGGGGCGCGTCGGCCGCGTCGGCCGCGGGCGTGACGGCGGCGGGCGGCGGGCCGGCGAAGCGCGCCTTCACCCCCGGCGGCAGGTCGTCCCACCACCCGGACGAGCCGCCCTCAGTTCGGTTCCGCATCACCATCGGCCGTCCTCGACCCCGCGGAGAGGCATTTGGATTCTA
This sequence comes from bacterium, assembly GCA_017308215.1. Taxonomy (GTDB): domain Bacteria; phylum Planctomycetota; class Planctomycetia; order Gemmatales; family Gemmataceae; genus Urbifossiella. The sequence goes on along the minus strand of JAFKFQ010000355.1, from coordinate 2,396 downwards.
ACCCCGGCCGGGCGGCGTGTGTACCTGTCGTTGCGCGCCCCGCCGACGTTTTTCGGTCGCACCCGGCAAGATGAACGGCTCCGATCCGTAGACGCCCCGGGTCGGGCGACGCGCCAGTAGGTCGGGCCGAGTCCGCGAGGCCCGACGCGGGGCGCGAAAGAGGATGCGCGCGGAACGAGAACCCGACCCCACGTGGGATCGGGTTTCTGTGCGACGTTTTTCGGTATTCGCACCCCGTGTCGGGCCTCGCGGACTCGGCCCGACCTACGGAGGTGTCAACGAGACGCGCCCTTTCACGCGGACCCAACTATCGTCATTCACCGCAAGGAAGTGATGCTCCCATACGCTGTTTCGGCGTCGGAAGCGGCAGCGAATCCAGGGGAGGCCGTACTCGTCGATCTCGTACACACGGGCCGGGCGGCCGCGGGCGATGAGCCTCTTGTAGAGCCGGCGCGTTTCGGGCGGAAACGTGTAACCCGGGGTGTCGGTGTACCACGGCATCCGGACGAAGCGGATGCGGTCGCCGACGCGTAGTCGCTTCCAGTCGTCGTTCGCTTCCGGTACCACGCGGCTCACCGCAGCAACCCTTCGATGACGTGGCCGTGGACGTCGGTCAGGCGGCGGTCGATGCCGTTGTGGCGGACGGTCAGCTTCGTGTGGTCGATGCCGAGCAGGTGCAGCACCGTCGCGTGGACGTCGTACACCTCGGTCGGGTTCCGGCGGTCGGCGGGCTTGTAGCCGAACTCGTCGCTCGGGCCGACCGTCGCCCCGCCCCTCACCCCGCCGCCGCACAGCCAGTTCGTGAAGCAGTACGGGTTGTGGTCGCGGCCGCGCCCGCCCTGCGAGCTCGGCATCCGCCCGAACTCCGTCGTCCACAGCACGATCGTGTCGTCGAGCAGGCCGGTCCGCTTCAGGTCGGCGACGAGCGCCGCGGCGCCGCGGGCCATGCCGAGCGCCAGCGGGCCGTGGTCGCGCTGCACGTCCTCGTGGCTGTCCCAGTTCCGCCGCGGGAAGCCGTTGTCGTTCCCGCTCCACACCTGCACGAACCGCACCCCGCGCTCCAGCAGCCGCCGCGCCACCAGGCACTTGCGGGCGAAGTAGTCGGTCTCCTCGACGGCGTTGATCTCGCGGTCGAAGGCCGTGCGGCCGTGGTCAAGGCCGTACATCGCCAGCACCCGGGCCGGCTCGCGCGACAGGTCGAGCGCCTCGGGCGCCGCCAGCTGCATCCGCGCCGCCAGCTCGTAGCTGCGGATGCGGGCGTCGAGCCGCTCGTCGCCCGGCCGGGCCGCCGCGTGGGCGCGGTTGAGCCGGGTCAGCACGTCGATGCCGGCGCGGTCGGCCTCGGGCGTCAGGTAGCGGGCGCGGGCGTCGGGGAAGAGGTCTTCGATGGGCGTCGGCGCGCCGGGGTAGATCGACGTGCCCTGGTGCTGGGCCGGGAGGAACGCGCTGTCCCAGTTCTTCGTGCCGTTCGACGCCAGCCCGCGGTGGTCTGGGAGGACGACGAACGTTGGCAGGTTGTCGTTCAGCGACCCGAGGCCGTAGCTCACCCAGCAGCCCATGCCGGGGAAGCCGGGGCGGTTGAAGCCGGTCGTTTGCAGCAGCGTCCCCTGGCTGTGGACGCCCGTCTTGCCGACGACGTTGTGGACGAACGCGAGGTCGTCGGCGACCGCGCCGAGCGGCGCCACCGCGTCCGAGAGCATCCGGCCGCTCTGCCCGTAGGGCTTGAAGTCCCACACGGGCTTGAGCCACGGGCCGAGGCCGTTCTGGAACGCCTCGACGCGCTCGCCGAAGTCCGCCGGCTGGCCGTGCCGGCGCACCAGCACGGGCTTGTAGTCTAAGAGGTCGACGTGGCTGGCGCCGCCGGCCATGAACAGCTGCACGACGCGCTTCGCCCGCGGGGCGTGGTGCAGCCCGCCGTCGGGGCGGCGCGGGGTGGGCTGGGCCAGGAGGCGGTCGTCGCCGAGCAGCGCGGCCAGCGCGATGCCGCCGAGCCCGCCGCCGGACTGCCACAGGAAGTCGCGTCGGTTCATGTCCCGATGATGACGGACCGGCGTGGGGGTGTCCAGTGCCGACTCAGCTCAGATGGGCTGGCATCCGGTGGGGCCGGCGTCCCGCCGGCCGGGGCTCCGGAGGCCGGCGGGACGCCGGCCCCACCGGGCCAATTCGCTGTAGCGGACTACGACCGATCCGCAGGTGGTCCGTGCCGTTAGGCCGGGGCTGGCGCCCCGGTGGGGTATCAATGCCGTCCCGAGGCCCACCGGGGCTGGCGCCCCGGCCTAACGAGGCAACCCCGACTGCCTGCGGGTCAGTAGTGCCGACTCAGGGGAGGGGCGTCGTTGCGCCCGGGATTGGCGGATCGAACTTCCCCTTCTTCTTCTCGCCGGCGCCGCGCGGGG
>JAFKFQ010000354.1 GCA_017308215.1 bacterium | reverse complement strand
AGGTACAGAAGCACCTGAGCTTCCGCGCCGTGCAGGGCGAGACGAGCTTCCGGGCGGTCGGCTGGAACATGGCGGACCGCGCCGACGAACTGATGGCGGCCGGCGAGTGCTGCCTGGCGTTCACCCCAAAGGTGAACGACTTCCGAGGGGACCGTACGCTCGAACTCCAGGTCATCGACGTGAAGCCGGGCAAATCGGTACAACTCGGGTAGCGTCTCCTTCGACTCACATTCGCGCGAAGCCCGGGAGGTAGTCCCCGAGATCCGCGCGCCGAGGGCACCACCCATGCTGCGGCGCTGCGACCCTCTGTGTCTCCCACTGCTCCTGGCGGCCATCGTCGCCCGCCCGCTCCCCGCCGCCGACCCGCCCGCCCTGCCCCGCTACGTCCCGACGCCGGCCGACCTGGCCGACGCCGACCGCCGCGCCGCCCGGCCGCAGGCGCCCCCGCGCGTGTACCGCGACAAGGTGGCGCCGAACTGGTTCGCCGGCGGGGCGAAGTTCTGGTACCGCAACGACCTGAAGGCGGGGGCGAAAGAGTTCGTGCTGGTCGATGCCGTCGAGGGGAAGCGCGGCCCGGCGTTCGACCACGCGAAGCTCGCCGCGGGGCTATCAAAGGCGGCGGGGAAGGAGTACGCAGCCGACAAGCTGCCGTTCCAGACGATCACGCTCGCCGACGACCTCGACCACGTCCGCTTCCAACTCGGCCGCGACGAGTGGGCGTGCGACCTGACGACGTACCGCTGCACGAAGGGCGAGAAGGCGAAGGACGCGGGCGGTGCGGATTCCGGTGGGGCCGGCGTCCCGCCGGCCCCACCGGACGCGACTGACGACCCGCTCTGGCCCGACGGTGCGGTGATCGCGCCCGACCCGTTCACCGTCAACCTCCAGCAGCCGTTCCTGAAGAAGGGCGGCGACGCGCGGTCGCCCGACAAGCAGTGGACCGCCGTCGTCCGCGACTTCAACCTGATCCTGAAGGACGCCGACGGGAAGGAAACAAAGCTCACGACGAACGGCGCCGAAGATGCCGCCTACGGCATGGTGAGCTGGGCGCCGGACTCGAAGGCGCTAGTGGCGTGGCGTGTCGAGCCCGGCGAGAAGAAGGAGGTGAGCTTCGTCGAGTCGTCGCCGAAGGCGGGCGGGCGGGCGGTGCTGCACACGCGGCCGTACGCGCTCCCCGGCGACCGCTTCGCCAAGTACGAGCCGCACCTGTTCGACCCGGCGACCGGCAAGGAAATCCAGACGGATGCGCCGGCGAGCGACTTCGGCCGCCCCGCCGTGCGCTGGGCGAAGGACGGGTCGCGCTTCACCTACGAGAAGGTGGACCGCGGCCACCAGCGCCACCGACTCGTTGCGGTTGATCCGCGTAGCGGCGAGTCGAAGAACCTCATCGACGAGACGAGCAAGACGTTCGTGTGGACGCAGCACTTCGACGGGTTCAACTTCGCGCCCGTCACCTGGCTCGCCAAATCGAACGAGATCATCCACGCGACCGAGAAGAGTGGCTGGCGACACCTGTACCTGCTCAACGCCGCCACCGGTGCGCAGAAGGCCGCGATCACGAGCGGCGAGTACGTCGTCCGCGGCATCGACCACATCGACGAGGAGAAGCGGCAGGTGTGGTTCCGGGCGTGCGGCAGGAACGCCGGCGAAGACCCGTACCACATTCACCACTACCGTGTAAACTTCGACGGCACCGGCCTCGTCGCGTTCACCGCCGGCAACGGCACGCACTCGGTGCAGTTCTCGCCCGACCGCCGCTTCGTCATCGACACGTACAGCCGCGTGGACGCCGCACCGACCACGGAACTGCGCCGCTGTACCGACGGCTCGCTCGTGTGCCGGCTCGAAGAAGCCGACGCCGCGGAAATCCCGGCCGGATCGCTGCCCGAGGTGTTCCACGCAAAGGGGCGAGACGGCACGACTGACATCTGGGGGCTGATCTGCAAGCCGCGGAACTTCGACCCGGCGAAGTGCTACCCGGTCATCGAGTACATCTATGCCGGGCCGCACGGGTCGCACGTGCCGAAGGCGTTCCGCCCGTTCCCGTGGTTCCGGGCGCTCACCGACCTCGGGTTCGTCGTCGTGCAGATCGACGGCATGGGGACGGCGAACCGCTCGAAGGCGTTCCACGACGTCTGTTGGCGGAACCTGAAGGACGCCGGCTTTCCCGACCGCATCCTGTGGCACCGGGCGGTGGCGGCGCGCTACCCGTGGTACGACGTCACCCGCGTCGGCATCTACGGCACGTCGGCGGGCGGGCAGAACGCGCTCGGGGCACTCCTGTTCCACGGCGACTTCTACGCGGCGGCGATGGCGGCGTGCGGGTGCCACGACAACCGGATGGACAAGGCGAGTTGGAACGAGCAGTGGATGGGCTACCCGGTCGGCCCACACTACGCCGCGTGCTCGAACGTGGACAACGCCCACCGCCTCCGCGGCCGGTTGCTCCTGATTGTCGGCGAGATGGACACGAACGTGCCGCCCGAGTCCACGTTCCGCGTCGCCGACGCGCTCGTGAAGGCCGGCAAAGACTTCGAGTTGCTCGTCGTCCCCGGGATGGGCCACTCGGACGGCGGAACCTACGGCCGCCGCCGCACGCAGGACTTCTTCGTCCGCGCGCTCCACGGCGTCACCCCGCCGGACCGCAACCGCGCCGGGCAGTGAATGTGCTAGTCTTAGCCGGCTGGTTGTTGTCTCAGCAACCTGGGCCAACGATCAGCCGGCTCACGCCGGCCGTTCGCCTCCACGTTCGCCCGTCGAGAACCGCTCATGCCGACCCCTTCCACCGCCCTCGACCGGCTCGCCGAACTGGCCGCCCCCGGGGGCGGGTGGGGCTACCAGCCGGGCCAGCCCGCTCACCTGGAGCCGACCGCCCTCGCCGTCCTCGCGCTCGCCGCCGACCGCGCGAAGTACGCCGCGCACGTCGACGCCGGGCTCGCCGCGATCGAGGCGAACCGCGCCGCGGACGGCACCTACCGCCTCACCCGCGGGCGGCCGCAGGCGGTGTGGCCGACCGCGCTGGTACTGTTCGCCGAGCAGGCGCTCGGGCTTCCCGCCGACCGTGAAGCAAGAAACGCGGCTACTGCCGACACGCTCCTCCGCGCCGAGAGCCGCGTCCTCGACGGGTCGGACGAGAAGGACATGCGGTTCGACATCGACCTGACGCTCAAGGGATGGGCGTGGGCCGACGGGAATTTCGCGTGGGTCGAGCCGACGGCGTGGGCGTGCCTCGCGCTCCGCGCCGCCGGGAAGGGAACGCACCCGCGCGTGGCCGAGGGGCTCAAGCTCCTCCTCGACCGCGCGTTCGACAGTGGCGGGGCGAACTACGGCAACCGCATCGTGCTCGGCAAGAGCACCGAGCCCATCCCCGGCCCCACGGCAGTCCTTCTACTCGCGCTCCAGGGCGTGACCGACGAGCCGCGGGTGGACGCGGCGAAGGGGTATCTGCGCGTCCACGCGGCGAAGTCCACCGACCTCGAAAACCTCGCCTGGGCCAAGCTCGCACTCGCCGCCGACCCGAGCGATTCGGCGTCGGTCGCGTTCTTCCCCGAGCTCGACGAGCGCATCGCCGGCGCGCTCAGCGAGGAGCTCCACCGCACCGACGGCCTCGGCGCCGGCCCGTACCGGCTCGCGCTGGCCGCTCTCGCGCTGAACACCGGCACGCGCCACCCGTTCCGCCTCACCGACACGCCGACCGTCGGCGTCGGCCCCGGGCCGCGCACCGAACCACCGCCGCCGCCCACGCCGGCGCTGCTCGACCGGATCAAGGGGAAGGTTCGCAACTGGGTGCTCAACAAACTCGCCGCCGTCCGCCCGCTGCCGGAAACGTCGGCCGTCCACATCGCCCGCGCCGAGAGCTATGACGCGCCGCTCGCCGACATCCTCGCCGCCCAGTACGAGCACTTCCGCGCCGCCGTGCCGATCGCCGGCAAGCGCGTCGTGTTGAAGCCGAACCTCGTCGAGTACAGACGCGGTTCATCGACGCGGTGATCGCGCTGTGCAAGAAGGAAGGCGCCGCGGAGGTCGTAGTCGCCGAAGGACCGGGGCACTGGCGAAACGTGCAGTTCCTCGTCAAAGAAAGTGGCCTCGGCGCGGTACTGGAGAAACACGGCGTCCGCTTCGTGGACATCAACCACGACGAGCCGGTGAAGCTCCCGAACCTCGGCCGCCTCACCGGGCTCGACAGCCTGTACCTGTCGCGCACGGTGGCGTCGGCGGAGGTGCTGATCTCGCTGCCGAAGCTGAAAACGCACCACTGGGCGGGGGCAACGCTGAGCCTGAAGAACCTGTTCGGCACACTCCCGGGCATCTGCTACGGCTGGCCGAAGAACGAACTCCACTGGCGCGGCATCCCGAACAGCATCGTGGACATCGCCTGCACGTGCACCCCGCACCTGGCGATCGTGGACGGGATCGTCGGCATGGAGGGCGACGGCCCGCTGATGGGGGCGGCGAAGCCGGTCGGCGCGCTGGTGATGGGCGCCGACCTGGTGGCCGTGGACGCGACGTGCTGTCGTCTGATGCAGCTGCCGACCGAGCGCATCCCGACGATCGTCCTCGCCGCCATCAAGCGCCTCGGCCGGCTGAAGGAGGCGGACATCCCGCAGCTCGGCGAGCCGATCGCGGCGCTGGCGACGGCGTTCGAGTGGCCGCCGCGGATCGAGGAGCACCTGATCCCACCCGCGCAGGCGGCGACGATCAAGGTGTGACTAACTGAGCCCGGAGCGTGAGCGACGGGGTGGGCGAACCCGCCTTCTCCGCACCTTGAAGGCGGGT
>JAFKFQ010000353.1 GCA_017308215.1 bacterium | reverse complement strand
CCCGCTCGCGCTCCCGACGCGCCCACCGTTTTCGCACGGCGGCACAGCCGCCGGCCCCATCCCCCCTTGAGGGGGAGGGTTGGGGAGGGGGGCACCACCTGACGTGAAGTCCGGGGGCGCTGACGCCGCGTACCACGCGCGGCTCACACCAACTCCCGCATGGGGCGGGCGTCGTTCTCAACGAGGTACTGCGGGCGGCCGGTGAGGTCCGGCAGCGTCGCGCCCGGCTCGATGCCGAGGTTGTGGTACAGCGTGGCGAACAGTTCGCCGTAGGTCACCGGCCGCGCCACGGCCTCGCCGGCGATGCGGTCGGTCGCGCCGATCACCTGGCCGGTCCGCATCCCGCCGCCGGCGAGCAGGGCGCAGTTCACGTTCGGCCAGTGGTCGCGCCCGACCTGGGCGCTGATCCGCGGCGTGCGGCCGAACTCGCCGAGGATCACCACCGTGCAGTCGTCGCCGAGGCCGCGGGCGTACAGGTCTTCGACCAGGGCGCTGACGCACTGGTCGAAGACCGGGAAGTCCTCGCGCTCGCGGCCGAAGATGTTGTTGTCGGCCCGGCCCTCGGCGTTCCGCCCGCCGTGCCAGTCCCACTTGCTGTAGTTCAGCGTCACCACCCGCGCCCCGGCCTCGACCAGCCGTCGGGCCATCAGCAGGCTCTGCGGCACCCGCGGGGCGCCGTTCGCGTCCATGAACACCTTCGGGTCGCCGGTGCCGTACCGCTCGATCACCCGCGCCGGCTCGCGCGAGATGTCCAGCGCCTCGGCCATCTTCGACGACGTGAGGAGCCCGAACGCCTGCTCGGTGAACACGTCCGTCGCCCGCGCCGACCCGGAGGCGTCGGCCTCGCGGCGGAAGTCGTCGAAGCTCCGCAGCAGGGTGCGCCGGTCGGCGAGGCGGTCCACGGTGATGCCGCGGAGGACCATGTCCTCGCGCGTCTTCCCCATCACCCGGAACGGTGCGGCAGACGGGCCGAGGAACCCGGGGCCGGGCTCGTTGTACGGCCCGTGCGTGCAGGTGTAACAGAGGCTCGTGAACGCCGGCACGGCGGGGTCGGTCGGCCCCCGCAGCCGGGCGACCGCGGAGCCGAACTGCGGCCACCCGCCGGCCGGCGTCGGGTTGCGCGGGTGGTGGCCGTTGTAGACCTGGATCGCGTCGTGGTCGGCCTGGCTGCCGACCAGCGAGCGGACGACGACGAGCTTGTCCATGTTCCGCGCCAGCCGCGGGAACGCCTCGCAGATCTGAATCCCGGTGACGTTCGTCGCCGCCGGCTTCCACGGCCCGGCGACCTCTTTCGGCGCGTCCGGCTTCAGGTCGAACATGTCCTGGTGCGGCGGCCCGCCGACCAGGTAGATGAAGATCACCGACTTGTGCGAGGTCGTCCCGGCCGCGGCGTCGGCGCGGAGCAGGCCGGGCAGCGTAATGCCGCCGAGGCCGAGCGTGCCGATCCGGAGGAAGCCGCGGCGCGACGGGCGGTGTGTGGTGGGCATCGGCAGGCTCTGGCGTGGCGGTTGGACCGGAGAGGCGGTCAGGCGGGTATCTCTAGTGTGCCGAGACACGCCCTTCCGGTCAACGGCTAACTCCCGGCCGGTGCCGCGCTTGTCCGGCCCCGCGCCGGCGGCGAGAATCGTACCGGACGGACCGTTTCGATCTCTGAGGCGCGGTCCGGTTGGGGGTGTCTGGTCTGGTGGGACCGGCGTCCCGCCGGTCGTTCGGGAAGACCGGCGGGACGCCGGTCCCACCAAACTCAAACCGGATGAGGGGGCGGGCAGCCGATGAACACGTCACGACCCGCGCGGCGGCACCTTCCGGCACTGGCGGCGGTTGTCGCCGTGCTGGCCCTCACCGGTCCGGCGCCCGCGCAGCCGTTCGAGTGGCAAGCCGCCACGCCGGAAAGCCAGGGAATGTCGCGGGCGAAACTCGACGCCCTCAAGGACGAGCTCGCGGGGCGGAAGACGCGCGCGTTCCTGGTCGTCCGCAACGACCGCGTCGTCTACGAGTGGTACGCGGCCGACCACGGGCCGGCCAAGAAGCACGGCGCGGCGTCGCTGTCGAAGCCGACGGTCGCGGGCCTGGCGCTGGCACTTCTCCTGACCGACGGCCGGCTGAAGCTCGACACCCCGGTCGCCGAGCTGGTGCCGGCCTGGGCCGCCGAACCGCTCAAGCGCAAGATCACCCTCCGTCACCTCGGCTCGCACACGTCCGGCCTGGCCGACGCGGAACAGGACCGGCTCCCGCACGCGAAACTCACGGGCTGGAAGGGCGACTTCTGGAAGACGCTCGACCCGCCCGCCGACCCGTTCACCACCGCCCGAGACCGGTGCCCGGTCCTGTTCGAGCCGGGGACTGCGCTGCAGTACAGCAACCCCGGCATCGCCATGCTCGGCTACGCCGTCACGGCCCGGCTGATGGACGCGCCGCAGCAGGACGTCCGCTCGCTCCTCCGGGACCGCGTCATGCGGCCGGTCGGCGTTGCCGACGCGGAGTGGTCGGTCGGCTACGGCAAGACGTTCACCGTGGACGGCCTGCCGCTCGTCGCCGGGTGGGGCGGCGGCGCGTTCACGGCCCGGGCGGTCGCCCGCGTCGGCCGGCTGCTCCTCCGCGACGGCGATTGGGACGGCAAACGAATCCTCTCGAAGGAAGCCGTGCGCCAGCTCACCGGCGACGCCGGCCTGCCGGGGCACTGCGGCATGGGGTTCTGGACGAACGCCGACGGCCGCTACCCGAACCTGCCGCGCGATACGTACTACGGGGCCGGCGCCGGCGACCAGCTCCTGATCGTGGTCCCGAGCCTGAACCTGATCGTCGTCCGCAACGGCGAGGCGCTCGCCCCCGAGCCGAAGAACCCGCGCGACGTGTTCGAGGCGTTCCACGACGCCCGCGTGAAAATCCTCTTCGAGCCGGTCGTCGCCGCGGTGACCGACCGCCCGAAGGAGGCCGTGCCGTACCCGCCGAGCCGGCACGTCACCGGCATCGAGTGGGCGCCGAAGGCGTCGATCGTCCGCCGTGCCGCGGGAAGCGACAACTGGCCGCTCACCTGGGCCGACGACGACCGCCAGTACACCGCCTACGGCGACGGCCGCGGGTTCGAGCCGTTCGCGCCGAAGCGCCTCGGCCTCGGCTTCGCGCGGGTGACCGGCGACGCCGCGACCCTGACCGGCGAGAACATCCCGGCGCCGACCGGCGAGGAACTCGGCGACGGCGCGAAGTCGCGGAAGGCCAGCGGCATCCTGTGCGTCGGCGGCGTGCTGTACCTGTGGGCGCGCAACGCCGGCAACGCGCAGCTCGCCCGGTCGACGGACCACGGCCGGACGTGGGAGTGGGCCGACTGGAAGCTGATCACCGGCTTCGGCTGCCCGACGTTCCTGAACTTCGGCCGCGACTACGCCGGCGCCCGCGACGGGTACGTGTACGTCTACTCGCACGACGCCGACAGCGCCTACCAGCCGGCGGACCGCATGGTGCTGGCCCGGGCGCCGAAGGAGCGGGTGATGGACCGGGCGGCCTACGAGTTCTTCACGGGCCTCGACGCGGACGGGCGGCCGCGGTGGTCGTCCGACGTCGCCGCCCGCGGCGCGGTCTTCACGCACCCGGGTCGGTGCTACCGCTCGGGCATCACGTACAACGCCGGCCTGAAGCGCTACCTGTGGGTGCAGATCGTCCCCGGGACGGAGGGGGAGAAGGCCGACACGCGGTTCGCCGGCGGGTTCGGGGTCTACGACGCCCCGGAGCCGTGGGGGCCGTGGACGACGGTCTACTTCACGGAGCGGTGGGACGTCGGCCCCGGCGAGTCGGCCAGCTTCCCGACCCGGTGGATGAGCGCCGACGGCCGCGACATGCACCTCGTCTTCTCGGGCGACGACCACTTCTCCGTCCGCGCGGCCCGGCTGACGGTCCCGCACGAGGGCCGCGACGACACGCTCACCGACTACGCGGTCACCCGAGCCGGGGTCGTGCACGACCTGCTCGCCTGATAGTAGTAGGAAAACTCCGTGTGCCG
>JAFKFQ010000352.1 GCA_017308215.1 bacterium | reverse complement strand
GCCGAGATCGACCTCGACCTCGGCCCTGCCGCCGACCTCACCCCGGCCCTGCCGCCGACCTCACCCCGGCCGACGTCGCCGTCCAGGTGTGGCTCGACGCCCCCGACCGACTCGAGCGGGCCCACGCCGAGCAGCACCTCCCCAGCCCCCGGACGTTCGAGTACTACCACACCGACCCGGCCGCCCCGCCGGGCCTCGACTTCGGCCGCCCGTCCGACCTCGAGGCCGAACTGAACGCCTGGTTCGAGCGCAACCGCCGCGGTCGCACCGCCCGGGTCTTCCCCTTCAACCGGGACGACGGACTGTGGTACCTGGTCCGCCACGGCGAGCCGTTCAAGCGGGAGGAGGCGGCGGCCGCTACGGCCGGGGCCGAGCCGGCGAGCATCGCCTACCGGCCGCTCCGGTACGACGTGGTCGTCTTCGACCCGGGGCTCGGCGAGCTCCGGGTGAACGCCCCGCTCAAGGGGGCGAAGGAGCTGTACCGGACGGCGTTCGGCCGCCACCTGTACGGGTTCCCCGGCGCGTTCCCGCGGGCCGACCTGTACACCCTCGACCCGCTCCGCACGGACGGCCCCGCCGCCCTGGCGTGCGCCGACGTCCCCGAGCTGGAGCGGGTGACCCTCCGGGAGGTCCAGCTGTACGTCCCCGGGAGCCCGTGGGAGCTGGTCACCCACAAGTCGGACGACGTGTTCGGGCTGTTCGCCGCCCGGGACGCGGGGTTCCCGGCCGGCGGTCGGCTGTCCCGGGCGGCGTTCGACGTGAAGTTCGCCGCCGCCCGGCGGCCGCGGTCGGTGGTCGTCCGGCCGCCGAACGTGGCCCAGTTCGCCCGGGACGCGGACGCGGCGGCGGTCGAGCGGTGGCTGGCGGCCCGGGGGTTCCTGCGGGGGCGCGGGGATGGCCGCGGCTGAATTCGACCGATTCCTGGCGGGGGTGGACGACCTCTCCGGGCTGGCCGCCGTCACCGCCGGGTGGGAGGCCGTCGCCGGGTCCGCCGGGTTCGCCGCCGGGCGGCCGTTCCTCCGCCCGCGGGCCGAGATCGCCCGGTCCGTCCCCGGCCCCGACGGCGGGCTGCCGCTCGAAGTGGTCGAGCACCCGGGGGGCGACCTGGTCGGGGTGTCGCCCGACGGCGGGGTGGTCCCGCTAACCCGTGACCAGCTGGTCGTGTACGAGGTCGACCGGGGCCGGCTCGCACGGGCGGTGGCGGCCGCGTTCGGGCTCGACCCGCCGGCCGCCGGGAGCCCGCCGGCCCGGGTGGTCGGGGCGGGTCGGCTGTTGACCCCGGGTGGCGCCTACCCGTGCCTGCTGGCCTTCCCGCACGCCGGGGAGGATCTCGACACGCTCGCCGCCCGGCTGGTCGCGGCCGGGGAGGCCCCGTTCGTGCTCTTCGCCCCGACCCGGCGGTGGGCCGGGCGCCTCCTCGAGCCCGGCCTCCGGCTCCGCCAGTCGGCGTTCGTCCCGCTCGCCGGCGCCGTCGCCCCTGCCGGGCGGGGGCGGCTCCGCGCAGTCCGCCCCCTGGCCGACCAGGTGGCCCGGGCCCTCGGGGTCACCGGTCCGGTCGCCCCGCCGTCCGCGGCGGACCCGGATTACACCCGGAACGTGTTCCGACGGGCCGGAGACCGGTGGGTGGTTCGGTTCGGCGGGAAGACGGTCTACCTCGCCAACGACCTCGGGGTCCGCTACCTGGCGGCCCTGATCGCGGCCAAGCCCCTTCCGATCCCGGCCGCGATCCTGCACGCGTCGGCCCGGGGCGGGCCGGTGCCGCCGCCGGCGGCCGGGGTCGAGATCCTCGACCGGGCCGCGTTCGAGGCCGCCCGGGCGGCGTACGCGGACGCGGCCCGCGAGCTCGACGACGCCAAGGCGTGCAACGACCCGGGGCGGGTGGAACGGGCCGAGGCGGAGTTGGCGGCCCTGGCGGGGCAGGTCCGGGCGGCGACCGGGTACGGCGGGCGGCGGCGCGAGACCGGGGCCGCGGCCGAGAAGGCGCGGGTTGCGGTCAAGAACGCGATCACTCGGGTGACGGCCCGACTGGCGCGGGAGCACGCCGAACTCGCCGGGCACTTCGACCGGTCGGTTGAGACCGGGTCGGCGATCTCCTACGCCCCCGCCCCCGACGTCGCCTGGGACCTTTGACGCGGCTCCCCGGGGTGCGGGCGGCGCCCGCCGGCCGCGAGTTGTAACGCCCCGTGTAACACCGTAACGCCGGACGTAACGCCTTCTCTACGAAGGCCCGGCGAGCCCACAGCCTGCCGCCACCACACCGGGCGGCACCAACCCGACCCACCCAGACCCCCCGCGGGTTTGCCCTTCGCCGGGCCGCCGCGGGGGGTCGTTCCGTGCGCCACCGGCGCGGGAGCACCCCATGACCACCGGCCCGGCGAAGTCCAAACTGTCTCTCCCCCGTCAGCGGCTGCTCGCCCTCCTCCAGCGGGTCAACTTCGGCCGGCTGGAGGGCCTCGTCGTCCGCGGCGGGGAGCCCGTCCTCGACCCGATGCCGCGGGTCGTCGTCGAGCACAAGTTCGCGGCCGAGAACGGCCCCCGGCCCGAGCTCGGGGCCGGGGGCTACGCGCTGAAGGCCCAGCAGGCCGACCTCCTCCGGCTCCTCGACCGGGTCGGGGACGGGGTCATCCCGGTCCTCACCTGCAAGCACGGCCTGCCGTTCCAGGCCGAGGTCGCCGGCTGACGCCGGCTCTGTCCCACCCCGACCATCGTCCGGCCGCGCTGCGGAGGCGATCGTGGGCACCGCCCGGTGTCCCGGCCGCCCCGCGCCGCCCCGTCGTGCCCGCGCCTTCCGCTCCCCCGGCCGGGGAGGAGTGCACCCGTGCCGACCGACCGGCAACCCGACCTCGACCCGGCCGAGGCCGAACTGATCCGCATCAAGGCCCGCGTACTGGCCCGGCGGGGCGTGATCCCCCGCGGCGACACCGCCGACGCCGAGCAGGACCTGGCGCTGGCGCTGTTGGCCGCCCGGGCCGGTTTCGACCCGGCCCGCGGGGGCACCGCCGCGTTCGCCCGGACCGTCGTCCGCCGGGCGGCGGCCAAGATCGCCCGCGGCCGGTTCGCCCCGCGCCGCCACCCCGGCCGCGTGGCCCCGCTGGCGGGGCCGCCGGCCGAACCGGCCACCCTCCCGGGCAGACCGGCGGCGCAGAGGGCCGACCTGGCGATCGACCTCGACGCCGCACTCGCCGCCCTGCCGGCCGGGTTGCGGGCCTACGCCGAGGCGCTGAAGGTGTGGAGCCCGGCCGAGGTCGCCCGGCGGACCGGCGTGTCGCGGCAGACGGTGTACCGCCGCCTGCGGGAACTCGCCGCCGCCCTCGGCGACGCCGGGCTGGGGGACTACCACCCCGGCGCGCCTGACACTTTTCGGGCGCGCGGGCAATAGACAGGGTGCCGACGACGCGCCCGACCCTCCCCGGAGGCCGCCGATGACCGGACCCGAGTACCGCTACACGTTCGCCGCCCACGTCCCGGCCGAGGAGGTCGGGCTGACCCTGGCCCTGGCCGCGGTCGCGTCCGACAGCCTGCGCGGGGAGGCGGCCGCCCGGCTCGACCGGGCGTACGGGTTCGACCCGGCCGCCCGGGTGGCGGTGATCGCCGCCGGCACCCGGGCCGGGCGCGACCTGGCCAAGCTGTTCACCGGGTTCCTCCGCCGCGAGTTCGGGGAGGAGAGCTTCACCGTCGAGCGGGTCGCCCACGCCGCCCGGCCTTCGGAGCCTGCCGCCGCCTGACCGACTGACTCACCGCTGACGCCGTGACGGCCGCACCCGCCGAACCCGCCTTCGCCGGCGGGCCCGTCCGGGGTGCGCGCCGAGGAGGAGCTTTCGTGCCCGACGACTACCTGACCGCCGCCGACCTCGTCGCCCTGGGCATCGACCCGGCCCTCGTCCGGGTGTGCTGCCCGTGGGCGACCGAGCTGACCGCCCTCGACGACACCCGCTGCTGGGCGGCCGCCGACCTCACCGACCTGCTGACCGGAGGTGCCGCGTGACCGCCGTGACGGAGGCC
>JAFKFQ010000351.1 GCA_017308215.1 bacterium | reverse complement strand
GTCCGGCTCGACCTCGCGGAACCGGGCGAGCCCGACCCGGAACCAGGTCGGGTAGCTGCAGAAGAAGGCGACGTGCCCGGCGGCGGTGACCCGGCCGATCAGCTGGTGGATGAGCGACGACTTGCCGCACCCCTGCTTGCCGTAGAACAGGTACCCGCGGCGGTGGGCGAACCCGAGGCGGGCGAACCGGTCGCCCGTGTCCCAGAACCGCCCGACCTCGGCGAGGACGTCGGCCGACACGCTCGCCGGGAACGCCACCAGGTCGTCGGTGTGGAGCGGGTGCGGGCGGAAGTGGCTCTCGCCGCAGTTGTCGAGGGTGACGCTGTACGCCCCCGGCGGGAGGGCCGGGCTGGCCCGGCCGCAGGCGACGAACGTGCCGCCCCGGGTCAGGGTCCACTGGAGGTCAGAAGTCATCGGGAGGGGCATGGGGGTCGGTGGTCGGTGTGGTGTTCCGCTAGACACGTGCCCGCCCGGGAGGTTCGCGGCTACGGGTACAGCTCGCGGACCCCGGCCCGCAGCGCGTAGAGGCGCACCACCTCGGCAGCGGTGAGCGGGCGGTCGAAGACGGCCAGGTCGTCGATGTGGCCGACGTAGGCCGCGCCGAGCACGAGCAGCACCTTCGCCGGGTCCCAGTCGAAGGTGAGTTCCCACTTCTCGATCGCGCCCTGGGACTTGCCGTTGATGTAGAGCCGGCCGGCCTGCGGGCGGGTCTTGTCGTTCACGTTCTCGACCGTGAACACGACGTGCGTCCACTTCTCCCGCGCGAACGGGGCGCGCTCCACCTGGACCATCGGCCGCTTCTCGAATGGGATCTCGTGCCACGCGGCGCCGGTCGGGTTCCAGATCGGGAAGAGCGGGCGGATGGCGTAGCGGAAGTAGCGCGGCGTCTCGTCCTTCGACCACTCCAGGAAGATGTAGCCCTTCTTGTTGTCGTCGCCGACGATCTGGACGGGGTCGCAGTAGCCCGGCTCCAGGTCCTTGTCCGGGTCGAGCCGCAGCCACGCGGAGACGGTGGCGCTCCAGTTCCTGGCGTTGTAGCCGAGCACGCCGCCGTCCTTGAACGCCGGGCGGGTGGCGCCCTTCTTCGGGAAGTGGAGCGCCCCGCCGAACCGCCCCGCACCTGCTGCCACCTTTACGTCGGCGTTCGGCGCGGCCTTCACGAGCTCCTTGCCCTGCTGGACGTAGCACGTCTTGTCGCCGCGGGAGAAGTCGGCGTCGAGCCCGGCGTCGAACGAGGCGTGCAGCGTGAGTGCCTTCGCCAGCTTGGCCCGCGCCTCGGTCTCGGCGTTCGGCTCCTGGGCCGCGGCGAGCGCGGCGAGGCCGAACAGAACGGCCGCCGTCAGTCGGGCGGTGTGCGCCATCGGTGGCTCCTCGGTGGCCGCTCACGGCAGCCGTTTGACCCGGATGTCCTTGAAGTACCAGACGCTCCCGGCGTCGTGGGCCTGGAGCGCGATGGCGCCGCCGTCGGCCGCGAACCGCCGCCCGGCCCGCTCCTTCGGCCGCACCACGTCGGCCGGCTCGGTGTAGTCCACCACTTCCTTGCCGTCGAGCGCGACGGTGATCCGCTTGCCCCGGACCACCACCCGCACGGTGAACCACTTCGTCTCGTCCACCGGCGACTTGTCCAGGTCCACGACCGCGTACAGGCTGCCCGTCTTCCGCTTTTCCTTCGCCGAGCTGTTGAGCTGCACCTCGTACCCCTTGGCGAGGTGTTTCTGGGCGTCGCGCGTCGTCATGTCGGTGTGGACGAAGATGCCGCCGTTCGAGTTCGGCTCGGCTCGCACGGTGGCCTCCAGCTCGAAGTCCTTGAACGCCTCGAACCCGTCCTTGCGGTCGCCGACGTAGAACAGGTGGGCGCTAGTGGCGCCCGACGCCTGGACGCGGAGGACACCGTCCTTAACCGTGAACGAGTCGGGGTCGTTGTTGGCCCGCCAGCCGGTGAGGTCTTTGCCGTTGAACAACGGCCGCCAGCCGTCCGCACCGGGTGTGCTGGGCGCAACGACCATCAGTGCGAGCAGACCGACCACGCCACGCATCGCGGTTCCCTCCAAGGCCGACGGATCAGTAGCCTGCCTCGCCAGCCCGCGAGTCCCTACCCGTGGGGCCGGATGACCCCGTCGCTGAACGGAGCGACACCGAGTTGGCCCAGTTGGGCGAACAGGCACAGGAGACCGTACACCGGCCAAGTCGTCTCGGGCGGGCACGTCCTTTTGCCGTCATGCCCCTGGTGCCAGTTGTTGATGCCCGGGCCGTGGCCGTTCGCACCGATCTCGGTGTACAACCGCCGCAACGGCTCGATGTCGGCGACCGAAAGTGTCTCGGCGTACTGCACGGGCCGCCCGAGTCGGTGGTCATACTGGGCGACCCGTGCCTCGGAGCCGTGCCGCTCGGCCAGCGGGATGATGTAGTGCAATTCGCTCGGGAGGTACTCGGGTGAGATCGGCATGCCGCTCCACTTTCCTCCGGTAACCGGACCGGCGATTCGCTCGCGCTCTTGCAACCCGGCGCGCCCGGGCGGTGTGGCGCGGCGCCTCCCCGGTTCGGTAGCCGCAGGCTTTAGCCTGCGCCCACCTGAACGCAGGCTAAAGCCTGCGGCTACCAGCCCATACACCGCCGAAACGACACTAACCGGCGGTGACGCGGGTGTCAAACGGCGCGGCATGGCAGCATGCCGGCGCCGGTCGTAAGACCACCGTGTCGGACACTCAGCGGATCTGCCGTGAACCTCAGCGTCTTCGACCTGTTCAAGGTGGGCATCGGGCCGTCCAGCTCGCACACCGTCGGCCCGATGGTCGCCGCCGGGCGGTTCGTCGCGTCGCTGCGCGACGCGGGACACCTCCCCGCCGTCGGCCGCGTGGTCACCGACCTGTACGGCTCGCTCGCGCTCACCGGCCGCGGGCACGCCACCGACAAGGCGGTCGTTCTCGGCCTCGCCGGCGAGCGGCCCGACGCGGTCGATCCCGACGCCGCCGACGCGCTCGTCGAGACGGTCCGCGGCACCGGCAAGCTCCGCCTCGGCGGCGAGAAGGTCGTGCCGTTCCGCGAGCCCGACGACCTGCGCTTCCACGAGACCGAGACGCTGCCGTTCCACCCGAACGGGCTGCGTTTCACCGCGTACTTGGCCGCCGGCGACGTGCAGGTGGAAGAGACGTACTACTCGGTCGGCGGCGGGTTCGTGCTGAAGGAGGGTGAGGCGGAGGGCGGCGACGGCGGGCGCCGGGTCGCGCACGAGTTCACGTCGGCGGCCGAGTTGCTCGCGGTCGGCCGGCGGACTGGACTGAGCATCGCCGACATCGTCGCCGAGAACGAGACGGCGTGGCGCCCGGCCCACGAAACCGACGCCGGTCTCGACCGCATCTGGGACGTGATGCACCGCTGCATCGAGCGCGGGGTGGCGACCGAGGGCGTGCTGCCGGGCGGCCTCGGGGTGAAGCGCCGTGCCCCGGAAGTGTACCGCCACCTGACGAAGACGGGCGCCGACCCGCTCGCGGTGTTCGACTGGGTGAGTCTGTTCGCGCTCGCCGTGAACGAGGAGAACGCCGCCGGCGGGCGGGTGGTCACGGCGCCGACCAACGGCGCGGCCGGCGTCATCCCGGCGGTGCTGGCGTACTACCACCGCTTCGTGCCGGGGGCGACGGCAGCGGGCGGGCGACGGTTCCTGCTGACGGCGGCGGCGGTCGGGATGCTGTACAAGCGGAATGCGTCGCTGTCGGCGGCGGAGGTCGGGTGCCAGGGCGAGGTCGGGGTGGCGTGCAGCATGGCCGCGGCCGGGCTGGCGGCGGTGATGGGCGGGACGAACGAGCAGGTGGAGAACGCCGCCGAGATCGGCATGGAGCACAACCTCGGGCTGACGTGCGACCCGGTCGGCGGGCTGGTGCAGGTGCCGTGCATCGAGCGGAACACGATGGGCGCCGTGAAGGCGATCAACGCCGCCCGGCTGGCCGTACTGCACGGCGACGGGACGCACCGCATCTCGCTCGACCACGTCATCGAGACAATGCGCCGGACCGGCGCCGACATGCAGGCGAAG
>JAFKFQ010000350.1 GCA_017308215.1 bacterium | reverse complement strand
GTTCAGGAGCGTCGTCTTCCCCGAGCCGGACGGCCCCATCAGCGCCAGGAACTCGCCGACGCCCACGTCGAGCGTGAGCCCCTGCAACACCTCGATGGTCTCGGTGCCGCGGGTGAACGACTTGTGCAGGTCGCGGACTTCGACGATGGCCGGCATCACGGTACCCATGAAGGGGTGAAGGGGTGCGCGGGTGAAGGGGTGAGCCGGTGGGGGGCGTTCGCCCCGTCACCCGCGCACCCCTTCACCCCTTCATCTGCGGTCAATCCCACGTCTGGTCGGCGCCGTTCGGGCTGAACTGCCGGTTCACCACCGTCGCCACCACGCTCATCTTCGGCTTGAGGAACGACCCGGCCTCCTCGTTGCGAGGCAGGAACACCCGGATGCGCACTTTGATGACGTTCTTGCTGTCGTCGGCGATCGGCATGACCCGGTGAACGACCCCCCGGTAGACCCGGTTCGGGTCGGCGTCGGCCGCCACCTGGCACTCCATCCCCGGGCGGATCCGCGTGATCTGCCGCTCGGGCACGTCCACCTCCACCTCCAGCATCCGCAGGTCGGCGATCTCGCACAGGCTGGCCGACACGTTGAACGCCGCCGGGCTCACCAGACTGCCGCGGTCGGCCTTCTTCGTCAGCACCGTGCCGTCGATCGGGGCAATGATGACGCAGTTGTCGAGGAGCCGCTTGGCCTCGTCGCGGCGGGCCTCGGCGGCGGTGGCCTCGGCCCGCGCCGCCCGGACGTTCGCTTTGCTCGTTCGCATCTCCGCCTCGACCGCCTCGACCTCCCGCGTCGCCGTCTCCACGTCCGCCCGCGCCACCACCGTGTCGGCGTCGGCGCTCAGCTTGTCGGCCTCGAACTTCTGGTACTCCTGCGCCGAGATGGCGTTCCCGGCGCGCTGCTGGCGGGCCTGCTCGAAGTCCTTCGTCGCCCGGTCCTGCACCGCCGCCGCCTTCGTCACCCGGGCCACCGCCGCGGCCAGCGACGACTTCGACTTCGCCACCCGCACCGTCGCCGCCACCTCGCCCGCCTCGGCCTTCGCCACCTGCGCCTCGGCCGACAGCACCGACGCCTTCTCGGTGTTGAACCGGTTGGCGTACTGCGAGTCGAGCAGGGTGGCGAGCGTGTCGCCGCGCTTGACCAGTTTTCCCTCCCAGAACGTGATGGCTGTGAGCTCGCCGGCCACGTCGCGCGGGCTGACCGCGATCTGGAGGAACGGGATCAGGTTCCCCTTGAGCTGGAGCACGATCTCCCCCGGCGCCGCGGCCGGGGCGGCCGGCGTCCCGCCGGTCGGTGGGGCCGGCGTGCCGGGCGGCTTCGCGCCGTCGGCCGGCTCGGCCGTCCGCGTAGCGCTCGGCTGGCGGTAGTACCGAACGCCGACGCCGACCCAACTGACGGCCAGGAGGCCGCACAGGAGCCACGGCAGCCACGACCCGCCGCCGCCGCGCCGGCCGGTGTCGGTGCCGAGTTGGCCGTCGAGGCGGAGCTGCTGGACCCGGCTGACGAGTTCCCCGTTCGCGGTCGGTATACTCGACGTCATTGCGGCTCCGGCTGGCACGGGTGGGCTGGGATGATCTTAACGACGTCGACCGACCCGTAACAGGTCGGTCGGCACCCCACTAATACTTCGTAGGATGGCCTCCGAGTTTCACGCGAGGGCGCAACATCATGTGGTATCGTGTATTCGGACGGGAAGCGACCGAAGCACCCCCGTCGGCGCTGGCGGCGGAACTCCACGCGGCCGGGCTGCCCGTCGAGCCACACTTCCGCGGCGACGACCTCGGCTGGACCTCCGGCGAATTACATCTGCCCGGCCTGAACACGCCGGTGACGCTCGACCGGTACCTCGCCGACGAGGACGACATCCGCGACCAACTGAACGCGCACGCGGCGGAGCTGGAGACGTGCGACTACAGCCCGAACGCCCCGCAGCTGATCGAGCACGTCGCGCTGACGAAGCAACTCGTCGTGCTGCGGAAGCCCGTGGACGCGAGCGACGAGGTGGCGTTGGAGAAGCTGCTGGCGGTAACGTGCCGCGTCCTCGCGGCACGCACCGCCGGCGTGTACCAGATCGACGGCCAGGGCTGGTTCGCCGCCGACGGCGAACTGCTGGTGCAGGAGTACTGACCCGCCGCTAGTCCTGGGAAAAGACCTCGCCGGCCCTGGCGGTCACCATCGCGGCGAACGTGCGGATCGGCACACTCTCGCGCATGAACCGGACCGACCCGTCCACCAGACACACGTTCATCCCGCCGGTGTGGAAGGCGTACGGCTCGCCGTTGTTCGTGCAGTTCATCGCCCGGGTGCCCGGGGTGCCGAACGTGTCGTTGCACCCGTCCAACCCGATCTCGTTCTCGGAGTCGGCCCACGCCGACGCGCCCACCGTGTTCGACGACACCTGCCGGCCGCCGTTGAACAGGTCCGGGCGGGCGGCGCACTCGACGTAGAACAACGTGTTCGACAGGCCGTCCGTGACGCTGGCGAACGAACTGACGCGGTAGTTCGTTCCCGTCGAGTACGAGTGGGCGCTGGACTGCACCCCCTGCACCCCGTCGAACGCCGCCCCGATCGTCGCCGGGTCGAGGTTGGCCGGCTGGTGGCCCCGCAGCGAGTCGGCGACGAACCGGATCACGGTGTAGTCCGTGGTCACCGCGTCGGTGACCGTGAACCCCTGGGCGGTGAACGACGGCGCGACCCGGTCCTGCGTCGGGCTCGACGGGCACTTGAAGACGTGGACCTTGGTGCGGACCGCGGTCGTGTTGTTGGCGTGCCCGAAGTGGAGCTTGAGGTCGTAAATGTTGCGGATGTTCTGCTGCTCCAGGTACGGCAGCAGCCACACCGCCCAGCCCTGGTAGGCGTTCGCCGGCACCGACAGCTTCGGGAACCCGCCCGACGCGCACCGGCTCGGCGGCAGAAGCCCATAGGTGTCGTGGAAGTTGTGACAGGCGAGGCCGATCTGCTTGAGGTTGTTCTGGCACTTGACGCGGGCGGCGGCCTCGCGGACCTTCTGCACGGCGGGTAGCAGCAGGCCGATGAGGATCGCGATGATGGCGATCACCACCAACAGCTCGATGAGGGTAAAACCGGGGCGCGAACGGGGCATGGCTTCCTCGGGAGAGAAAGAGAGGACACGCGACGGGACACCGAACCCGGGCAGGCGGGGGTCGAATCGCGGCGGCCGCGTGTGATTCAGCGGGAAACGCGGCCGGGTGGGACGCGTGAAGATTACGTGAGCAATGCGTGAAGTGACAACGGCGCGTTCCTGATTTGTGCAAAAAGGTGTGTGACACACCGGCACCACCGGCGCATCGGGTACGCCAATCGATCGCGTTCCCGCCGGCCGGTGGAAACCCGGGCCGCGGTCCCTAATCATTCAGCGTTGGCCCGAACCCAGGAGACCCACCGATGCCGGCCCAGGTCCAGAAGGAAGCTCCCGACTTCACCGCCAC
Organism: bacterium; assembly: GCA_017308215.1. GTDB lineage: Bacteria > Planctomycetota > Planctomycetia > Gemmatales > Gemmataceae > Urbifossiella. The sequence continues at coordinate 586 of JAFKFQ010000350.1, read as the reverse complement.
CGCCGTGGTGAACGAGGAGTTCAAGCAGATCAAGCTCTCCGACTACCGCGGGAAGTACGTCGTCCTGTTCTTCTACCCGCTCGACTTTACCTTCGTCTGCCCGACCGAGATCGTGGCGTTCTCCGACCGCATCCAGGAGTTCCACGACCGCGGGGCCGAGGTGCTGGGCTGCTCGATCGACAGCCAGTTCAGCCACCTCGCCTGGATCCAGACGCCGCGCGCCACCGGTGGCCTCGGCGGGCTGAAGTACCCGCTCGTGGCCGACCTGACGAAGAAGATCGCCGCCGACTACGGCGTGCTGCTCGACGGCGGGATCGCGCTGCGCGGCACGTTCCTGATCGACAAGACCGGCGTGGTCCGGGCAGCGACGATCCACGACCTGCCGCTCGGCCGGAGCGTGGACGAGGCGCTGCGGGTGCTCGACGCGCTGCAGTTCTTCGAGAAGAACGGCGAGGTCTGCCCGGCCGACTGGAAGCCCGGCTCTGCGACGATCAAGCCGGGGGTGAAGGAGTCGAAGGCGTACTTCGAGAAGGCGGCGAAGAAGTAGCAGGCGCCGGGGCAACGACCGGCCGGCTCACGCCGGCCG
>JAFKFQ010000375.1 GCA_017308215.1 bacterium | reverse complement strand
ACCCGAGGGCGGTGCCGGTCACCCACTGAGCGAATCGGGCATACCCCGGCTGGGTGAGGACGAACACGAACGGGGTGAGGAGTTGTTGCCAGTGTCGAACGGGTGCGGTGGCGTCGTTCATGACGCCCCTCCGGGGTTCCTGAAGTGCCGCAGCAACCTTCAGGATGGACCCCGGAGGGCGTCGCCCACACCTGAGAATCCTGGAAACTACTGGCTAGTGGTCCGCCACACCTCATGTGGCATTGGGTAAGATCTCCGTAGCCCAGCCCGGGACGGAGGCCCGCAATGGCTCGGAAACCCAAGCACGTCGTCCTCTTGACCGCTGACGACCGCCGCCGACTCACCCGCCTCGTGCGGTCCGGTAACCACTCGGCTCGTGCCGTCACCCACGCCCGCATCCTGCTCAAGGCCGACGCCGCCGACGGCCGGCCGGGGTGGGACGACGCGGCGATCGCGACCGCCCTCGACTGCGGTGCTCGGACGGTCGCCCGCGTACGCAAGGCGTTCGCGGAAGGTGGGCTCGACGCCGCTGTCCACCGGAAGAAGCCGACCGGCCGGCGGTTCCGGAAGTTGGATGGGGAGCAGGAGGCCAAGCTCGTCGCACTGGCCTGCCCCACACCGCCCGACGGGAAGGCCCGGTGGACGCTCCAGCTGCTGGCCGGCCGGCTGGTCGAGTTGCGGGTGGTGGACGCGGTGAGCGACGAGACGGTCCGGCGGACGCTAAAAAAACCGCCCTCAAGCCGCGGCTGAAGCAGCAGTGGGTCATCCCGCCGAAGGCGAGCGCGGGGTTCGTGGCAGCGATGGAGGATGTGCTGGCGGTCTACCACCGGCCGCCGTCCGACGCCCGCCCGGTGGTGTGCGTGGACGAGGGCGGGAAGCAACTCGTCGGCGACGCCCGGCCTCCGCTGCCGGTCCGCCCGAAGTCCCCGGCTAAGGAGGACAGCGAGTACGTCCGGCATGGGGTGGCCGACCTGTTCCTGGCGTTCGAGCCGCTGGCCGGGTGGCGGCACGTCGCGGTGACCGAGCGGCGGACGAGCGTGGACTTCGCCCACTTCCTCCGGCGGCTGGTGGACGAGCAGTACCCGGACGCGGAGAAGGTGGTGCTGGTCCTCGACAACCTCAGCACGCACACCACCGCCGCCCTGTACCAGGCATTCGACCCGGTCGAGGCCCGGCGGGTGGCGGACCGGTTGGAGTGGCACGACACCCCGAAGCACGGGTCGTGGTCGAACGTGGCCGAGTGCGAACTCTCGGTCCTGGCCCGCCAGTGCCTGGACCGCCGCATCCCGGACCTGGACACCCTACGCCGGGAGGTGGCGGCGTGGGAGCGCGACCGGAATGCCACCGAGGCTGCGGCCGACTGGCAATTCACGACGGCCGACGCACGGACACGACTCAAGAAGCTCTATCCGGTCATCGCACCGGCCACATGAGGTGTGGCGGACCACTAGTGATTGGTAGCCGCGGGCTTTAGCCCGCGCTACGGGTCGCGCGGGCTACCAAACTTGGTTGCCCCACCGCCATCGAAACGACACTAATTCTTGTGGCGTAGCGGCGTCTATGCCGCTACGCCGCGAGTGGCGAAAATTGTCGGGTCACTTCTTCATCGGCGGTCGCCGCTTGATCTCCTCGATGCGCGCGCGCCACCCGTTCACCAGTCGGGTGTGGGCCGGTCCGCTGTTCATTCCCACGTCCGCTGTCAGCCCCGGCACGCGGGCCGCGGACGGGTCGGCGAAGTTGATGAGGTTCCACAGCGCCAGCTCGCGCACCGCGACCGACGCGTGGCTCAGCAGCGGGTCTACGAGGCGATCCAACTCGGCCGGGTCCGGGGCGGCAGGGTTCACGAGGCCGCGGAGGAGCTTCAGCACCAAATCGGCTACACCCTCGGCCGGGATCTTCATGTCGAGTACCGTGCCGAGCATGGCGGTGTTGTCCGGGCCGCGGGCGGTCCACGCCGCCAGCGCGGTCGCCGCCGCCACGCGGTCGTAGCCGCGCGTCTCGTCGGTCAGCACGTCCACTAGCGGCTTGAGGTCGTCGGCCGACGACGCGGTCGCGGCCTGGCCGTAGATGCCGACGAGCCCGTGGAAGAACCGCCCGGGCGCCGGCGGCTCGGTGACGAGCTCGGTCATCAGGATTTGCACCCGGTCGTTGTCGGCGAGGCGCGTGGCGACCTCGGTCAGCGCCTTCTGCACGCCCTTGCCCTGGTCGGACGGGACGAGCAGGAACTTGTCGAAGTACGGGTTGGTCTTCTCGACCGCGACCGGGTTCGCGGGGCGGCCGTTGGCCTTGCTGTCCCAGGCGATGACGGCCGGCGCCTCGACCTTGTCGTGCTTCACCCCGCGGACCGGCACCGCGACCGCGGCCGACCCGCGGACCACGGCGATCTTCACCTCGGCCCGCGGCGCCGGGCCGGCCGTGCGGAGGAACGCCACCCCGGGCTCGTGCGCGACGGTCAGTTCCACCGCCACCTCCGATCGCTCGGCGAGGGTGAGGTCGTACACCTCGCCGGCGGCGCGGACGCGGACGCGCTCCTGGCCCTTCGTCGGCGTGAGGTAGATGCGGCCGCCGAGCAGCGTCAGGTCGGCGTCGAACTCGAACCCGCCGCCCTCGGCCTTCATGACCGGGGCGTGGAACCGGACGCGCGACTCCAGCAGCCGGGCCGGGAGGAGTTCGGGCACGTTCCCCCACAGCGACACGGCCACGCCGGTGTCGAGCTTCACCTCCGCCTTGTAGCCGGGGAGGCAGAGCACCTCGTCGTTTGAGTTCACCGCCCCGTCGCCGCCCGGGTCGAGCCGCGTCCACTTGGCGTCTGCGGACGGGCGGGACACGAGGAGCGTGTTCACCTGTGTCGCCTTGCCGACCGGCAGCCGGTCCTCGCGCGGGGCGGCGACGGCCGGCGGTTGCTTGCCGTTCTCCTTCCCCTTGCCGTCCTCCTTGCCCTTGTCCGCAGGCGTCGGCGTGACCGGCGGGGTCATCGGGTCCGGCGGCTTCGGCGCCGGCGTCGGGCCGGGTTCGGTATTCTTCGGCGTCGGCTCGGGCGCCGGCTGCGGGGCGGAGACGGCGGCGTATTCGGGCGCGGACGTGGCCGGGGCGTCGGGCGGTGTACCCGGGGAGGCCATGTAGACCGCCACCGCCAGGAGCGCGGCGATGACGACCCCGGCTGCGGCCATCCCGACCCGCAGGGCCGTCGAGCCGGCGCCGAAGCGGTCCATGCCGAGCAGCAGCGCGGCGTCCGTGTCGTCGGCGTCGCGGCGCTCGACCGGCCGCGCGGTGTTGTCGCCGATGACCGGGACGGCCGGCTTGGTGCGCCCCTTCTTCATCCCCGCCGGCGGCTTGACGAGCTTGTACATCCGCTCCCGCGCCCGCGGCGGCACCCGGAACGGTTCCGCCAGCACGACCGCCAAAATCTGGTGGCAGGCGGCGACCTCGGCGAGGTACACGTCCGAGTCGAGGCACGCCTGTTCGAGCCGCTGCACCTGTTCGGCGTCGAGCGTGTTGCTGAGGTATTCCGACACGGTGTTCGGGTCGGAGATGTCCTCGTCGGCGCCGTCCGCGTCGGGCGTCTGGAGGCGGCGGCGCCGGGTGACCTTCTTGATCCGCTCGATGAGCTCCTGGGCCATCTCGCTCTCGGCGACCTTCTTGCCGAGTTCGCGGGCGGCGACGGGTTCGAGTGTGTCGTCGAGGTAGGCGAGCAGGGTGCGGAGGGTGAGCTGGGCCACGGCGAAACCTCGGGGAGCGGGCGTCACCCCTGTTAGTGCCGCCGTCGGGCCGCCGTCGTGCAACAAAATCAGGATGGCCGCAAAAAGGCACGAAACGACACAAAAAGTAAGACCATGCTCTGTCTTACTTTTTGTGTCGTTTCGTGCCTTTTTGCGGCCAATTCCTGTTCTGCCGGGCGTTACTTCAGCGTGCTGAGGTACTCCACCAGGTCACGCACCTCGCGCGGCGTCAGCGAGCGGTCCACCGCCGGCATCGCCGACGTCGCCTGGCTCCGGCGCTCGATGTCGTCCGCGGCGATCGTCTCGCGGCGGCCGTCGGGGTGGACGAGCACCACGCCCTTCGCACCCTCCTCCGCCAGCACGCCGCTCACGGCGCGGCCGTCCACGAGGTTCAGCGTGACGGCGCCGAAGCCGGGCGCGATCTTCGCGCTCGGGTTCAGCAGCGACTCCATCAGGTAGGCGCGGTCCTTGCCGGTCTGCCCCGCCACCTTCGACAGGTCCGGCCCGGCGTTGCCGCCGGTCCCGTTGACCGTGTGGCAGCGGAGGCACTGCGCCGCGGCGTGGCCGACGAACACCTCGCGCCCGCGGGCCGCGTCGCCGCCGACGAGGCTGACCGCGAACTTCGAGTACGCCGGGCCGCCGGGTAGTGACGACTCGAACGTCGCGCGCACCTTGTCACGGGCCGGGTTCGGCGTCGCCTTGAGCGCTTCGAGTACGTCTAGTTGAAGCTCGGCGGGGACGGCCTTCGCGGTCAGCTTTTCGGCCCAGCCGTCGAGCGCGGTCGCCGCGGCCGGCGCCTTCGTCCGCGCCAGCGCCGCCACGGCGCGCTGCTTCTCGCTCGTCGCCGCCTTTGCGTCAGCGAGAACGGCTGTCAGGCTCTCAACGCCCCTCACCGGGTCGGTCGCGGTCAGCAAGTCACGGGCCTCCGCACGCAGGAGCGGGGCCGTGTCCTTCAGCGCGACGGCGAGCGAATCCGGCAGCGACTTCGCCTTGCGGTCGGCGAGTACGCGCAGTGCCGCGACGCGGACCGGCACGTCCTTCGATCCGTCGCCCACCCAGCCGGTCAGTGTCGGCTCGCTGACCTCCAACCCGAGCGGGCCGATGAGGCCGACCACGTCCGTGAGGAGTTGCCCCGACGCCGAGCCGAGGAGTTTCTCGAACCCCGGCCCGACCACGCCGCGGACGATGCTCATGTCGCGCTTCGGGAGCGGGTTCCAGAAGCCGGTGACGCGGTCGCGCGGCGGCGGGTTGGCCCAGTCGCGCAGGGCCAGCACCGCCTCCTGCCGCACCGGCGGCGACAGCGCCGGGTTGCCGGCCGCGGCCAGCACGCGGGCGACGTGCTCGGCACCGCCGAGGCGGTAGTTCGCGCTGATGGCCCGGCGGACAATCGACTCCTCGTCGGTGCTGGTGGAGAGGGCCGGCAGAACGGCCGCGAGGGCGGCGAACTCGGACTCGATCGGCAAGTCGTGGACCGCCCGCGCCGCCTCGGCGCGGACGAGCGGGTCGGCGTCGGCGAGGAAGCGCGACACCCGCTTGTCACCGATCCGCCGCTGCACCAGCACGACGGCGAGCCGCACGGAGGCGTTCGGGTCGTTCGCCTTCGCCGCGACCGCCTCCGCGTCGCCGATGCGGGCGAGAGCCGCGACGCAAGCGTGCCGCAGCCACGGGTCGGTGTCCTTGTTCTCGGCGAGGACGCGGAACAACGGTTCGACGGCTGGCCGGTGCTTGAGCTTCCCGAGCGACTGCGCGGCGAAGAACTTTGTCCGTGGGTATGTGTCGCCTAGCGCTTTCAGTAGATCGTCTGCTGTCGTGCCATACGCGGTGACCGCGGCCATTTTGGCGGCCTGGGCACGATATTCGGGGTCGGCATCGGCCAGCATTCCCCGTACGGCCGTGTGGAAGGGCTCACCCGGTCCCACCTGCCCAAACGCCCAAAGGGCGTGTAGCCGAGCGAGTTGATCCCCAGATCCGAGAGACTCAAGGAGTGCCCGAATTGCAGATTGCGTTGATGGCGGGTGCTTTACTTGGGCCGCAAGTTCCCACTGCGCACGCAGCCGGACCTTCTGTTCGGGATGGCTGAGAAGCTTGCCGAGTTCCTGGGAGGTTCGCTGCTTGAACCCCTCCGCGAACAGTTTCTTCGTCTCCAGTGCCGCGGGTTCGTTCACTTTCTGCTTGTCGAACACGGTGTAGATGCGGCCGCCCATGCTCTTGCCGGACCAGTCGAGGTTCACGAAGTCGGACACGTACAGCTTGCCGTCCGGCCCCTGGTCCACGTCGGTCGCCATGATCGGCTTCAGGAAGTCGTGGTAGTCGGCGACCTCGAACCCCGCCCCGCGCGGCGTCACGCGGAACGCCTCGAGCCCCATCCCGCCGGCGTAGTTGCACATGATGAAGGCGTTCTTGTAGCGGTCCGGCAGCGTCGTCCCGCTCGTGAACAGGAACCCGCTCGGCCCGGTGCCGATCTTCCCGACCGGCGGCAGGACGTACGCCGGCTGCCCCGCGTGCGGCAGGTGCCACAGCCGTTCGGCGAACCACGGCCCGCCCATGTACGGCGGGTTGATCGTTTGGTACTCCATGTGCCAGCCGCTGTCGCCGTCCTCGCACACGTACACGAGGCGGGCGTGGTCGCCCTTGTCGCAGTTGTTGTCGTCGGCGAACAGGTTGCCGTACTGGTCGAAGGCCAGTTCCTGCGGGTTCCGCAGGCCGCGCATCACCACCTCGAAGTTCGTCCCGTCCGGGTCGCAGCGGAACACCGCCCCCGTCCGCAGCCCGGCGAACGGTTTGCCTTCCTTCGACGTGACGTTGAACCCGCGGTCGCCGACGGTGAAGTACAGCTTGCCGTCCGGCCCGAAGATGAGCCCGTGCAGGTCGTGGCCGTAGAACGCGCAGTTCACGCCGAAGCCGGAGAGGAGGACGTCCTTCTTGTCGGCGACGCCGGTGCCCTTCGTGTCCTTGAGCTTCCACAGGTGCGGGATGTTGGTGAGGTACACGTCGCCGTCCTTCGCCAACACGCCCGCGGCGAGGCCGTCGAGCGGGCCGTTGAAGCCGGACGCGAAGACGCTGCTCTTGTCCGCCTTGCCGTCGCCGTTCGTGTCCTCGACGAGGCGCACCTGGTCGCCCCAGCGGGTGAACCACTTCATCCCGCCGTCGAACTTCTTCTCCCACTTGCGGTACATGGCGAGGCGGTCGTCGAGCGACTTCAGTTGCAGCTCGTCGTCGAGCCAGAACGAGAACCGGTCCTTCGGGTTGTCGCGGTTCTCGGCGGCGCCCTTGCCGAGGCGGTACTCCTCGGCGGCGTAGACGCGCCCCTTCTCGTCCACGCTGATGGCGACCGGGCTGGCGAGCGTCGGCTCGGCCGCGAAGAGTTCGACCGTCAGCCCCGCCGCCACGCGGAACGCCTTCATGTTCTGCGTCGCCTTGTCGGTGCCGTCGGCCAGTTCCGGGAGCGGGTCCGCGGGTGGGGGCGGCTCGGGCGGCGTGGCGAAGACGAACGGCGTGACGGCCAGAAGGAGGGCGGCGGTGAGGCGCCGGGGCATGGTGGGAGTCCGGGGGAGGTCAAGAGTGCGGGTATATAGCGGCCGGCTTGCCGGCCGTGGTCAACGATTCTTCCAAGCACGGCCGGCAAGCCGGCCGCGATGTACGGATAGGGTTACTGCGGGCGCGGGTCGTGGCGGAAGCGGAACGGGCGCTGGCCGGTCAGGTCGCTGCTCAGGAACGACGGGCACCAGTACCGCTCGACGTGCTCGACCACGCGGTCGGTGCCGTCGAAGTGCGTGCCGCCGGGCGGGCGCTCGGGGTTGAACATCGTGTCGGTCATGTCGCGGACGAGCGCCACGTTCTTCCCCAGCCGCACCATCTGGCGGATGGCGAACGGCCGCCCGAGCACGCACATGTTGAGATGCACGCCGCACAGGATCACGTTGTCGATCTTCCGCTCGGCGAGCAGGTTCCACGTCTCCTGCCCGTGGTCGGTGACGGCGTCGCCGTCGGCGATGGTGATGGCGGCGGTCTGGCGCGTCCACGGCGAGCGGATCTCACACTTCACGGCGCAGTCGCACCCCATGTCCGAGTCGTCGATCGGCAGCGGGCCTTCGCGCTTGGCGTCCGGCCAGTTCCAGCAGGTGCCCCAGCGCTCGGTCGTGGCCAGCGGGCTCGGCGGGGCGGTGAACGGGGCCGACTTCGCCCGCTTCCGCTGCGGCGTGTCCTTGTAGAAGTCGGCGCAGGTGCTCGGCGCGTGGATCACGAACACGCCCTTCGCCCGCGCCGCCTTCAGCATCGCGTCCAGCGGCCCGGCCAGCTCGCCGACCCGCGCCTCCGCCGACTTGCACCAGTGGTGGTCCCACATGTCGCAGACGATGATCGCCGTCTTCGCCGCGTCCCACTCGGCCGCCTTCACCGTTGCCGGGACGGCCGCTACCCCGGGCGCCGCGGCGCGGGAGCGGAGGCTGAGCTTCAGCGCCGAGCCCGGCTCGGCGGCGGGCGCGAGCACGGCGAATCCGAGGGCGATCAGCACGGCCGGGACGAGCGGTGCGAGGTGGTAAGACATGACGGCTCCGCGGCGTGCGGGGTGGGAGAAGGCCAGTTTACGCCGCCACTCACGGCGTAGCCAGCCGGTTCCCGGCACGGGTCTTGCAGCAATCCCGTCGTCATCTCCTGTCATTGCGGTGGATGTCCCCGGACAGGTTCCGCTCAACGCAAACGCACCCGGACCCGGGTGGGAGAGACGCACCATGCACAAGGTCATGAACGGTCTGGCTCCGATGCTGGGCGGCGGGCTGCTGGCGACGGTCGGGCTGCGGCGACGATCGGCAGTTGGATTGCTGATGGCGGCGGCCGGCGGGTGGCTCGCGTACCGCGGCTACCGGATGGCGACCTGCAACGCCGGCGAACCCGGCTGCGAGCCGGACAAGGAGAAGTGCCGGGTTCTGCTCGACACCCTCGGCGCCGGTGTCACCGCCGGCATCTACGACCAGGTCTCGCAACAGGCGAAGGAGGAACGCACCGCCGCCGGCGATTCGATCGACGACCCGGTTCTAGAGGCGTCCGACGACTCGTTCCCGTGCAGCGACCCGCCGTCGTTCTCGCCGCGGACGGAGGCCGGTGCGCTGGTCTGATGCTACGGGCTAGGTACCACGCATTTGTGCTGTATCCGCAACAAGATGGATCATCTTTGATCAGCGCCCCAGGATTTCCCTGGGGCTTTGAATTTCGTCCCTCTTGTCCGCGCCTGCGTTCGGATTCTGATCTAGATTCTGGCATGCTCTAGCCCGAGGGTGTGATGGAAACAGCGCGCATCGTCGTGTCCGGTCCCGGAACACGACCGGGCGCGCCGCCGCGGACGTGGACCGGCACCGTCGGGTTGCGGGTCGGGCGGCTCACCGACCTGGAAGTGGTCCTCGACGACGACTCGGTCAGCCGGCTGCACGCCGAACTCGTCCCCGCCGACGACGGGTGGATGCTCCGCGACCTGGGGAGCTCGAACGGGACGTTCCTCAACGGCACCCGGATCGGCCGGACCGGGCGCGCCGTCCGCAAGGGCGACACCGTCCTGTTCGGCCGGGTCCTCTTCCGGGTCGAGGTCGCGTACCACCAGCCGGCCGTGCGCATCCACGCGTCCGGGCAGATGGTGCGGGTCGAATCGACGGCGGAGCGGACGTGGGACGAGGCGCTCGCCGGGCTCGACCCGACCGACGACCAGTGGGACCGGCACGGCCGGTCCCTCCTGCGGATCATGCGCGGCGGCACCCAGCTCGCCCACGCCACCAGTCTCGACGAGGGGCTGCGCGACGTCCTGGCCGACGCCGTCCGCACGTTCAGCGCCCAGCGCGGCGGCGTCTTCCTGCTCGACCGCCCCAACGGCGACCTCGTCGCCCGGTGTACGGCGGGCCGCGACGGCACCCCGGCCGCCCGCCCGCCCAGCCGCACCCTCGCCGCCCGGGCGCTCAAGGGCGGCAAGTCGCTCCTGTTCACCGACAGCCACGACGACCCGGCGATGACGTCCGAGAGCATCGCCGGCGGGGCGATGGCGTCGATCATCTGCGCCGTGCTGCGGTCGCCGGACGCCCCGCTCGGGGTGCTCCACCTCGACCGCGGGCCGATGGACCCGCCGTTCACCCAGGCCGACCTGTACCTCGCCGACTCGCTCGCCGCCGCCATCGCCCTCGGGGCCGAGCGGCACCAGCTCGTCGAGCGGCAGAACGAGCAGATCCTCCAGACCGTCACCGCGCTGGCGCAGGCCGTCGAGCTCCGCGACCGGTACACCGGCGGGCACACCGACCGCGTCACCCGCTACGCCCTCATCCTGGCCGACGAGCTGAGGCTGCCGGCTGCCGACCGCAAGCTCCTCGGCATCGCCACGCCGCTGCACGACATCGGCAAGATCGCGGTGGACGACGGCGTGCTCCGCAAGCCCGGCCGGCTGACCGACGCCGAGTTCGGGCAGATGAAGACGCACGTCCTCAGCGGGGTGGACATCCTGGAGATGATCCCGGCGCTCAGTTGGGCGCTACCGGTCGTCCGCAGCCACCACGAGAAGTGGAACGGGTCCGGCTACCCGGACGGGTTGCGCGGCGAGTCGATCCCGCTCGTCGCCCGGGTGGTGGCGGTGGCCGACGCGTTCGACGCCATGACCTCGGACCGGCCGTACCGGAAGGGGATGGCCGCCGACGAGGCGTTCGCCGAGCTGGAGGCGAACGCCGGCACCCACTTCGACCCGCGCTGCGTGGCCGCGTTCGTGGCCGCCCGGGAGAAGGTGGAGGCGCTGCTCGGCCGCGAGGCGAAGATGAGCCACCACACCGAACTGGCCACCCACACGATCAGCGCCCGCGAGCTGGAGGAGCACCGCCGCTCGGGGGCTTCCCCTTTGGGCTAACCGCCCGGTCGCCCGGGCCGGTCTGTATCTTCCCTCCGGGTTCGTCTGTACCCGGAGGACCGCAATGCCCGTGGTGTTCGAGCCGACGAACGCGGCCGAGGTGCTCGGCGGGATGATCACGCCCGCCGTGCTCATTTCCGCGTCCGGCACCCTCGCCCTGTCCACCACCAACCGCCTCGGCCGCATCGTGGACCGCGTCCGCGACCTGCTCAAGCAGGCCGAGGCTCTGCCCCCGTGGAACCCGGCCGACGAGGACGCCCAAGAGAAGCGGGCGCACATCGCCGAGCAGATCGCCCACCAGTCGGCCCGCATCCGGCTGTTGCAGGTGGCGGTCATCAGCCTGTATGTGGCGATCGCACTCCTGGTCGGGTCGAGTCTCGGGATCGGCCTGTCGGCGGTGGCGATGGGGCGGTTCGCGTGGGCGCCGGTGGTGCTCGGCCTGGCGGGGGCGTGCGCGCTGCTCGTGGCGGGCGCCTTGCTCATCAGGGACGCCCGGCTCGCCGTGCGGTCCACGCTCTCGGAGATGCAGTACATCCACCGCCTCGTCGCCCGCCGGACGGGGGCGCCGCTCCCCGCGCCGAACCCGAGCGCCGGTGCCGCGCCGGCGCCGGCGGCGTAAGAACGGAACCAGGCCTGCCCGTCAGGCGCGGTAAGGGGGCGGACGTGTCCGAACTCGTGCGGTTCTCGGTGTCGCTGGAGAAAGACCTGCTCGACGCCTTCGACAAACACTGCGAAGACGGGCGGTTCGCCACGCGCAGCGAGGCCATCCGCCAGCTCCTCCGCGAGAAGCTGACGGCCGCCGCGTGGCAGGCCGACGCGGCGGTCGTGGCGGCCAGCCTGACGCTCGTCTACGACCACCACAAGACGCGGCTGACCGACAAGATGCTCGACCTCCAGCACGCCCACGCGGAGCGGGTGGTGTCGAGCATGCACGTTCACCTCGACCAGGACTTGTGCTTGGAAGTGATCGTCCTCCGCGGCCCCGCCCCGGCGCTCCAGGAGCTCGCGGCGGAACTCAGCGGGCTGAAGGGCATTCACCAGGCGCAGCTGGTGATCGCGCACGCCGCGGCGGACGAATCATCGCGTGACCATGACCACGATCACAGTCATGGTCACGACCACCCGTACCCCCACCGTCACTGACCAATTTCTGGTCGGTGGGTGCCGTTCAGCTCGCCGGCGTTCTTCCGCCGGCCGTCGGCCGAGAGCCCGGCCGCACGCAGTTTCCCGCGCAAGGTCGTTCGGGAAATCCCAAGTACCTCGCTCGCCCGGACCTGGTTTCCGCCGACGTGTCGGAGCACGGCGGCGAGCGCCACCCGGTCCACCGTGCCCAACAGCACGCGGTAAAGGTCTGGTGTTCCGGCCGTAAGGAGCTGGTCCATCAACGCCCGTAAGTCGGGTAAGTCACGCTGGACCGAAGTCTCGGTCCCGGGGTTCGTTGCCACGCTTATCATCCCCTTCTCCGGTGACGCTGCCCCCGCGGGAGATTCGTCACCGGTGATGCTGCAACCCGCGTACCGTAACGTGAGTCCCCGAAGGGACTCACGGGGCCGGCTGTATCGGTCCGATAACGGGTGAGGGCCGCGCCGTGCGGTCCGCCACCGCCGGGGTGTCGATGCGAACCGCGCTGCTCCTCGTGACCGTCGCCCTCGCCGTTCCGGGGTGCGCCCGTCACCACTGTGTCCCGCCCGAACTGGCGAAACAGCAGCTGACCGAGCTCGGCTGTGGCACCGATCTGCACGCCCCAGTCGGCGCGACCCGGCTCCGTGAGATGGAGGCGGAATTCCGGCAGAAGACCGCCGCCGCTGCCCCGGCCGCCCGGCCGTACCAGTTCCTCGTCCTGTCCGGCGGCGGGATGTACGGGGCGTTCGGCATCGGCGTGCTCGACGGCTGGACCGACACCGGCGCCCGGCCCGAGTTCGACGCCGTGACCGGCATCAGCACCGGTGCGCTGATGGCGACGTTCGCCTTCCTCGGCCCGCGGTACGACGCCCAACTGTACGAGGCGATGGTCGGCATCCACCGCAACGAGCTGATTGGCCTCCGACCGATCCCGTTCCTCGGCGATGCCCTCTTTCACAACCGCCCGATCCGCCATCGGCTGGAGCGGTACATCACCCCGCAGGTGATCGCCGAGGTCGCCGCCGCACACGCCGCCGGCCGCCGCCTCTACGTCGGCACTACCAACCTCGACACCCGCAGGCTGGTGATCTGGGACATGGGCGAGATCGCCTCGCGCGGCACGCCGGAGTCGGTGGAACTGTACCGCACAATCCTGTTGGCGTCAGCATCGGTCCCGGTCGCGTTTCCGCCGGTGCGCATTCCGGTCGAGGTGGACGGCCGCCACTACGAGGAGTTGCACGTAGACGGCGGAGCCTGCGACGAGGTGGTCTTTCGCCCGTTCATGGTGGCGGACCTGAACCGGGCCAACGGCATCCCTGGGTGCGTGGCACCGGCGGGGTCGGTGTTGTACATCGTCAGCAACGGAAAGCTCTACGCTGAAGCGGCTTGTGTGCGGCCGCGTATTCTGTCGCTGCTGAATGCCTCGTTCCGGTCGGTGATCTACGGGAAGAGCCGCGACGAACTCTACCGCATCTACCTGAACTGCCTGGAGACCGGCGTGATGTTCCGGGCCACGGCGGTGCCACAGGATCTATATCTGGGCGGGTCGGGCGGGGGGCTCGACCTGGACGACGAGACGCAGACCCGCTTGTTCCAGGCTGGGTTAGAGCTCGGGCGTCGGCCGGGCGTCGGCGTGGACTGGCTCGACCTGCCGCCGGGCGCCGAGCTGCACGAACAGGAGATGCCGCGCTCCGGCACGCGGTTCATGACGACCCCGCGGTGAGGCGGGCTGAAGCCCGCGGCTACCGTGCCACAGGGTAGCCGCGGGCTTCACCCGGGCCGCCGGTTCTGGTCTGAATGGGATTCAATCGACGCCGAGGAGGTCTTCGACGGCGCGGATGAAGCGGTTGTCGTGGAAGCTGCTCTTGGTGAGGTAGTAGTTCGCGCCGACCTCCAGTCCGAGCATTCGGTCGTCCTCTCGCTCCTTGTACGACACGATGATGACCGGCAGGCTCTTCAGCCGGTCGTCGCCGCGGACCGCCTTCACGAGCTGGATGCCGGTCATCCGCGGCATGTCCACGTCCGACACCATCAGGTCGAAGTTGCCCGCCCGCACCTGGTTCCAGCCGTCCATCCCGTCCACCGCCACCGTCACGTCGTAGCCGTGCTGCGTGAGTAGCTGCCGCTCCACCTCGCGGACGGTGATCGAGTCGTCCACCACGAGCACGCGCTTCTTGCGGGTCGGGCCGGAGTCGCGGCTCTCACACCGCCGCAGCGACCCGGACTGGATGAACTGGTCCATCGACCGCACCAGGTCTTCCACGTCCACGATCAGCACCGGTTCGCCGTCGTCGAGTACCGCCGCGGCACTGAGGTTGGGCACCTTGCCGAGCCGCGGGTCGAGCGGCCGCACCACCAAGTCTTGCTCGCCGCGGAAGGCGTCGACCACCAGCCCGTAGGCGCCCGTGGCGTCGCTCAGCAGCACAACCGTGAAGTCGCCGGCGGGCGGCTTGCCGGTCGGAACGTCGAGGATCTGCGCGGCGACGACGAGGCCGACGTTCTGCCCGTCCACGGTGACGAACTGCCGGTGCTCGAGCGACCGCACCTGCTCGCGCGGCACGCGCAGCAGCCGGTCGATGCGGTTGTGCGGGAAGGCGTAGGGCTCGCCGCCGATCTCCGCCACCACCGCCCGGATGACCGACAGCGTGATCGGCAGTTGCAGGTGGAACGTCGTCCCCTCGCCGGCCTTCGTCGTGATCCGCACACTCCCGCCGACCTTCCGCACCGAATCGAGCACCACGTCGAGCCCGACTCCGCGGCCAGAGATTTCTGTCACCCCCGTCGCCGTCGAGAACCCCGGCAGGAACAGGAATTCGAGCAGCTCCGCCTCGGACATCTGCCTGACGAGTTCGGCGGTGGAGAGTCCGCGCTCGACGACCTTCTTGCGGAGTCGGTCGAGGTTCACCCCGCGGCCGTCGTCGGCGACGGTGACGAGGAGCATCCCGGCCCGGTGCCGTGCATCGACGTGGACGGTGCCGGCCTCCGGCTTCCCGGCCGCGGCGCGCTCGGCGGGCGGGTCGATGCCGTGATCGACGGCGTTGCGGATGAGGTGCCCGAGCGGGGCTTCGAGCTTTTCGAGCACGTCGCGGTCCACGTCGGTCGTCTCGCCGGCGACGACGAGCCGCGCCTGCTTGCCGAGCGAGCGCGCCAGGTCGCGGACGGTGCGGGCGAGCCCGTGGACGCCGTCGGCGAACGGCCGCATCCGGCTGGCGATGACTTCGCGGTAGAGTCGGCTGTTCAGGTCTTCGGCCCGGCCGGCGTGGTCGTCGAAGTCGCCGGACTGGGCGGCGAGCTCGGTCCGGCAGACGGTGACCTGTTGGCGGGTGTCGGCGATGAGCGTTGCCACCTGCTCGACCGGGCGGCCGGTGGCGGCGGCCTGATACGCCTCGTCGAGGAGGCCGGTGAGCTGTTCGTGCTGCTTCTTGAGGCGGGCGAGCGCCCCCGAGAACAGGTGGAGCCACCGCGCTTGCACGAGCGACTCGCCGGCGAGCCCCATGAGCCGGCTGAGGCTTTGTGCTGTCACCCGCACGACCGCTTCGCCGCCCGCCGGCGCGGTCTTCGCCACCGGCTCGACCGCTGGCGGCGGGGGAGGCGCGGCTGCGACTGGCGGGGGCGGCGGTGGCGCGGTCGGCACCGCCGCGTGCGGAAGGACGGCGGCGAGCTGTTCGAGCCCGGGCCTGAGTTCGGCAAGGCATCCGGGGAAGGAGTCGGCGTTGGTGTCGATGAGCCCGGCGAACGCGTCCACGGCGTAGCGGAGCCAGGCGAGAACGGGCGCCGGCGGCGCCTCCGTCGCGTTGCGGAGCGTCGCCAAGTAGTTTGACACGGCCGCTGCGGCGGCCTCGACCGGACCGCATTTCATGATGCGGGCCGCGCCGCGGATCTGTCGCAGGCTCTCGGCGGCGTCGTCGCGCGGCGGCAGCTGTCCGGCCTTCAGCGCGGCGACCCCGGCGGCCACGACGAGCAGGTGCGACCGGAGTTCTTCGCGGAACAGGCCGGGCATCCCGTCGTCCGGCCCGACCGGGAGCGGGTCCGGCGGGATCGGAACGGCGCGAACGTCGGGCGGGGCCGGGAGGGGGCCCACGACTGCCGTGGGGACGGGCGGCGGTGACGGGGGAGGAACCGGTTCGACGGGCGGTTCCGGTGCGGGCGGAACCGAGACCTCACCGCGGGCGAAGCGCTCGAACGCCGGCGCCAGCCGCGCGACCGCCGCCTCGTTCGCCGCCGCCCAGTCGGGGAGTTCGCCCGAGTCGGCGAGGCCGGCGAGCCCGGCGAGTACGTCGGTGCCTTGAAGGAAGCGGTCGATGTCGGCCGGCGTGATGCGCACCCGTCCCGCTTGCGCGGCGACGAAGGCGTCTTCCATCACGTGCGCGAGCCGCACCGCCGCCTCGACGCCGACGATGCGGGCGGCGCCCTTGAGCGAGTGCGCGGACCGCATGAGCGGCTCGATCCGCTGCGGGTTGGCCGCGTCCGCCTCCAGCGCGAGGAGCCCGGTCGAAAGCGCGTCGGCGTGCGCCCGCACCTCCTCGCGGAACAGCTCGAACAGGGACGGGTCGATCGCGGTCATCGCACCCGCTCCCGGAGGGCTTCGAAGAGCCGCGCCTCGTCCAGCAGGCCGACCGCCCGGTTGTCGCGGTGGAAGACGCCGCGCGTCACCCGCGCCGCGGCCCGCGACAGGGTCGGCGGGGCCGCGACGAGCTCGGCCGCGGGGACGCGGCGCACCAGGTCAACGTGGTCGGCGGCGAACGCCCAGCGGTCGGTGCCCTGACGGATCACGACCATGCGCGGGCGTGCACTCGCCGGCTGGCGGTCGGGGTTCGGCCGGTCGATGCCGAGGAGCAGGTCGAGCCGGGCGCACAGGTGGAGCTCGCCGCGGACGTTGACCAACCCGGCGAGCAGCCCGGTGCGGTGCGGGATGCGGTGCGGCTTGCGCGGGTGCGTCACCTCGACCAACACCCCGACCGGTAGCGCCAGCCACTCCTCGCCGATGTGGAAGACGAGCGCACTAATGAGGTCGTCGGCCGCCTCCCGCTCGGGCTCGGCGAGGCGGGCGGTCCACTCGTCGAGGTAGCCGTTGGGCGACGGCGCGTCGAGGAAGCGGCGGCCGGCGGCGGCGAAGACGGGGCAGTTGTGGCAGTGCGTGTGCTTGGCGAGCTCGGGGCACGAGCGGTCGCCCCAGACGCCGATCGCCTGCCAGCACCGCTCGGGGACGACGGGGAGGCTGGTCACGCGGTCGCCTCCGGGAGGCGGGCGAGGCGGCGGCGGAACCCGGCCGCCGGGCCGCGCTCGCCGCGGCGGTCGCACAGGATCGCCAGGTGCGTCAGCGCCTCGCGGTGGTCGGGGTCGAGGTAGAGCGCCCGACGGAAGGCGTCGGCGGCGGCGGGCTCGCGGCCGGCGGCGAGCTCGATCACGCCGAGCAAGCTGTACCACTCGGCGGTCGGCTCGGTCCGCACGGCGCGCTCGCACGCGGCCCGCGCGTCGTCGAGTTTCCCGGCGTCGGCGAGTTCGCGGGCGGTGAGCGGGGGTGGGGCGTGTTCGTAGCGCGGAACGGCCGCGACCGGCGGCTCGAGCGTGGGCGCCGGCGGGCGCGGGATCACACCGGGCCGTGGCGCGGCCACGACCGGGCGCGGGATGACACCCGCCCGCGGACCGTCGTCGGTCCGCACGAACAGCGCGTCCGCGGCCGGGCCGTCCGGCCTGAACAGGTCGGGCGGGAGGCCATCGGCTTCGGCCGGCGTCAGTCCGAGGCGGCCGCCGGGGGCGAGGAGGCGGTGCAGGTTCACGACCGCCCGCGTTCGGGCCTCATCGGTCAGGTAGATGAACAGGTTGCGGCACAGGATCAGGTCAAACGTCGGTTCGGCGGCGAGGAAGTCGGGCGCGACCAGATTCCCGGTGCGGAAGTGGACCGCGTCGCGCACCCGGCGGTCGATCTCCCACCGACCCGCTCCGACTTCGTGGAAGTAGCGCGGCCGCGGGTCCGCCCCCGGCTCGCGGAAGGCGAACGCCGGGTAGCGCCCGAGCTCCGCCCGGCGGACGTTGGCCGGGCTCAGATCGACCGCCTCGATTCGCACGTGCCTCGGCGGCACTCCCTCGCCGTCCAGCGCCATCGCCAGCGAGTACGGCTCTTCGCCGCACCCGCACGGGACGCTGAGGACGCGCACCGGCCGCGCCGCGCCGCGCTCGCGGACCCAGCGCACGAACTGCCGGTAGTACGCCGCCCCGCCGCGGAAGAACCAGCTTTCGGGGACGACGAGTTCTTCGACGAGCGCCGACCACTCAGCCGGGGCCGCGGCGAGCAGTCCGGCGTAGGCGGCGGGCGTCTCGGTGCCGCGGGCGCGCATCCGCGCCTCGACCGCCCGCGGGAACGCGGTCGTGCCGAGGGAGTGCGGGTCGAGCCCGATCCGCGACCGGACCAGGTCTTCAATGGGGGAGAGGGTCATGGCCCGGTTCCTGGGCGTGGCACCCCCAGTTGCGAGCCGAGGGCGGCGAACAACTCGTCCGGGTCGAACAGGCGGAGGACGCCCGTACCGTCGGCGACCGGCGGGCCGAGCAGCGCGCCGCCGGGCGGGCGGGCGGGCGGGGCGGGGAGGTCGCGGATGTCCGCCACCTGGGTGGCGAGCAGGCCGACTAACTCGTCGGGCGCGTCCGGGCGGGGGACCAGGATGACACGGCTGCTGAGGTGCGGCGGGCACTCGCCGGCCCCGGTGAGCCGGTGCAAGTCTACCACCGGCACGACCCGCCCGCGGTAGACGAACACGCCCGCCAGCCACCCCGGCGCGCCGGACGCGGGCGTGACGCGGACCCGGGGGACGACCTCCCGTACGCGGCGGACGTCCACCGCCACCCGGTCCGCGCCGACCTGGAACAACAGGGCGAGCATGCCGCGAGTCTCAGCCGGAAGTCGCTAGATCTTGAACTGGGCGATTTCCTGGTTCAGCCCCTCGACGGACGCCCGTAGGTGCGCCGTCGCCCGCTCGAACTCCTGCACCGACTGGGCGTTCCGCCGGGTGCCGTCGGCGATCTGGCCCATCGCGTCGTTGATCTGCTGCGCCCCGGCCGCCTGGTTCTTCATCCCCTCGGCGACGAGCTGGAACCGCGTGCTGAGCCCCTGCACCTCGGTAATGATCTCATAGGTCATCTGGTTGATCGTGGCGATCTTGCCGACCCCGGACCGCACTTCGTCGGCGAACTTGTCCATTTGCATGACGCCGGCCGAGACCGCGTCTTGCATCTGGCGCACCATCGTCTCGATGTCCAGCGTGGCGACCGCGGTCTGGTCGGCGAGGCGGCGGATCTCGCGGGCGACGACGAGGAACCCGCGGCCGTACTCGCCCGCCTTCTCGGCCTCGATCGCGGCGTTGATCGACAGCAGGTTCGTCTGGTCGGCGACCTTCGTGATCGTCGTCACGACGGCGTTGATGCGGTCCGCCTTCTCGCGGATCATGTTGAGTTTCGCGGACACCGACGTGGTCGATTCGACGAGCTGCTTCATCTCCGCGGCCATGCGGTTGGTGTTGTCGCGGCCGCGGGTGGCGAGGTCGGAGGCGTGCGCGGCCGACTCGTTCACCTCGCCCATCGTGCCGGCGAGATCCTTGCTCGTCGCCGATATCTCCCGCACACTTGCCGCGACTTCCGTCGTGGCCGAAGCGAGGTCTTGCACCGTCTGCTCCTGCCGGCGGGCGGTGGCGGCGATCTGCGACGCGACCGACAGCAGTTGCAGGCTCGACTCGCGGACCTTGGTGACGATCGCCTGGATGCGGCCCATGACGGCGTTGATGCCGTCGGCGAGTTGGCCCATCTCGTCGGCGCCGCCGACCGCGAGGCGGGTGGTCAGGTCGCCGGCCCCGCTCGCCATTTCGTGGACGCGTGTGTTGAGGGCGTGGGCCGAACGGATGATGGTGTTCGCCACCCAGATGCCGGACGCGCTCATCAGCAGGACGAGGACGACGCTGACCCATGTCACCGTCACCGTCCAGGCCCGCGAGTCCTGGTACGCCTGGGCTTCGTCCGCCTCGCTCTTGTCCTTCACCTGGCGCGCGATCTCGGCGACCGCCTTTCGGTGCTCGACGAACCGCGGGCGGATGCGGGTGAGCAGGACCTCGTTCGCCTTCTTGCGCTCCTCCGGCCCCTTCCCGATCAGCGGCAGGTACTCCTCGTTGGTGATCCGCAGGACTTCCGCCGCCGGGGGGTGCGTGGTCGAGTCCAGTGCCTGACGGATCTTGCCGTCCGACAGCCGCCCCGGGGCCAGCCAGTACGCCCGCTTGTCGAGGTACTTCTTCTCGAACTCCCGGTACCGTTGCAGCGACTCGCGGAGCTCGTTGGGGTCGGAGGTCGAATCGATCTCCTGGAGGTAGATG
Organism: bacterium; assembly: GCA_017308215.1. GTDB lineage: Bacteria > Planctomycetota > Planctomycetia > Gemmatales > Gemmataceae > Urbifossiella. The sequence goes on along the minus strand of JAFKFQ010000375.1, from coordinate 7,596 downwards.
TACGCGACCCCGAGGTTGTACGTCGCGGGCTCGATGTCGTTCATGAGCCGGTAGTAGGTCGTCAGCTCTTCGTAGACCGGCCCGTTCACCCGGTATGTGCGCTGGATCACGCCGACCAGCACGAGCACACCGGCGACCAGGACCGAGTACCCGATCACCAGGGCGTAGAGCTTGGTGCGGAGCGACACGTCGCGGAGGCGGAACATGTTCGGACCCGGGGGGCCGGGGGCAGGCACGGTCGATCCTATCGCGCGTGCGGGGGCTTCCACTCCGGATTTCGCAGCCTGTCCATCCTCGCAGGATGCCGGGATCGGTGCGACCGTTACGACCCGGACAAGCGGCGAAATTTGCCAGGCCGTTTCAGAGGCTTGGACATCGCCCGCAGGGCGGTTATCCTGACGGAACCCACCCCGCGGCCACCGGGCCTCCCGCCATGCCGATCCGCCTCTCTCTCGTCGGCCTCGCGCTCGCGCTGTCGCCGGTCGTCGCCGTCGCCGACGAGCCGGCGAAGGTGAACTTCGCCCGCGAGGTGCTGCCGATCCTGTCGGACACCTGCTTCGCCTGCCACGGCCCGGACGCGAAGGCCCGCAAGGCCGACCTGCGGCTCGACACGAAGGACGACGCCCACGGCAGCGGCACGATCGTGCCCGGCAAGAGCGCCGAGAGCGAACTCATCCGCCGCATCGCCTCGACCGACCCGGACGAGGTGATGCCGCCGGCGAAGGGCGCGAAGAAGCTGACGCCGCAGCAGATCGACACGCTCAAGAAGTGGATCGACCAGGGGGCCCCGTGGGGCCGGCACTGGGCGTTCGACGCGCCGCAACGGCCCGCCGTGCCTCAACTCCGCAACCCGCAACCCGCCACCCGCCACCAGATCGACGCCTTCGTCCGCCACCGGCTCGAACGCGAGAAGATGGTTCCCGCGGCGCCCGCGACGAAGGAACAGCTCATTCGCCGCATCACGCTCGACCTGACCGGTCTGCCGCCGACGCCTGCCGAGGTCGATGTGTTCGTCGCCGACCCGGCGCCGGATGCGTTCGAGAAGCTGGTCGATCGGCTGCTGGCGTCGCCGCGGTACGGTGAGCGGATGGCGTGGGACTGGCTCGACGCCGCCCGCTACGCCGACAGCAACGGCTACCAGGGCGACAACGAGCGCACGATGTGGCCGTGGCGCGACTGGGTGGTGCGGGCGTTCAACGACAACATGCCCTACGACCAGTTCACCCGCTGGCAGCTCGCCGGCGACCTGCTCCCGAACGCCACGCGCGAGCAAATCCTGGCGACCGGGTTCAACCGTAACCACATGATCAACGGCGAGGGCGGGCGCATCCCGGAGGAGAACCGCGTCGAGTACGTCTTCGACCAGACGGAGACGGTCGGCACGCTCTGGCTCGGGTTGACGCTCACCTGTTCGCGCTGCCACGACCACAAGTTCGACCCGATCAGCCGCCGCGACTACTACCGGCTGTTCGCCTACTTCAACCAGACGCCGGTGAACGGCGGCGGCGGGAGCGGGCAGACGGCGCCGGTCATCGACTTCAGCACGCCGGAACAAGAGACGCGGCTCAAGGCCGCGCAGAAGTCACTCGACGAGACGGTCAAGCAGATCGGCCCGATCGAGAAGAAGCTGCGCGACGACGCGGCGACCACGACGAAGGACGGCAAGTACGAGTCGAAGCTGCCGGCGGTGATCGAGTCGGCGCTGCGGAAGGGGCCGAACGGCCGGGCCGACCAGAACAACGACGAACTCGCCAAGCACTTTGAGAAGTCGGAGCCGGCGTACGTATCACTGCTGAAGGACTACCGCAAGCGCAAGGGCCAGCGCGACGCGGCGGCGAACGCCATCCCGAAGGTGATGGTGATGGGCGACACGCCGAAGGCCCGCGACACGTTCATCCTCACCCGCGGCGCCTATGACAAGCACGAGGACAAGGTGACACCCGGCGTGCCCGCGTCGTTGCCGGCTCTGCCGAAGGACGCGCCGCCGAACCGCCTCGCGCTGGCGAACTGGGTGGTGGCGAAGGGCAACCCGCTCACCGCCCGCGTGACCGTCAACCGCATCTGGCAGATGGTCTTCGGCACCGGGTTGGTGAAGTCGAGTGAGGACTTCGGCGTCCAGGGCGAGCGGCCGAGCCACCCCGAACTGCTCGACTGGCTGGCGGTCGAGTTCGTGGAGAGCGGTTGGGACGTGAAACGTCTCGTCCGCCTCATCGTGACGAGCCAGACCTATCAGCAGTCGTCGAAGGTGACGGCCGAGCAGCGCGAGCGCGACCCGGACAACCGTCTCCTCGCCCGCGGCCCGCGACACCGGCTGCCGTCGTGGATGATCCGCGACCAGACGCTGTTCGCCTCCGGCCTCATGACGCCGACGATCGGCGGCACGCCGGTGCGGACGTACCAGCCGCCGGGCATCTGGGAGGAAGCGACGTTCGGGTTCAAGCGCTACCAGCAGGACACCGGGGCTGCGCTGTACCGCCGCAGCCTGTACGTGTTCTGGCGCCGCATCGTCGGCCCGACCATGTTCTTCGACGCTGCCACCCGCCAGACGTGCGCGGTGAAAACGACCACCACGAACACGCCGCTCCACGCGCTCACGACGCTGAACGACACCACGTTTGTCGAGGCGGCGCGGGTGCTGGCGCAGCGGGCGATGACCGAAGCGGGGAACGACGAGGCCGCGCGGCTGCGGGGCGCCTTCCGCCACGCGGTTGGCCGCGTGCCGACGGCGGCGGAGGTCGAGATTCTGCGCGGCTCGCTCGACCGCCAGCGGCGGCTGTACGCGAACGACCGGCCGGCGGCGGAGCGGCTGCTGCGTGTGGGCGAGTCGCGGCGCGACGAGCGGCTGGACGTGGTCGAGCACGCGGCGCTGACGGCCGTGTGCACGCTGATCTTCAACCTGGATGAAACGCTGACGAATCAGTGACTTCGGGCTCCGACAAACCCGCCCCCTGGGCTCTCCCATGAACCCCGTCGCCGACCGCGCCCTCCATCTGAACCGCCGGCACTTCTTCGGCCGGTCCGCGGTCGGCATCGGCACGGCCGCGCTCGCGTCGCTGATGGGCCGCGCCGCCGCCCCGCGGCAGCGCGTCGGCGGGCTCGCCGACCTGCCGCACTTCGCCCCGAAGGCCAAGCGCGTCATCTACCTGTTCCAGAACGGCGCCCCGACGCACGTCGATCTCTTCGACTACAAGCCCGAACTCACCCGCCGCAAGGGCGAACAGATCCCCGACTCGGTCGTCGGCGGGGCGCGGTTCAGCACCATGACCAGCGGGCAGGCGGCGCGGCCGTGCCTCCCGGAAATCACGCGGTTCGCCCGGCACGGGAAGAGTGGCGCGTGGGTGTCCGACTTCATGCACCACACCGCCGCCGTCGCCGACGACCTGTGCTTCATCAAGTCGATGCACACGACGCAGGTGAACCACGCGCCGGCGATCACGTTCTTCATGACCGGCCACGAGATGCCCGGCCGCCCGAGCATGGGGAGCTGGCTCACCTACGGCCTGGGCACCGAGTCCGACGACCTCCCCGGCTTCGTCGTCATGACCAGCCGCGACAAGGAGGCGAGCTGCGGGCAGATCTTCTACGACTTCTACTGGGGCAGCGGGTTCCTGCCGACGCGCTTCCAGGGCGTCAAGTTCCGCGGCAGCGGCGACCCGGTGCTGTACCTGTCGAACCCCGACGGCATGAGCCGCGAGAGCCGGCGGGCGGTCCTCGACGACTTGGCCCGCATGAACGAGCTCGGCCTGCGCGAGTTCGGCGACCCGGAGATCGCCACGCGCATCGCCCAGTACGAGATGGCCTACCGGATGCAGGCGAGCGTGCCGGAACTCACTGACTTCAGCAAGGAGCCGGCGAAGGTGCTGGAGATGTACGGCCCGGACGTGCGGCGGCAGGGGAGCTTCGCGTACAACTGCCTCATGGCCCGCCGCCTCGTCGAGCGCGGCACGCGTTTCGTGCAACTCTTCCACGCCGGCTGGGACCAGCACCGCAACCTGAACACGCAACTCAAGATTCAGTGCGAGGACACCGACGCCCCGAGTGCCGCGCTGGTCCGCGACCTGAAGCGCCTCGGCCTGCTCGACGACACGCTCGTCGTCTGGGGCGGCGAGTTCGGCCGCACGCCGTTCCTTCAGGGGCCGATCCAGGAGGTGAAGACGTGGGGCCGCGACCACCACCCCTACGTCTTCTCGATCTGGATGGCCGGCGGCGGCGTGAAGCCCGGCATCACCTACGGCAGCTCTGACGACTTCGGCTTCGGCCCGGCGGACAACCCCGTCCACGTCCACGACCTGCAGGCGACGATCCTCCACCTGCTCGGCATCGACCACGAGCGGCTCACGTTCCGCTTTCAGGGGCGCGCCTACCGCCTCACCGACGTGCACGGGCATGTCGTCCGCGGCGTGCTGAACTGACCGGTGGGAAGACCCGCCCGGAAATGCCAAACGCCCACCCGTCGATCGGGTGGGCGTTCGTGTTACCGGAATGGAGAAAGGCCGACAACGTGCCGGTCAGGCCGTCACCGTCGCGGTCGCCGGCACCGGGCGGAGCGCCGGGAGCCGCACCTTCCACACCAGACCGACCTTCTCCATCACCCAGATCAGCATGTAGCTCGGGTCAAACTGCCACCACTTCAATCCGTGCCGTGCCGATGTGGGGAAGGCGTGGTGGTTGTTGTGCCACCCCTCGCCCATCGCCAGGATGCCGAACAGCCAGTTGTTGCGGCTGTGGTCCTTCTCCGGGTACGGCCGTGACCCCCACAGGTGGCACACGGAGTTCACGCTCCAGGTGACGTGGTGCACGAGGAAGACGCGGACGAACCCGCCCCACAGCAGCCCGCGGAACACGCCCGCCCAGCTAAAGCTCAGCAAGCCGCCGAGTAGCGCCGGGATCGCCAGCCCGACCGCCACCCACAGCGGGAACAGCGCGTCGATCACCCGCGGCAGCACCCGCTTGCGCAGGTCGGTAATGTACCGGTCGGTGGGCACCGGGTCCGTGCTGAACGCCCAGCCGACGTGCGCGTGCCAGAACCCCTTCACCACACCCCACACCCCGGTGCCGTGGCCGAGCGGCGAGTGCGGGTCGAGCTCCTTGTCGCTGTACTGGTGGTGGACGCGGTGCAGCGCCACCCACCGCAGCAGCGGTCCCTGGATTGCCATCGACCCGAGCGCCCCCCAGATGAACTCCAGAGCCCTCGGCGTCTCGAACGACTTGTGGCTGAACAGCCGGTGGAACCCGACAGTGATGCCGAGCCCGGTGGCGACGTAGCACCCGAACAGGATGCCGAAGTCGGCCCAGGTGAAGCCCCACCCCCAGACGGACGCGATCGCGGCGATCGTGCCGGCCAGCGGGAGGAAAATCGCGGTGACGGTGGCGATGCGTGCCCCGACCCCGATGCTCGGGGGAGCGGGGTCGTCGGTGGTCGGCAGGTCGGGGGCGGGTTCGGCGATGGGGTCGGCGGCTGCGGACGGAGGCAAGGGTCGGTCCTTTCGGGAGCGGTGACGCGGCCCGGGGTGATCGGTGGCCCGTGCGAGTCGTACCGTCTCGGAGGTACGGGGGTCGCACCGACGGGGAGAGTATAGAACTCCGTCCGCCACAGCCGCAACCGGATTCCGTGCTTGGGGCACCGGACACCGGACTCCCGCGGGCCGGAATCTCGCTGCGGGCTACCCGCTTTGACCTGCCCCGCCGAGGTAGCCGCGGTCGCGGGCCTCGTAGCCCGGGTAATCGAGGAGCTCGTACAGTTCCGCCCGCGTCTGCATCCGCGGCAGCAGGTCGCGCTGGTGCCCGGTCGCGTGAAGGTTGCGCAAAGCCTCCTCGGCTGCTTTCATCGCCACCCGGAACGCGGTCAGCGGGAACAACACCATCGCGTACCCAATCGCCCCGAGCGTCGCCACGTCGAGGTTCGGGCTCTTGCCGAACTCGGTCATGTTGGCGAGCAGGGGAGCCTTTACCTCGCGGGCGAATCGGGCGAACTCGTCGGTCGTTTCCAGGGCTTCCGGGAAGATGGCGTCTGCGCCGGCGTCGAGGTACAGCTTCGCCCGGCGCACGGCGTCGTCGAAGCCGGTGACGCTACGGGCGTCGGTGCGGGCCATGACGACGAACCTCGGGTCGCGCCGGGCCGCGACCGCCGCCCGTACCTTTGCCGCCATCGCTTCCGCTTCGACGATCGTCTTCCCGGCGAGGTGCCCGCACCGTTTCGGCATCACCTGGTCTTCGAGGTGAATCCCCGCGACCCCGGCGGCCTCAAACAGCCGCACTGTCCGCTCGACGTTCAGCGACTCGCCGAACCCGGTGTCGGCATCGCAGAGGAGTGGGAGCGTGGTCGCCTGGGCGGTCAGCTGCGCCGCCTGGACGAACTCACTGACGCTGAGCAGGCCGATGTCCGGAACGCCGTTGCTGGCCGAGAGTGCCCCACCAGAGAGGTAAACGGCTCGGAATCCGACCTGCTCAGCCAGTCTCGCCGTCAACGGGTTGAAGACGCCAGGGATGGCAACCGGTCCTCTGGCCCAGAGATCGCGGAGTCGCTGTCCGGGTGATGGGGTCATCGCGGCCTCCCTTGGCGTATCGTGGGTGCTCCGACAGGATACCGAAACCTCGCAGCCGCGCAGATTCTTTCCCGACCACCGTGCGGGCGAAACCCGTTGCGCCGCAAGCCGTCCGGTCGCTCGCCGGTGGCGAGGTGCCCGCGAAATCGACGGTCCGAGTTGACAGGCGGGTTGCCCCGTTTATAATCCCTGGGTGCAAACCACCCCGTGAGGTGTGTGCGTGCCTGCATTATCGATTCGTACGATTACGGCGATCCCGCCGCGAGGCGGGTGACTCTCACCGACGAATCGGGTGTCGGGTGGGAGCCAAACCGAATCGGTTTGGCTCTTGTGTTTCACGGGGCGAGTGGTCCGCGCGTATAGCTCAGTTGGCTAGAGCGCAGCTCTGATAAAGCTGAGGTCCCTGGTTCGAATCCAGGTACGCGCACACGGGGCGGGTCCGGTCGGGGATGTAGCTCAACTGGTAGAGCACCTGCTTTGCAAGCAGGGGGTTACGGGTTCGAGTCCCGTCTTCTCCACACCGAGTGACGGTCGGCGACCGCCGCGACGATCCAGGAGTGCGGGCATTCCGGGTGAGTGAGTGGCGGGAAGAAGTGGTGAAAGAAATTCTTCCCGGCCGGTTGACTCCCGATGGCCCGCCAGTAAAGTGTACTTCGCAAGCGACTGATTGACCGGCCTGACAAATGCCGGTGAGTCGATCGGAGCGATGGGCGGACCCTGGGAGTAGGGTCCGCGGGCCGCAAGGCCTCGGTCTTTGGCAACGCGGTGTGCGAGGCGTGCCCGTCGGGGTGCGTGTCGCGCGGTCTTCTCCGGGGTGACCCGGGGCGGGTCGTGCGGGGCGTGGCCGGCGGCGGGCGCGAGTGTGTGAAGCGTCAGTAGTGGTTGGTGGGCGAGGCCTTGGGAGTGGTGCGACTCATCCGCCACGCTGGGTGGTGGCGAGTGGAGTGGGCACCGCCCTTGTTCTCCCGGTGCTGGGTGCCGGGGGTGGGGGCGGTGCGGCCAAGCTAGTAAGGGCGTGTGGGGGATGTCTTGGCACCGGGAGGCTCAAGGG
>JAFKFQ010000349.1 GCA_017308215.1 bacterium | reverse complement strand
CGCCAGCAGGGTGCGGACGGCCTCCCCCGACGCCGCGGACAGGAGCCCGGCGGACCGGCGGGCGAGGTCGGCCCGGGCGTCCTTGACCCGCTTCTGGAAGGCCGGGTCGGCGAGCCGGCGGTACACGGTGCGGTCGGACACCCCGGCCTGGCGGGCGGCGGCCTCCACGGTCGCCCCGCACGCCAGCGCCACCACCAGGGCGTCGTCCCGCCGCGGTTGTCGGTTGTCGGCCACGGTCCACCTCCTCCGTTCACCCCGGCGGGGCGGCCCCCGCGTCAGCTTCTGTCAGGGACGTGTCAGGGTCCGGGCGGGTTCTCGGCCGCCGCCCCCCGTCCGCCGCTACGCCGCCGCCGGGTCGGACAGATCGCCTTCCGCCAGCGCCTGCATCCGCCACCCGACCCGGCGGAGGAGCCAGGCCCGGTTCCCGGCGGTCGTCGGCTCGCCGAACACGGCGGCGAACTTGTTGCGGAGCTCCGCCGTGGTCATCCGGTCGAGGGCCGCCAGCTCCCGGGCGAGGCTGGGCGGCGGTTCGGTCTTCGCGGGCATGGGTCTCCTCTCGCGTCTCGGGGTCGTTAACCGGCGTGGACAGTAACGCTCGACGGCCGCCAGTCTTCAAGTCGATTCGCCCGGGATTTCCTGAGAATTTCGAGCGGCTGCTGGTGGCGGGAAGTGCTCGGGGTGGAGGTGCCGGAGGAGCCCGGCGGCGAGGATCGCGGCGACAGTGGCGGCCCGTTCGGCCGGAGTCATCTCGGCCGGGCGGAGGTGAGTGAGGTGATCGGTCACGGTGTGCCCTCGGACAGGGATCGCCACCGCGGCCGTCCCTATCAGGAACTACCCCGGCGAGGTGCGAAGTGTCCGACGTCGGTGAGCGGAAAGGACGTGGTAGGGGCGTAGCGATCACGTGTGGGCACCTCGGGGGGTGTCGCCCACAGCGATCTTCGGCGGGACCGGCCGGCGGCTGTCTGGCGGGAGTCTCGGGACGTGTGAATTGCCCGGACGGGCGCGAAGTGTCAAACGGGCGCGGTGCCACGGCCACCGGAGGGCCGCCCTACCTCCCGCTGCGCCGCTTCGAACACCATCTTGGCCCGGGGGGACAACGGCAGCGGGCCATCGACCGGTCCCAGCCCAGGGGCCGGGTCGCACTGGTGGCGGATCGCCGCCGGGGTAAACCCGGCCCGCTCCCCCCGGCCCGACCACGCCTGGGCGGTGAACTGCCCCCGGTCGGTGTTGAACACCTCCGAGGTTTCACGGAGTTGTCCCTCCTGTTGGCGTTCCAAGCGTATTACCGCGTCACGACACGGCCCAGGCAGATGCGGAACCCGTCGCGGGAGTCGGAGTAGGTCACGCCCTGGATTCCCAGCCGAACGGCACAGCGGGCGTTGCCGGGCACATCGAAGTAGTTCCCACCACGGCACACGGGGCGGGACACGGTCCGCTTCGCGGCGTCCTCGTAGTGGATCTCTTCGTGCCCGCCCTTCGGGTCGAAGTGGTCGACGACGAACTCCCACACCCCGCCGCACGTGTCGGCCAGGCCGAAGCCGTTGCGCCCCTTTTCCCCGTAGTGGTCCACGGGCGAGACGAACGGGAAGCCGTCACTCCACGGGGCCTTCCCCAGCGGCCAGGTCTTCCGGCGGCCGGGCAGGAAGTCGATGGCGGAGATGTTCAGCCGGCCTTCGCCGTGTTCGAGTTCGTTGCCCCACCAGAAGTAGAGACTCTCCTTGCTCCCGCCGCGACACCCGTACTCCCACTCGGCTTCCGTCGGCAGCCGGTACTCCAGCCCGTCCGGCAGCCGGCCGGCCTTGCGCTCCCGCTCGGTCAGCCACCGGCAGAACGCGCCCATGTCGTTGTAACTCACGCACACCACGGGAAAGACGTCCCGGTTCGGGAACCCCCAGTTCGGGTCCCGCCAGCTCTTGCCCGGCGTCGACTTCCACGGGTGGACCACCTTCGAGGTGAGGCGGTAGCCGTCCCACTCCGGGTCGAAGACCTGCGTCCTGCCGCCGGGCTTCTCGGCATCGGTGACGTACCGGCTCTCCGCGGCGAAGCGGCGGTACTGGCCGACGGTCACCTCGGTGCGGCCCATCCAGACGCCGTGCCTCACGCGCGTCAGTCGCGGCCTCTCGCCCTCGTACGACTCGCGCTCCGTCCCCGGCTGGGCGCCGCCCTCGATGCCCGTCGCCCACTTCTTCTCGTCCGGCGTGCTGCCCATCAGGAACTCGCCGGGCGGCAGGTAGACGACCTCCAGCGTGACACCGTCGCCGAGGTCGATCCGCTTGGGTTCGCCCGCCTTCGGTTCGGCGGCGTGTGTCGCGGCCAGCGGCGCGAGCAACAGTGACAGGAGGAGGGTGTGACCGCGAACGACGGGCCGCATGAGACCGCTCTCCGTTGGGAATGGGGTTCTCGACACGCGAACGATCGATGCTCGACCTAACCGCGGAACTGAACCCTGGCAGGGTCGTGCAGGACCGGGGCCATGTCCCGTGGTCCGATCCCGCCCGCCCGCGAACCGGCATCCCCTGCGAGAAGCGGTACACGTCACGAATCGCTACCGAGGCCGCGGTCTGCTGCAGCACTGGGTTCGGCCCTGGCCTACTCCTTCCCGAGCACCATGTCCAACACCCAACAGCCTAGGACGTGCGGGCCTGGATCGCGGCTGTGGGCCAGGATGTCAGTGTCGTCACAGCCGGCATCTCGAAGCGCGCTGGCCAGGTCTGGCATCCGGTCGAAGGTGCGGTCAGCGTAAATGCGGCTGGCGAGCGCGACCACCGGGGCGGACTGCCACTCCGGTTTGAGCCGAACCGTACGGAATGGGACCGGGCCGAAGACCTCTCGGACGAGAACGCACTGGGCCTGTTTCTCACGCGCGAGCACTTCCTGGCGGTGCGCCTCCGCCCACCGTTCGACGAGGCGTGGAGGCTGCTCGGCTGCATCCCGACTGACCCCGTCTGCGGCCCACGCGAGGGCGTCGGAAGCTCCAGCAATGGCAAGGGTGACGCCACCGATGGGTGTGAGTGGGGCGAGCACGGCTTCGATCAGGCACTGCCTTGCATAGCCCTCAACGAAGATCGTGCCCTTGCGCATATCGGGACGGATTTCCTTCAGCAGTGGTGCCGCTGCAGCGTCGAAATGCTCGGCTTGGTCGTTGAAGTCCTCGTCGTCGGTGTGCGCCTCGGCGACCTCAACCGCGTTTCGCATCGCGGCTTCACGAAGCAGCGGCCAGAGGCGGCGGCAGCACCCGCACATTAGCAACCGCAACTTCCGTTCGCTCTCCATCCCGCGGAGCGCGCGGAGCATCAGCGCCGGGTCTTCGCACGCGAGCCATTCGACTTCGGTCATTGCGGCTCTGAATACCTCCGTGGCCGAACATCAAACTCAGCAGCGGCCGCCGTGGGCGCTGCCCTCACGAATCGCCGATGCGGCGGCCGTCTGCTGCAGTGACGGGTTCGGCCGTTGAGCCTACACCTTCTCGAGCACCAGGTCCACCACCCAGCACCCGCGAGCGTGCGGGCCGGAGCCGCGACAGTGCGCCAGGATGTCGGGATCGGTGCACCCGGCATCCTCTAACGCGTCGGCGAGCACCGGCGTTGGGACGAAATCGCGAGACTCGTACATCCCCGACGCGAGCCTGACCACGGCTTCGGTCCGCCACGTCGGGTTGAACCCGACCTGACGAAACGGGTTGCCGAACACGTCGCGGAGCAGATCGAGTTGGGCAGCCACCTCGACCCGCTTCTTTCGCGACCCCTCCACTATCGCCCCCATTACGTTGGACAGCGCGTTCTCGTCGCGGACCCGACCGGATAGGTAGGTCGCGGTTGCCGCATATCCAACCATCGCCGTTGCCTGGGGATCGCGCGCGGCGTGCAACCGCTTCCAGAGACGCTCCGCGTCTGCCTGCACTTTCCGCGACTTCCCGCATGCGCGTCGGTTAAAGAGCAGCAGCTTGAACGCTCGCGGCCTCAGTCGTTAGTGCAGATCTGGATCGGCAGTTCGGCGCGGCCACAGGCCAACAGGAACGGCGCGGGCAACACCAAGTCGAGTT
>JAFKFQ010000348.1 GCA_017308215.1 bacterium | reverse complement strand
CTGGTGGCCGGCCCGTGGGACGCCGTGCAGCGCGTCACCCCGAGCCGGCTCGGCCGCCTCCGGTCGCGCGAGGAGCAGCTCGAGGAGATGGTCGGGGCCGTCGGCCAGACGTTCCTCGGCCTCACGGTCCAGTGCGCCCGCTGCCACGACCACAAGTTCGACCCGATCCCGCAGACCGACTACTACCGCGTGAAGGCCGTGTTCGCGGGCGTCGACCACGGGCTCAAGCCCCGCGCCCACGGCACGCGGCGGCTGCTGGGCGAGGCGGACGAGGCCGCGTGGCAGCAGGCCACCGCGCCGCTGCGGGCGCAGATCGACGCGCTGGAGAAGTCGGCCGCCGACTTCGACCGGCGGGCGGGCGCCGCCGGGGCGCCGGCGGACGCGGCGAAGGAACTGCGGGCGCAGGCCGCGGCCGCGCGGAAGGAGCGCGACGCCGCCCGGAAGGAACTCGACGGCAGGCACCCGGTCGTGCTCGCCTTCACCGGGGACCGCGAGCAGCCGCCGCCGACGGTCGTGTACAGGCGCGGCGACGTGACCCGGCCGGGCGACGAGGTGACCCCCGGCGCGGTGTCGGCGGTGAGCGAGCCGAAGGCCGACTTCGGGCTGGCCGCGGACGCGCCCGAGGCGGAGCGGCGGGTGCGGTTCGCGGCGTGGCTGACCCACCCGGCCAACCCGCTCACGGCCCGGGTGATGGTGAACCGCGTCTGGCACTACCACTTCGGGACCGGGATCGTGGACACGCCGAGCGACTTCGGCGCGAACGGCGGCCGGCCGACGCACCCCGAACTGCTGGACTGGCTCGCGGCCGAGTTCGTGGCGCGGGGCCGGTCGGTGAAGGCGCTGCACCGCCTCATCCTGACCAGCGCCGCCTACCGCCAGTCGGCCGACCCGCCGGCCGCCGTCGCGGCGGCCGCCGCCCGCGTCGACGCGGACGCCCGCCTGCTGTGGCGCTTCCCGCCGCGGCGGATCGAGGGCGAGGCGGTCCGGGACGCGGTGCTGGCGATGAGCGGGGCGCTCAACCGCACGGCCGGCGGGCCGAGCTTCAAGCCGTACACCGTCACCCAGCTCAACACGTACTTCTATCACCTGTTCGACCGAGACGAGCCCGCCTTCAACCGCCGCTCGGTCTACCGGATGCACCTGACCACCGGCCGCAGCCCGCTCCTCGACACACTCGACTGCCCGTCGCCCGGCGTCTCCACCCCGCGCCGGCGGCCGACCACGACCGCCCTCCAGGCGCTCGCGCTGATGAACGATACCTTCGTCGTCCGGGAGGCCGACCGCCTCGCCGCCCGGCTCGCGGCCGAGAAGCCCGACCCGGCCGACCAGGTGCGACTCGCGTTCGAGACCGTCTTCGGCCGCCCGCCGGCCCAGCCCGAACTCGACGCGGCCGTGGAGGTCCGCCGTCGGTACGGCCTTGGGACCGTGTGCTGGGCCTTGTTCAACGCCAGCGAGTTCCTCTACCTGCGGTGACGCAATGACCGCCGACCCCCTCCTCGACCGGCGCCGGTTCCTCGCCGACCCCGGGACCGGCCTCGGGGCCGTCGCCCTGGCGTGGATGCTCGCCCGCGACCGCGCCGCGGCCGCCGACGCCCCGGGGCCGATCGCCCGGGCGAAGCGGGTGATCCACGTCTTCTCGCCCGGCGGGGTCAGTCACGTCGACACGTTCGACCACAAGCCGGAGTTGGCGAAGGCCGACGGGAAGGCGCTGGAGGGGCGGGGGGCGATCGACACGTTCTTCGCGCAGCCCGGGGTGCTGCGGAAAAGCGCCTACGGGTTCAAGCAGTACGGCCGGTGCGGGGCGTGGGTGAGCGACCTGTTCCCGCACCTGAGCGGGTGCGTGGACGACATCGCGTTCGTCCACTCGATGGTGGCGCGGAGCCCGTCGCACCAGCCGGCCTGCTTTCAGATGAACACCGGGTTCACCCTCGCCGGGTTCCCGAGCCTCGGGGCGTGGCTGAGCTACGGCCTCGGGCGGCTGAGCGACGACCTGCCGACGTTCGTGGTGCTGCCCGATCCCCGCGGGTTGGTCAACGGCGGGTCGGCGAACTGGACGAACGGGTTCCTCCCGGCCGAGCACCAGGGGACGGTCTTCGAGGCGGCCGCGGCGGAGCCGGTGCGGAACCTCGCCCCGCCCGCGTCGGTCCCCGCCGACGCCCGCCGCGACGGGCTGCGACTGCTGGCGCAACTCAACGCCGGCTACGCCGCCCGCGACCCGCTCGACTCGTCCCTCGCCGGCCGGCTGCGGGCCTACGAGTTGGCGGGCCGGATGCAGGCGAGCATCCCCGCGGCGGTGTCGTTCGCGGACGAGACGGCCGAGACACGGGCGCTGTACGGGGTCGACGACCCCGTGGTCGGGCCGACCGCCCGGAACTTCCTCCTGGCCCGCCGGCTGGTCGAGCGCGGGATACGGTTCGTGCAGGTGTACAACGGCGGGGCGCTCGGGTCACCGCGGATCAACTGGGACGGGCACGAGGACGTGAAGGACAACCACGACCGGCAGGGCCGCCTCCTCGATCGCCCGTGCGCCGCGCTGCTGCGCGACCTGAAGCGGCGGGGGCTGCTCGCGGACACACTCGTGGTCTGGTCCACGGAGTTCGGCCGCACGCCGTTCACCCAGGGCGCGGCGGGGCGGGGCCGCGACCACCACCAGCACGTCTTCACCTGCTGGCTCGCCGGGGCGGGGGTGAAGCCCGGGTTCAAGTACGGCGAGTCCGACGAGGTGGGCTACCAGCCGGCCCGCGACCCGGTCACGGTCTACGACTTCCACGCCACCATCCTGCACCTGCTCGGCCTCGACCACGAGAAGCTGACGTACTACCACAACGGCAGCCGGCGCCGGCTGACCGACGTCCACGGCCGGGTGGTCACCGAGATCCTGGCCTAACCGTCCGGTCGCACCGACCCCCGCCGGCCCGATCCGGCCGCGGCTGCCGCACCGGCGGGATGCGGAGCAGTGTGAACGGGTACAAGGTTGTGGCGGAAGCCGTGCCGTCCCGGGCCGCGGTGGTGATCGGACCACACGGAGCGGGGAGAGCGTCCCCATCTGACATGACACGAGATTCCGTGCCGGGCCGCTACGACTCTCCAGGGGAGTCCGAATTCTTCCCGCCCTTTCCGCTGGGGGCGACCCGGAACAGCCGGGGGTCGTTGCGCACCGGAGGTACACCGGCCGGCGGGCGATCGCTGAATTCGGTATGGCCCCATGGCCCCGATCGAACGGGTGGTCGACTACTCCGTGACGGCTCTGCCCTGCCTGCGTCAGTCCGACACGCGTCCGACACGCCATTGCGCGATCCCCTCGCCCGGCGCGACGCGAAGTTTGCAACCGGTCGCCCAACCACCGCCCCAGTCACGGCCGGGCGACCGGGAAAGGGCGGATGCCGGGCGGGCGGCCGGTCACCGGGTGCTGGCGGCCGCCGCTCAGTTCCACCACCCGGCGCGCCGCGTAGAGGTCGAGTTCGTGGATGAACACGACCCCGTCGCCGTTCAGGTCGGCCCGGCCGGACAGCCCCTCGGCCAGCCCGAGGGTGAAGAACCCGGCCTTCGTCGCCGAACTCTCCAGCGAGTACTCGCGGCCGAGCGACGAGCACATCACCACCACCCCGCAGTCCTCCGCCACCAGGTCGCGGACCAGCCCGTCGGCCCGGGCCGGGACCGCCCCCGCCGCCGCCCCGGAGTGGCAGGCGTCGAGCACCGCCACCACCTTCCCCGGCAGCGCCTCCAGCCGGCGGCGGAACTCGTCGCCCGCCAGGCACGTACCCTCCGGGTCCTCTTCGGACACGTCCACCGGCACGAGGTAGAACCGGCCCGCCCGGTCGCGCGTCCCGTGCCCGGAGAACGACACCACCGCCACGTCGGCGGCCGTCATCCTCCCCGCCAGCCAGTCGAGCCCGGCGAGGAGCCCCTGCCGGGTCGCCTGCGCGTCGGTCACCACCTTCACCTCGATCCGCCCGAACACCCCGGACGAGTGCTTGAGGAGCGATGCCGAGAGGAGGTCGGCGTCGGACGCGGTCGGCCGCGACATCCCGCGGCTCACCGCCGCCTCGGCCAGCACCTCCAGGGTGAACGACCCCGGCCCGAGGTTGAGCTCCCACGCCGCCTCGGCCGTGGCCCGGCCGCCGTCGAACCGCTTCACCCCGGCCTGGCCCTGGTACGGGCGGCCGTTGACGAGCAGCCGCATCGCCACGACCGGGTTCCGCGCCGTCCCCGCCGCCGTCGCGCGGACGGTCAGCACCTCCTCGGTCACCCGCACCAGCCCCTCGGCGGGTGCGGTCAGCGTCACCTCCGGCGGGAGCACCTCGGCCACGGTGGTGGCGGCCGTCACCTGGTTGTCGAACCGGGCGGCCATCGCCATCGCCAACCGCAGGTTCCCGGCCGGGATCAGGTACTGGAGCACCTCTGGCCGGAACATCGACTTGCGAAACCGCGCCGCCGGGTGGACCGCCGGGAGCCGGTCGGCCCCGTTGTTCACCTGCCACGCGATCAGCCGCTCGCCGTAGGCCGAGCAGGCGTAGTACCCCTCCGGGGTCCACGCGATCCACTCCCGGCCGACGGCGAAGACCGACAGCACCGGCTCGTCGCGGTCGAGCGCCCACACCCGGAGCGTCTGGTCGGTCGAGCCGCTCAGCACGTACCGCCCGTCCGGGCTCGGGGCCAGCGCCGTGGTCAGCCCGGTGTCGCCGACGAACCGGCGGAGTTCGGCGCCGGTGCGGGCGTCGAGTATCACCATCTGGTGCGACGCCCCGATCACCACGCGCCCGCCCGGGACGACGGTGACGCTGTACACCCGATCGCCGCCGGCCTTGCGGTTGTCGTACACGTACAGCGGGCGGCCGTTCTCGCGGACCTCGACCCGGTAGAAGTCGAGCTGCTCGGCGGCGAACACCCCGTCGGCGCGGGCGGCGCGGCGGAACTCGTCCGGCCGCGGGCGAGTTCGTCGAGCCGCAGCGTGTGTTCGAGCCGGTGAAGGCCGTCCGGCCCGGAGCGGTTCGTGTTCCCCCAGGCGAGCGCCTTCCCGTCGGCCGCCCACCCGACCGCCCATACCGGCTTCCCGCCGCCGGCCAGGCGCTGCACCACCTTCCCGTCGGCCACCCGCCAGACGAGCGCCTCGTTGTCCTCGCCGCCGGCGGACACGGCCAACGCCCCGTCGCGGGACCGGTTCACCGCCATCACCGTGTTGGCGTGCTTGTCGATGTCCCGCCGGGCACCGGTCTCGATGTCGATGACCCCGGCCCACCCGCCGAACACCACGCCGCCGTACACCACCTCCTTGCCGTTCGGGAGGAACCGGAGGCGGACGACCTGGATCGGCGAGCCCTTCTCGCGCCCCGGCGGTACGGCCCGGACCGGGCGCAGCTCCGGGTCGAGGACCAGCACCTCGCCGCTGGTGCAGCCGACGGCCAGGCTCTTGCCGTCGGGCGCCCAGTCCACCGAGTTCGGCCCGACCTCGGGGAGTTGCCGCAGGGCGGCGAGCGGCCGGGCGGCGTTCGTCGCGTCCCACACCGCGACCGCCTTCTCGGACGCGACGGTGGCGAGCCGCGGGAGTGTCGGGTGGAAGCGGACCTCGCGCACCGTGCCGGCGTGCTTGCCGGTCATCACCGCGGTGCCCGAGGCCAGGTCGAACACCTGGACGTGCCCGTCCGCGCAGCCGACAGCGAGCCGCTTCCCGTCCGGGGAGAAGTCGAGGGCGTAGGTGACGTTCCGCGCCCCGGTCAGGACGCGGGCGAGCGCCCCGGTGTCGGCGTCGAGCAGGTAGACGGGGACGCCGGCCTTGCCGCCGCCGAGCGGGAACCCGCCGACGGCGAACGTCTTCCCGTCGGGTGCCAGCGCGGCGGCGAACAGCATCCCCTCCTGGCCCGGGGCGGCCGGCACGCGCACGGTGTTGACGCACGCCCCGGTGGCGACCTCCCAGAACCGGACGGCCTTGTCCTCGCCGACGGTGATGACCCGGGCGCCGTCCGGGGTGAGGAACACGTTCTTGACGAGAGCAGTGTGCCCGCCGGCGTCGAGGGTGAGGAGCGGGCGGCGGTCCGGCGGGGGGAGCGGCGGCAGGTCGGGGAGCGGGCCGTCGGGG
>JAFKFQ010000347.1 GCA_017308215.1 bacterium | reverse complement strand
CGGAGCGTGAACGCTTCTCGACTCCGGAGTCCGGCGCGGATCGCCTGGCGCTCCGGGTCGGTGAAGTCGCGAACGAACAGGGGTGGTTTCATGACCCATTATTCGGGACCAACCACCCATTACCAAGGAACCGAATGAGACTCCACTAGCGCTTGCGCTTCAGTGCCGCCTCCAACAGCCCGATCGACTCGCGGAAGTCCTGGCGGTAGTTGTGCCCCTCCATCGTCTTCAGCGCCGCTTTCAGCGTCGGCACGTCCGCCGCCGTCCCCACGGTGATGAGTAGCGTCGCCGCCGCCGCCCGGACCTCCGCCGCCCGGTCCGCCAGCCGCGCCAGCGCCGCCTGCCGCGTCCGCTCCTGGAGGTCCGCCGGCCAGCTCAACACCTCGTTGGCCGTCTCCTTCATGACGATCGCCCGCACCTGCTTGTCCGGGTCGGTGAACAGCGGGAGGAGTACGTCGGCCAGCGCCGGGTCGGGGAAGTTCGTCAGGATCAGGGCGGCGCGGAGGCGGGTGTTCTTCCGCGTGCTGCTGACCAACTTGACCGCCGGCGGCATGGCGCGGGCGTCCTTCCGGTACCGCGACACGATCATGTTCACCGCCCCGGTCAGCTCCTCGACGACGAGCTCGTCCGGGTCGGCGAGGAGCGGCAGGAGTCGGCTCATCGTCGCCACGTCCTTCAGCCACGGCTCGGTGAAGTTGTTCACCGCCCCGCGCGACTGCTTCTCCACCCACTTCGCCCCGACCAGGCGCACGGCCGGGTCCGGGTCGGCGAGTTGGCGGAACGCCTCGGTCGGGTCGAACTTCGCGGCGTACTTGGCGAGGTCCATGTACAGTAACCCGGCGGAGAGGGACCGTACCAGTATCGGGTGGGGCCGCCGTGTCGATCCAGATTCTCACCGTCGAGTCGCAGCCGTTCGCCGAGAACTCTTACGTCGTCTGGCGCGACGGCGGCGCCGAGGCGTTCGTCATCGACCCGGGGTTCGAGCCGGAATTGATCCTGGAGGTGCTCGCCGAGCGGAACCTCACACTCGCGGCGATCGTCTGCACGCACGGGCACGTCGACCACATGGCCGGCAACGCGGCGCTGAAGAAGGCGTTCCCGGACGCCCCCATCCTGATCGGCCTCGGCGATGCGGCGATGCTCACCGACGCCGACCTGAACCTGAGCGGCCCGTTCGGAATGCCGGTCACTAGCCCGCCGGCCGACCGGTTGGTGACCGAGGGCGAGCGCGTGACGGTGGCGGGGATCGAACTGGAGGTGTTCGACGCGCCGGGGCACTCGCCGGGGCACGTCGTTTATGTGATCCGCGAGACGGCGCCGATCACGGTGTTGGGCGGCGACGTGCTGTTCCGCGGGAGCGTCGGGCGGACCGATTTCCCCGGCGGCAGCTTCGAGACGCTGAAGCACCACATCGAGCGCGTGCTGTGGCCGCTGCCGGCGGACACGGTCGTGTACCCGGGGCACGGCCCGACGACGACCGTGGGGCACGAGAAGCGAACGAACCCGTTTGTGGGTGTGGGGGCGTAGTACCCACCGTCGCCCTCCCGGGCGACCAGCCGGCGCGAGCCGGCTGGTGGTTGCGTCAGGTGTCTGGACCAACGATCAGCTGGCTCGCGCCGGCCGGTCGCCCGGATGTCTGGCAGGATCACGAGTAGCTGGGATTTGGCGAGCAAG
Organism: bacterium; assembly: GCA_017308215.1. GTDB lineage: Bacteria > Planctomycetota > Planctomycetia > Gemmatales > Gemmataceae > Urbifossiella. The sequence goes on along the minus strand of JAFKFQ010000347.1, from coordinate 2,382 downwards.
AAACGACGAACCGCACGGCCAACCGTCTGCCTCTCCCCTCAGACGGTTGACCGTGCGGTGTCAGGCTCTCGCCGAATGAGGTTAAAGCAGAGTCGGTGCCATTCGGCCTGCGATCCGAGCAGGCAGTTTGTGTTACAAGCTTAACTCGTGGCAGAAAAACGACTTCCACCAGCGAAAAAAATTGGCCCATCAGATCAGGAATCCAACGCCGCCCGCACGGAAGCCTATGAACTAGGCAATCGAGCCGAATTACCGCGCGATAATCAGGCACAGAACGGTCTGCATCGCCCCTGGCATCGATCGAACAGACATTATTTATATTGACGCACTATTTCGGGGACGGGGTACGCCCGTCTCCTGGAACCGATGAGGGCCGCCCGAACGAACCGCGCGTTCGCGGTTGACCGTCCCCCGGCGATGCGGACAATCACCTTGCCCTTCCGCCCCGGAGCCCGTTCATGCCGGCCACGATCGACGACACGTATGCCGAGGCGTTCCGCAGTATCTACTCTAGCGTCCTCGTCACCGCCCGCGACCGCACCTGGCTCGACCACGCCGTTCACGCCGCCACCGGCAACGCCAGCTCTGCCATCCTGTGCGACTGCGAGGCGGGGCTCGACGTGTACGTCGATCCGTCCCAGACGCCGGACGGCCGTCCCGGCGCGATCGTGCAGTTCCACGTCCCGCGCTTCTGGAAAGACCGCGAGCAGAAGCTGGAGCGCTCGGTGCTGGTGCGCGTGTGCCAGAACGTGCTGACGTGCCCGACGACGGCGGCGTTCAACGTGCTGCCGGCGGACGAGAAGTGGTTCCCGCTGGGGCGGAAGGTGTCGTACTTCGGCGACGGCCACCAGTACGCCGCCGACCGCCACGACCGCCGCTGCTGGGTGGTGCCGATCCTCAGCGGCGAGTTCGTGATCGAGCGCCGGTGCGGGTGGGCCGACGGACTGATGGGCGGGAACCTGTGGTTCTTCGGCGCCACCGCCGACGGCGCGCTCGAAGCCGCGACCCGCGCCGCCGCCGCCGCCGCGCTGACGCCCGGCGTGATCCTACCGTTCCCGGGCGGCGTGGCCGGCAGCGGCTCGAAGGCGGGGAGCAAGTACAAGTTCGCCATCGCCAGCACCTACGCCGAATACTGCCCGACGCTGCGTGACGCGCTGGGCGAGCAGAGCAAGCTGCCGGCAGGGGTGGTGAGCGTACAGGAGATCATCATCAACGGCCGCGACCTGCCGACGATCGCTGCCGCGACCCAGGCCGCGATCGCCGCCGCGAAGGACACGCCGGACCTGCTGACGATCTCGGCCGGGAACTACGGCGGCCGGCTCGGGAAGAGCTTCGTGTACCTGCACCCCGAGAAGCAACCGGTGTGAAGGCGAACGGCCGGCGTGAGCCGGCTGGTCGTTGGTGCAGGTGCCGACAGGGTAGATCAACCACCCCACGAACCGCAACCGCCAGGGAGCGGCCGTCGAACCGTTCTTCCGTGATCGACTCGGGGCCGTTCGGCAGCCGCTCCCTGGCGGTCGCGGCTCGTGGCGTCACCGAATTCCCGCCCACGCGCCTGGCGCAACGACCAGCCGGCTCACGCCGGCCGTTCGCCCGGTCACCCGATCACCTCGTCCGCCGCCCGCGCGCCGTGGTACAGCGCCTCCTCGAAGATCGGCACGCCGCTCAGGTCGGCGCCGGCGAAGTGGATGCGCCCCACCGGCTCCGCCGCCCGCCGCCGATCGTCTCCCCATACGAATCCGGGCACCGGGCGCACCATCGCGTGCCCCCAGCGCACCACGTCGAGGCGCGTCACCAGCCGGCGCAGGTCCGAGTGTGCCATGCGCAGGTCCGCCAGCACCGCCTCCGCGCACTCGTCGCGCGTCATCGACAAGAGTCGTGCCCGCGCCGCCCGAGGGTCGGCGTCGGTGAACGGGAGATAGTACGTCCACACCGTCGGCCCGTGGTCGGCGCCGCGCTGGTGCGTGTTCACCACGTACCCGAGCGACGGGCTCTCGTACAGCACGTTGTCCCACGCGAGCGGCACACCGAGACTCGCTGGTCGGTCGCTCAGGTGCAGGTTGGCGACGAGCCACGCGCCGTAGGTGAACGCCAGCCGCGCCGGCTGCGGCCGCTCGCGCAGCGGCGCCACGAGCTGCCGCGCCACGTACTGCGGCGTCGCCACGACGACCCGCCCCGCCCGCAACCCGCGCACACGGCTCCCGTCGTGCGACACCGCTACCACCTCGACACCGCGCTCCGTCGGCCGCACGTCGGCGGCGGCCCAGCCGGGCTGTAGCTGCTCCTTCGCGGTGTCGGCGAGGTGGCGGATCAGCTGCGCGTTTCCCTCGGGCCACGTCATCAGCGGCTGCGCCTCCGCACCAGGGGCCTTCACCCGCGACG
>JAFKFQ010000346.1 GCA_017308215.1 bacterium | reverse complement strand
AGGGGTTCGTCCACGCCTTGTACCGGGAGGGCACCCCACACCACCCCGGGCCGCCCCCAGAAAGGTCTCTCCGGTCGTGATCGAGGCCGACGAGCCCTGGAGCCTCGTCGGCTCGAAGGTCGACATCCGCTGGGTCTGGGTGGCCCTCGACGCGCGCACCCCGACGCGCCCTCGCGATGGCCGTCGGGGACCGCCCGGCGGCTGCGGGACGCCGTCCCGAAGGCGTACCGGACCGGGTCCACGGTGCTCACCGACGTCCTGGCGGCGTACCAGGTGGCCCTCCCGGCTGCCCAACACCGGGCCGTGGGCAAGGACTCCGGGCGGACCGCCCACGTCGAGCGGTTCTGGCTCACCCTCCGCCAGCGGTGTGCCCGGTTCGTCCGAAAGACGCGGTCGTTCTCCAAGTGCCCCAGGAACCACCTCGGAGCACTTTGGTACGTCATCCGGCTCTACAACTTGTGCCACCACTAGGGCCACTACCGCCGCGGTCACCCGCAGGCCGGACTTTTTTGGAGCGGCCCAGGTGGTGCGGGGCGTCCCGGTATGAGGCATTGACGAACCCCTGGAGCCGCGACCGGGACACCCCGGTCACCCGAGCGGTGGCTTTGGGGCGCGTCCGCCCGCCGAGCAACTGGCAGGTCCGATTCTTGGTCGGGTCGGGGGCCGGCCCCGTCCTCGGGGTGGCAACGAGCCGCCAATTCCCCTCAACGGCGGAGGGTCGGGGGGGCGGGTCGGGTGGGCCTGTTGCGAGCGATGGGGGCGGCACTGCACCGGGGGCGAGGGCGTGCCCGGTGGTTACCGACATCCCTGCCAATGGCCCACTACCTCCGTCACTACCTTGGAGTCACTCGTTCGACTTCGTCGGGACTGAGCAAGCCGTTGCGGTCGCGGTCAAGACGGTCGAACACGTCGGCCGGGCCGGTGAACTCGCGCCGGGAGACGTCACCGTCGCTGTTCCGGTCCATCGCCTGGAACCACGCCGGGCCGCTGCGGGCACGGGCCGCGAGCGTCTTCGGATAGCCGCGGCTCGCCGCCGCGAGCGACCCGCGCGGCAGTTTTGCCGCGTCGAACGCACCGGCGGTCACGCACCCGGCGGCGGCCAGCCGGTCCCACGCGCCGCGCAGCTCGCGCACCGACAGCGCGCCGTCGTGGTCGGTGTCGAGGAACTCGAACAGCCCGGCGCCGTCGAGGACCGTCAGCAGCACTTGGCCGCGAGCGACTTGTGCCTGGAGGTCGAGCCAGGCGTCGAGTTCGGTCTGATCGAGGTCACCGTCGCCGTTGCGGTCGGCGACCGCAACGAGCCACCCGAGCCCGCCGGCGCCGCGGCCCTTCTTCGACTTCGGCGCGGGCGCGTCGCGTTCGCCGGCGATCTGCTTGCGGGCCGCGTCCCGCACCTCGGCCACGCCGCCGGCCGCGGCCCACCCGTCGATCCGAACGGCGCCGGCGAACGCGAACCGCGCCGGCCCGTCGGTGAGGTTGATGTCCCAGCGCGCCGCCGGCGCCCGCACCCGCCACGCGGCGGGGTCGTCGGGCTTGAGCCGCGGGCTCCGCCGTGCCAGTTCCGCCGCCCAGTGCGAGTCCTTTACGTCGGCCGGAAGGAGAACGAGTGGCAGTTGCGCCACCACGTCGGGCGGTGCCGCGCCGGCGGTCGGCGGTGTGAGCAGCACCGTCCCCGCCGCGCCCGGGTAGACCGCCGTCGGCACCAGCTCGCCGGCGCCGACCAGCTCGTCGTCGTTCCTGTCGAGCTTCCGCAGCGCGTCGGCCGCGGCGCGCCACTCCGTCCCGACCACCTTGCCGTCGCCGTCGGTGTCGAGGTGCTTGAGCAGCGCCGCGGTGAGCGCCGGCCCCGCGGGGAGGCGGCCGACGCCGACCAACACGTCGCCGACGCCGTTCACGCGGTAGTACGCCGCGAGCTCGGCCGGCGTGACCCGGCCGTCGCCGTCGCGGTCGAGCTCGGCGAACGCCGGCGCGGCGCCGACCGGCGGCGTGAACCCGTTCCCCATTGCCAGCCGCAGCGCCCGGGCCGCCGGCAGGCGGGCGGCCTCGGGCGCGTCGAGGGAGCCGTCGGCGTTGCGGTCGAAGTAGGCGGACAGCTTCGTGAACGTCTCGGCCCAGACGGCCGGCACCGGCACGCCGTCCACCGCGACGCGGACCTCGACGCGGTCGAGCTTGTCGGCACCGACGAGCGCGAGTTCGAGCGGCGCGTCGGCCTTTACCGGCGGGTCCGTTGCGGGCGACAGGCCGACCGCGGACGCGAACGCCAGCGCGCCGAGAAGGGTGCGGGTCACAGCAACTCCTGGATCGGCTTGGCGGCCGGGTCGGCGAGGCGGATCGGGCGGCCGACGTTCGACATATTCTGCTTCATCGGGTCGAGGCCGATCGCCCTTACGACCGTAGCGATGAGGTCCGGGGTGCGGGTCGGCGCGGTCTCGACCGCGGTACCGTCGGCGCTCGTGCGGCCGACCGCTTGCCCGCCCTTGATCCCGGCCCCGGCCAGCACCGCCGCCCACGACGCCGGCCAGTGGTCGCGCCCGGACTGACCGTTGATCCGCGGGGTGCGACCGAACTCGCCCTGGCACACGACCAGCGTCGAGTCGAGCAGCCCGCGGTCTTTCAGGTCGGCGAGCAGCGCGGCGAACCCGGTGTCGAGCGCGCCGGAGAGCTCGCGCACCCGGTCGAAGTTGTTCTGGTGCGTGTCCCACCCGTCGAGCGAGACCTCGACGAACGCCACCCCGCGCTCGACCAGCCGGCGGGCGAGGAGGCATCCCTGGCCGAACGGGCCGCGGCCGTAGGAGTCGCGGAGCCGGGCGGGCTCGTCGTCGAGCCGGAACGCGGCCGCCGCCTCGGGGCGCATCAGCCGAACGGCGCGGTCGGTGGCGGCGCGGATCGTCTCGGCGACCGGGTTCCCGCGGCCCGGGGTGAACTCGCGCTCCACCTCGCCGAGCAGGTTCATCCGCCGGGCGTGCGCGTCGGCGGTCACACCGGGGGGCAGGTCGAGGTCGGGCACGCGCAGGTCCGCGGCCGGGGCGCCAGGGCCAAACCGGTTCCCGCCGACGACCAGCGGCGCGAACCGCGGCCCGAGGAACCCGCCGCCGACGTCACCGGCCCGACCGCCGATACTGACGAACCCGGGCAGGTCGGCGGTCGGGTCGTCGAACTCGTGGGCGACGGCCGAGCCGATCGACGGGAACTGGATCGCGCCCTGCGGCGTGTACCCGGTGAGGCCGACGACGCGCGCCCGCTGGTGGTCGCCCTCGCGGGTCGCCATCGAGCGCACGACCGCCAACTCCCGCGCCCGCGTCGCCAGGTTCGGCAGGTGCTCGCTGACGCGCAGCCCGGGCACGGCGGTGCCCGTCTCGCGGAACGGCCCGCCGTTCTCGTGGCCGGGCTTCAAGTCCCACAGGTCGATGGTCGCCGGGCCGCCGTTCATCCACAGCAGGATGACCGACTTGTGCCGCCGCGGGTCGGCGGGGGCGTCGGCCGCGAGCGCGCCGAGCCAGCCGGACTGCGACACGCCGGCGGCGCCGACGGCCGACAGCCGGAGCCAGTCGCGGCGCGACGGGCGGAACGAGCGGGGCATGGCGGGAACCCTGTGGGGGTCAGTGGTTGGTGTTGAACTCGGTGCTGTTGACGAGCGCCCAGAACACGTCGCCGAGCGCCCGCCCACGGTCAGCCGCGGCCTCGACGTGTGCGATCATCGCCCCCGACTCGCGGTACGTCGGGGCGCGGCCGAGGGCGGCGAGGAACAGCGTCTCGACCTTCTCCCTCGTGTCGAGGAACGGGGCGCCGGCGGCGCCGGCAAGCGTCGGGTTCTTGGCCGGGTCGGCGAGGTCGGCGGTGACGCGGCCGTTCATCATCGCCAGCGCCTGCGTGACCGACCGCTCGGCCTCGATCGGCCGCCCGACGAGGAACTGCGCGGCGAACCGTTTCCGCCCGTCGAGCCCGAGCCCGCGGCCGGTGTCGGCACGTTCCGGCGGGAGACCCGCGGCGGTGCGGAGGCTGTCGTACAGTTGCTCGCCGGTGAGCCCGCGAACCGGCATCCGTGCGAACAGGCGCGC
>JAFKFQ010000345.1 GCA_017308215.1 bacterium | reverse complement strand
GGTCGAGTACGCCGTCATGCTGGCCCTGATCATCGTCGTGTGCATCGCCGCCGTGACGACCCTCGGCAGCAACGCCAACAGCACCTTCTCCTTCGTCGGCTCGGCCATCGCGCCGTCGGGCAGCTGAGTACGGCCCGGAGCAACGCGACGGCCCTTCGCCACGTCGGGATTCATACCCGACACCGATGACGCACCGCGCGGGCTCAGTTCGCGGTGACGAGGTTCTTGACGAGTTCGTCCTTCGCGGCGTCGGACAGGTCCTGTGAGTTGCTGTCCCAGACGCGCTCGCCGGCGCGGTTGAACGCGACCATGTGCGGGATGCTGCCGTCGAAGTTAAAAGCCTCCTGGAACTCCTGCAGCTCGCGGCCCCACGTCTTCCAGTGGAAGTTCTGGAACCCCGCCCGCTTTTCGCGCAGGAATCCGAGCACCTGCACGTCGGCGTCCGGCTTGTCGATGCTGACGGAGATGCACCGCAGCCCGCGGTCGGCGTACCGGCGGTGCAACTTCACCAGGTGCGGGAACGACTTCACGCACGGCCCGCACCACGTCGCCCAGAAGTCCACCAGCACTACGTCGCCCTTGTGCGCCTTGATCGCCGCGTCGAGGGTGGCGAAGGTGGCGTCGGACACCTTTACCTCGTCCGGGCTGGCCTCCGGCCGCCCGCCGTCGGTCGGCTCGGCCGGCGCACCACACCCGGCGACTACCACGGCCGCGACGACCGCAGCCAGCACCCACGTCCGCATCGGCCGCCCTCCGCCGGGGTTGTGTTACTTCGCCAGGAGCTCGACCACCTTCGCCTCGACCTGGGCGGGGGTGGCGTCCAGGTTCTCCTTCGCCGCCGAGTTCCACACCGGCCGCCCGCCGCGGTCGTAGATGACCATGTACGGCAGCAGTCGGAAGTCCTCGCCGAACGCCTTCTCGAGCGCGTCGCCGTCCTTGTCCGGGTCGGCGGCGGCGAAGTTCGGGAACGTCGCCGCCTGCTTCTTCAGGAACTCCAGCGACTTGGCGCCGTCGAAGTTCCCGAGCCTGCCCATGTCCACGGACACGCACACGAGCCCCTTGGCGGCGTGCTTCTTGTGCATCTCGACGAGGTGCGGGAACTTCTTGACGCACGGACCGCACCACGTCGCCCAGAAGTCCACGACCACGACCTTGTCCTTGTGCGCCTTGACGGCGGCCACGAGCTCGTCGGCCCGGACCTCCTTCTGGGTCACCTCGGCCTTCGCCGCCGGGTTCTGCGCCGTCGCCCCGTATCCGAGCAGGCCGACCAGCACCGCAACCGCCGCAAACGCGCTCGCCGTCCGCATCATTGGTCCTCCGCGTCGTCGGGACATTGTACGGGTTGGTATGCTGCCGCACCCCATCCCGGCGAACGGCCGGCGTGAGCCGGCTGGTCGCTGGTACTCGTGCCTTCACGGACTCGCTATCGCCCCACGGGCCGCGCCGCCGACGAAGCCGGGTTCGGTAGCCGTTCTCTTGCGGTCGCGGCTCGTTGTGTCTCCGGTCTTCTCTGATGGCACCCGTACCAATGACTCGCCGGCTCACGCCGGCCGTTCGCCGGCTCAGAACCCCAACGCCTTCCCCTCGATCCGCCGGTCGGCGGCGCCGTGGAAGCGGCCGGTGCGCAGGTCCACCCAGATGCTGTGCGCGTCGCCCTGGCGCGACGGGCTGATCCGGTGGCCCATGTTCGTGAGCCCCTGCACCAGGTCCGGGTGCGCCGAGAAGCCCTCGAACCGGGCCACGTCCGGGAACCACTGGTGGTGCCACCGCGGCGCGTCCACGGCTTCCTGCACCGGCATCCCGAACTCGACCACGTTCAGCACCACGCACAGCGAGGTGTTGATGATCGTCCGCCCGCCCGGGCTGCCGGTCAGCAGTACCGGCTTGCCGTCCTTCATCACGATGGTCGGCGACTGCGAACTCAGCATCCGCTTCCCCGGCCCGACGAGGTTCGCCTTCGTGCCGATCTGGCCGGTCTTCGTCGTCACCCCCGGCACCGGGTTGAAGTCGGTCATCTCGTTGTTGAGTACGTACCCGCCGCCGCGCACGACCACGCGGTTGCCGTAGGAGTGCTCCAGGGTGTAGGTGTTGCTCACCGCCATGCCGTCCTTGTCGATCACGCTGAAGTGCGTGGTGCTGTCCCCCTCGCCGGCGAGCGGGATTTCGGGCGCCACGGTCGCGCTCGGGGTCGCCTTCGTGGGGTCGATGCCGGTGGCGAGCTTCTTGGCGTACTCCTTCGTCGTCAGGTGCGGCGGGATGGTCGTGAAGTCCGGGTCGCCGAGGTGGCGGGCGCGGTCGGCGTAGGACCGGCGCATCGCCTCGATGATGAGGTGGTTCGCCTCCGGCGACCAGCGGCCCATCTTCTTCAGGTCGAAGTTTTCGAGGATGTTGAGCATCAGCGCGACGCCGGTGCCGCCGCTCGACGGCGGCGGCGGGCCGTACACGTCGTGCCCGCGGAACGTCGTCTTAACGGGCGTGCGTTCCTTCGCCTGGTACTTGGCGAGGTCGTCCTTCGTCATGATCCCACCGCCGGCCTTCATCTCGGCGGCGAGCTTGTCGGCCGGCTCGCCGGTGTAGAACTCGTCGGCGCCCTTCTCGGCGACGAGGCGCAGGGTGCGGCCGAGGTCGGGGAGCTTCATCGTGTCGCCCGTCTCCCAGCGCCCGCCGCCCGGCTTGTCGTAGACGCGGTGGAACTCGGCGTTCGTCGTCGTCGGGCTGGCGAGCACCCAGGCGATGCTCCACGACAGCCCCTCCGTGACCGTGAACCCCTTCTCGGCCATCTCCACGGCCGGCATCACCACGTCCTTCCACGGGAGCTTGCCGTACTTGCCGTGCGCCAGCGCCAGCCCGCGGATCGTGCCCGGCACGCCGGACGCCTTGTGGCTGTACGCCGTCACGCGGCCGTCGGCGAAGAGCGTGGGGCCGGCGGCGGCGGGGGCGGTCTCGCGGTACTCGACGCACGTCGGCGCCTTGCCCGGCGGCGCGACCATCATGAACCCGCCGCCGCCGATGTTCCCCGCCTCGGGCCACGTCACCGCCATTGCGAACGCGACCGCGACGGCCGCGTCGACCGCGTTCCCGCCCTTCTTCAAAATGGCGACGCCGACCCCGGCGGCCGGCGGCGAGACGCACACGACCATGCCGTTGGCGGCCTCGACCGCCTTGCGCGGCTCGGGTGGTCGGGCGGCGGTCGGGATGGTGAGCAGGAGCGGCAGGAGGAGGGCGGGAAGGAGGCGCATGCGGCACCAGCGTGGGGGAAGCGGGTGTACGTCGTCCGAACCCGGGGGGCGGCCGGGGCGGGAGAGGCGGCCGGTACGCGTGGGGCGCGGGTCCGGCGCGGTGCGGCGACTACCCCTCCGTTGTAGCCGGACCGGGCCGGGCGGGCGTCCGCTTTTCCCGGGTTCCCGCCGGCGGCTTTCCGTTGGCAGGCGCGGTCGGTTCGGCATAGACTCGCCGGCATGTCCGACGTCACCCGGTTACTCGACGCGGCGGCGGCCGGCGACCGGCGCGCCGCCGCCGACCTGCTGCCGCTCGTCTACGACGAGCTGCGCCAACTCGCCGGCGCGCGGATGGCCGCCGAATCGCCCGACCACACCCTCCAGCCGACGGCCCTCGTCCACGAGGCGTACCTGCGGCTGGTCGGCTCGCGCGACGAGGCCCGGTGGGAGAACCGCGGGCACTTCTTCGCCGCGGCGGCCGAGGCCATGCGCCGCATTCTCGTCGACACCGCCCGCCGGAAACAGAGCGCCAAGCACGGCGGCGGCCGCGCCCGCGTCGACCTCGGCGCCGACCCCGTCGCGGCCCCGGACCCGCGGCACGACCTGGTCGCCCTCGACGCGGCGCTGACCCGGCTGGCGGCCGAAGACCCCCAGGCGGCGTGGCTGGTCGAGCTCCGCTACTTCGCCGGGCTCTCCATACCGGAGGCGGCGCGGGCCGTCGGCGTCGCCCCGCGGACGGCCGACCGGGTGTGGGCGTTCGCCCGGGCGTGGCTGCACCGCGAACTCAGCCGAACCCGCCGGAATCGCCGCGATGACCGAACGAGACATCTTCGTCGCCGCCCTCGACCAGCCCGCCCCGGCCCGCGCGGCGTTCCTCGACGCGGCCTGTGGCGGCGACCCCGCCCTGCGGGCGAAGGTCGAGGCGCTGCTGCAGTCGCACGACGCGGCCGGCAGTTTCCTCGGCACCCCGGTCGTCGAGCCGCCGGACCCGGCGCACGCCGCCACCCGCGTCTACGCCCCGAGCACGGGGGCGGGCGCGGCCGGCGAGGCGGACGGCGACCCCGACGCCGCGCTGACGTTCCTGGCCCCGCCGGGGCGGCCCGACTCGCTCGGCCGGATCGGGCACTACGAGGTGCTGCAGGTGGTCGGGAAGGGCGCGTTCGGGATCGTGCTCCGGGCGTTCGACGACGTGCTCCAGCGGGTCGTCGCGGTGAAGATGCTGGCCCCGCAACTGGCCGCCACGTCGCCGGCCCGCAAGCGGTTCCTGCGCGAGGCCCGGTCGTCGGCCCAGGTGCGGCACGAGAACGTGGTGCACGTGTACGAGGTCGGCGAGCAGCCGCTGCCGTACCTGGTGATGGAGTTCATCCCGGGCGAGACGCTCCAGCAGCGCCTCACCCGCACCGGCCCGCTCGACGCGGCCGAGGTCGTCCGGATCGGCCGCCAGGTCGCCGAGGGGCTGGCCGCGGCGCACGCGAACGACCTGATCCACCGCGACATCAAACCGGGGAACCTGCTCCTCGAGGGCGGGCAGCACCGGGTGAAGATCACCGACTTCGGCCTCGCCCGGGCCGTCGACGACGCCAGCACCTCGCAGAGCGGGATCATCGCCGGCACGCCGACGTTCATGAGCCCGGAGCAGGCCCGGGGCGACACCCTCGACACCCGCTCCGACCTGTTCAGCCTCGGCAGCGTGCTCTACACGATGGCCGCCGGCCACCCGCCGTTCCGCGCCAACAACACGGTCGCGGTGCTGAAGCGCGTCGCCGAGGACACGCCCCGGCCGATCCGCGAGGTCATCCCCGAGACGCCGCCGTGGCTATGCAACGTCATCTCGAAGCTGCACGCGAAAGCACCCGCCGGCCGCTACCAGTCGGCGCGCGAAGTGGCCGACGTTCTCGCGGACTGCGAGGCGCAACTGAAGGTTCACGCGAAGCTCAAGGATTATTCCCGCATTCCCCGCCGCACGGCGCACCCTTCGGGGCGACGGAAATGGGTGGCGGCGGCCGTCCTGTTGCTCCCCGCGGTCGTACTCGCCGTGATCGAGTTTGCCGGGGTGACCAACCTGCTACCCTCGCCCCGGGCGGCGACCGGTACCGGGGCCGGGGTAACGGCCCCGCCCCCCGGGCCGCCGGCGGCGGCCGCACCCGGGCCGGAACCGCTACCGCCCACGTTCACGAACGGCGTCGGCATGCGGTTCGTGCTTGTGCCCAAGGGCAGGGCGTGGCTGGGCGGGGGCAAGGACCGCCCGGGTGACGCCGAGGTGGAAATCCCGGCCGACTTCTACCTCGGCAGGTACGAGGTCGCGCAAGCCGACTGGGAGGCGGTCATGGGCGAGAACCCCAGCCACTTCTCGCGCGCCGGCGGCGGCGCGGACGCGGTGAAGGACGTCCCCGACGCCGACCTGAAGTGGTTCCCGGTCGAGAGCGTGTCGTGGGACGACTGCCAGGTGTTCGTCGAGCGGCTCAACCGGAGGGAGAAGGAATCGGGCTGGGTCTACCGGTTGCCGACGGCGGCGGAGTGGGAGTACGCGTGCCGGGGCGGGCCGATGGCGGATCGGGCGGACAGCGCTTTCGACTACTACTTCGCCCGGCCGAAGAACGTGCTGCTGCCGGAGTCGGCGAACTTCAACACGGCCCAGCAGCGGACGTGCCGGGTGGGCTCGTACGAGGCCAACCGCCTGGGGGCATTCGACCTCCACGGGAACGTTCACGAGTGGTGTGCCGACGCCGAGCCGGCGGCCGACGGCACCCCGGCCCGGGTCACCCGGGGCGGTTGCTGGGACTTCTCCGCGTCCGCCTGCACGGCCGCGTTCCGGGACAACGGCGCGCCCGGCTTCCGGCACTTCAACCTGGGCTTCCGTGTGGCCCGGGTGCCGGTCGGCGGGGGGTAGGCCGCGTCACCCCGCCCGCAGCGCCGCCGAGTCGGCGACGCCGAGGTTCTGGTAGATCTGCCGGGTCGCGTCGGACTTGTTGAGCGTGTAGAAGTGGATGCCGCGGACGTCGTGGTCGAGCAGGTCGCGGCACTGCTCCGTCGCCCAGTGCGTCCCCACCCGCGCCACCGCGTCGTCGTCGGCGCACCGGCCGACCGCCTTCAGCAGCTTCGCAGGGATCTTCGCCCCCAGTGCCAGCTCGGCCATCCGCACCATCCCGTGCTTGCTCCCGACCGGCATGACGCCGGCGACGATCGGCACCTTGATGCCGGCCAGTTCGCACCGCTCGCGGAAGTCGTAGAAGTCGCGGTTGTCGAAGAACAGCTGGGTGCAGATGTAGTCGGCGCCGGCGTCCACCTTCGCCTTCAAGTAGTCCATCTCCTTGAGCCGGTTCGGGCAGCCCGGGTGCCCCTCCGGGAACCCGGCCACGCCGACGCCGAACCCGCGCCGGTCCGGCGCGTTCGTCCGGCTGCGGATGAACCGCACCAGCTGGTCGGCGTACTGGAAGGCGTCCTTCATGCGGTCGTAGTCCGCCATCGTCTTGGGCGGGTCGCCGCCGAGCGCCAGCACGTTCTTGATCCCGCTGGCCGCGTACCGGTCGAGGATCGCGGTCATCTCGTCGAGCGAGTGGCAGACGCAGGTGAGGTGCGACACCGCGGTGAGGCTTGTCTCCTTCTGGATGCGGACGACGAGGTCGTGGGTGCGGTCGCGGGTCGAGCCGCCGGCGCCGTACGTCACCGACACGAACGACGGCTGGAGCGCTTGGAGGGCGGCGATGTTGCGGAAAAGCTCCTCGCTCGCCTCGTCGGTCTTGGGGGGGAAGAACTCGAAACTGAATGTGGTCTGGTGTTGGGCGAAGATGTCGCGGATGTGCATGGCACGGTCCTTGCGCGGGGGCGGCTGTTTAGATGTTATACCAGAAGCCGAGACGGCAGGGGCAAGTGCAACCGGGGGCAGTGTCGGCTTGTCGCCGTAGGTCGCTCCGAGCTACGGAAGGCGCCCTCCGGGCTTGGGTCGGCTC
>JAFKFQ010000344.1 GCA_017308215.1 bacterium | reverse complement strand
GGCCGCACGTCGCCGACTTCGGCCTCGCCGGCCGGTTCGACCCGTCCGCCCCGCGCACCCTGACTGCAGCGGTGGTCGGGACGCCGGCGTACATGGCCCCCGAGCAGGCGCGGGCGCCGAAGGAGGTGACGGTCGCGGCCGACGTGTACGGGCTCGGGGCGGTGCTGTACCACCAGCTCACCGGGCGGCCGCCGTTCCGCGGCGCGACCCCGCTCTCGACACTGGAGCAGGCCGCCAACGACCCGCCGCCCCGACCCTCGGCCGTCAACCCGGCGGTCCCGCGCGACCTGGAAACGGTCTGCCTGAAGTGCCTGGAGAAGGAGCCGGTCCGCCGGTACGCGACGGCGCTGGAGCTGGCCGCCGACCTGGAGCGCTGGCGGACCGGGCGGGCGGTGCTGGCCCGCCCGACGCGGAGCTGGGAGCACGCCTGGCGGTGGGCGCGGCAGCACCCGGTCGTCGCCGGCATGGGGGTCGTCACGGCCGCGGCGCTGGTGCTGTCGGTCGTCGTGCTCGCCGAGAGCAACGCCCAGATCCAGGCGAAGCAGCGCGAGACGAACGAGGCGTACCTGCGCGAGTGCGCGCTGCGCTACAAGCTCACCGACGCCCTCGCCCGCGAGCAGCACTCGCTCTACCTGGAGCGCGTCGCGTCGGCCGGGCGACTGGTGGCGGCGAACCAGTTGCCGCAGGCGTGGCACCTCCTCGACCAGTGCCCGGAGGCGGCCCGCGGGTGGGAGTGGAAGTACCTCGACGCGCTCCGCCGCGCCGCGCCGAACCCCCTGGCCGGGCACGAGAACTGGGTCGAACACGTCGCCGTCCTCGCCGACGGCCGCATCGTCTCCGCCGACCGCTCGAACGCCGTCCGGGTCTGGGACGGGCGCGGGGCGACGGTCCGGCAGTGGCAGCTCGGCGACGACCGCGTCCACGGCGTCTCGGCGCACCCGACGCGGAACTGGGTCGTGGCCCACGACGCCCGGCGCGTCGCCGTCTGGGACGCCGACGCCGGGGAACTGGTGAAGCACCTCCCGGTCGCCCGCCGGGCCGTGTTCAGCCCGTGCGGCCGGTGGCTGGCGCTCGCCGCCGGCGACACGGTGCGCGTCCTCACGGTCCCGGAGTGGCAGCCGGTCGCGCGGCTCCCGGGGCACGCCGGCGACGTGTCCGCCCTCGCCTTCACCCCGGACGGGGACCGCGTCCTGACCGCCGACGGGTCGGGGGCGGTGAAGACCTGGGACGCCGCCACCGGGGAGCCCGCCGGCGAGTCGTGGCGGCGGCCGCGGGCGGTCACCGGGCTGGCGTTCACCGGCGACGGGAAGTGGCTCGTCGAGTCGCACGCCGAGGGCGTGGTGGTGGCCGACCCGGCGACCGGCCGGCACCTCCACCGGGTCGCGCCCACCGCCGCCGGGCGGACGCTCGTCGCCGCCGACCCGGCCGGCGGGCGGGTCGCGGTCGTCGGCCCGGACCGGGAGGTGATCATCTGGGACTGCGGCCTGGGCCGGGCGGTGCGGGCGTTCCGCGGGCACACGGCCGGGGTGACGGCGCTGGCGTTCGCGCGCGACGGGAGGCGGCTGGCGTCCGGCGGCGGCGACCAGGTGGTGCGGGTGTGGGCTCCCGAGCGCGAGGTCGGCGGGCGGGTGCTCGAAGCCCTCATGGGGCCGGTCGGCTCGCTGGCCTCGGGCGGCGCCGGGGAGCGGGTCGCGCTCACCGCGCGGGTCGCCGGCAGCCCACAGGTCCGCGGCGTGATGGTGCTCGACGGCGCCACCGGCCGACGCGAGCGGCTTCTGGGCGGGACCGGCGACTGCGCCGCCTCCCCGGACGGCGCGGTCTTCGCGGCGTGCCGGACCGGCGGCGGGGTGACGGTGTGGGACGCCCCGACCGGCACCGAGGCGTGGCACCGGATCGACCCGGCGCTGAACCACCCGATGCCGGCGGGCGCGCGGCTGGCGGTGGCCGCCGGCGGGGCGCGCGTCGCCGTGCGCGCGGCCGGCGGGCCGACGCCCGGGCCGGTGCGCGTGTGGGACGCGGCCGGCGGCGGGCGCGACATCCCGGTCGGCGACCGATTCCTGTACGCCCTGGCGCTGACGAGGGACGGTGCCCACCTCGCCGCCGCGGGCGCGGACGGGGCCGGCGTGTGGGAGGCCGGGACCGGCGCGAAGGCGCCGTGGACGGACGGGCCGCGCGAGGCCTACGCGGTGGCGTTCAGTCCCGACGGCGCGACGGTGGCGGTGTCCGAGCCGGGTGCGGTGCGGACGCGGTCGGCGCAGACCGGCCGGGTGGAGCAGACGTTCGCCGGGAACCCGCTGCGCGTGAACGCGCTGGCGTACAGCCCGGACGGGTCGCGCCTCCTGACCGGCGGCTCGGACGGCACGGTGCGGGTGTGGAACGCGGCCTCCGGCCACGAGCTGCTGACACTACTGGCGGGGTCGCAGGAGGTGACGGCGGTGGCGTGGGCCGGCGACCGCGTGTTCGCCGCCGCCAGGGGTGCCGTCCACGTGTGGGCGCCGAGCCTCGACTGACCCACATCAGCCGGGCGGCGTGAGGAGGAGTCGCGCCGCCTCCTCGACCCAGCCGGCGTGCCAGTCGTGCCTCAGTTGCGGGCCGTCGCGGTAGTCGTGCGGCACGCCCAGCTTCTCCAGCAGCGCGTGGAAGCGCTGGTGCTCGGCGCGGAAGTTCCCGTAACCCGTCAGCACCAGTCTGTTCCGCAGTCGCAGCATCTCCGCTCGCTCTTCGACCAACCGCGTGATCTCGTAGCGGCGGAAGTTCTCGGGCGTGGCGAACACCTCGCCCGAGCCGTAGCGGCCGGGCGCGTCCATCGTGAGCGGCGCGTCCCACGCGGCAGCGCGGCCGAACACCTCCGGGTTCCGCAGCAGCAGGCTGTACGCCCCCCACCCCGACTTGCTGAACCCGAGCAGGAGCCGCCCCGCGGCGTCGGCGCGCACCGGGTACGTGCGCTGCACGAACGGCACCACCACGGCGAGGAGGTGCGCCTCCTGCCGTAGCTCCGGGCGCGTCGGGTGGTCGGCGTACCACGGCAGTGCGGCGAACGTCGGCGCGACGAACACCGCCTTGAGGTGGTTGTGCAGGTCGAGCTTGCGGACCTCCGCGAGCCCGTCGCCGTAGCGCGACTCGGTGCCGGCCTCGACCGGCAGCACGTACACGACCGGATACCCGCCCGCCGGCGCCGGCGCGTCCGGCGCCAGCACGCGGATGAGCGTCGGCCCGGCCTGATACGGCGACTTCACTTCGTGGATCACGACACCATCCGCGCCCTTCTTTCCGTCGCCGACCGCACCGTCCGCGGCGAGCGCGTCGGCGAAGAAGCGCACGACCGGGGCCACGTCGGCGAGCCCGTGCGGGTGGTGGTCCTGCCCCGGCTTCACGACGCGCGTCGCGGCCCCGCCGAGCGCGCGGTAGCGGTCGTAGACCACCTCCGAGTTCTCGCGGACGGGCACGAGCTTGTCGGCGTCGCCGTAGACGAGCAGGAGTGGGATGCCGGCCTTCGCCAGCGGCGCGAGGTTGTCCACCGGGTTGCGCTGGTACGCGACCGCCTCGGCGTCAGACTGGAAGCCGTACGCCGCGAGCAGTTTCTTCCACTCGGCCTCGCTACCGGGCGACGTACCGAGCCCCTTGAGCTTCCCGCCGGGCCAGCTCTTGAAGTCGCAGACGGCGTTGTCGAGGTAAACGGCGAGCGTCTTGTCCGGGTGCGTCGCGGCCCAGTTCATGCAGTACAGCCCGCCGCGCGACAGGCCGATGAGCCCCGGCTTCGGGTGAAGCCCGTGATCGTTCACGAGCGCGGCGTGGAAGCCCTCCCACGCCTTCACCGCCGCCGGCGAGCCGAACTGGTCCGGGATCGACAGGTACGCGAGGTGCCACCCGGCCTTCACGAGCGCCGCGTCGGCGTCGGCGAACGCCCCGAAGAACTCGCCGCGCCACACCCACGGCCGCCCCGGCAGCGCCTTGTCGGGGACGACGACGATGGCGCTGCGGCCGTCGTGCTTGAAGTCGTGCCGGGTGAACCCCTGCCACTTCGTCGGCGTGCCGGGGAGCGCCTTCGGCTGCGCGCCGGCGACGGCGGGAGTGAGCACCAGCATGAGAGC
>JAFKFQ010000374.1:28482-40353 GCA_017308215.1 bacterium | reverse complement strand
GAGCAGATGCGGGCGGGGAAGACGCCGCAGGAGGCGTGCGAGCTGGCGTGCCGGCGGGTGAACGCCGCGGACGCTCGTCGCGGCGTTCACCCGGCGCAGGTGGCGTTCCTGGCGCTCGACCCGCGTGGCAACCACGGCGCCGCCTGCACCCAGCGGGCCAACTTCGTGTACGCCGTCGGCCGCGACGGGCGCGTCGAGATGGTCCGCGCCCGTGAGGTACCGCCGACCGCTTGAGCGGGTGGCGGCGATCGGGAGTGGAGGAGAACGCAGAACGCCCGGGGTGACCCCGGGCGTTCGCGTGCCGTTTGGGCGAGCCGACGGTTACTCTCGGATTCGGCCGCAGTACGGCACGAGCAACTGGAACGGCTGCCCCGGTTGGAGCGGGTTGAAGCCGACCGGATACGTCGGTCGCCCTGGCACCCCGTTCGACACCGTCGCCCCCGCCGGGAACGTGCGTGTGGTCGTGCCCATCGCCGGCTGGGTCACGGTCAGTCGGGCCGTGTTCGGCGTGACCGTGGTGTCGACGGTGATGCCGGTGATGTCCACCTGGACCCGGTCGACGCCCGACCCGATGTAGATACTGCGGAACTGGCCACCGGGGGCCGGGTTCGCGGCGGTCAGGGTGTAGACCTGACCGTCGGACGCGACCGAGACGGTGTTGTTCCCCGCGTTGGCTACCGCGCCCGCCAGCGTGATCTGGCCAGACCCGCTGGTCAGCGTGAACCCGTTGGCCAGCGCGGCCTGGAACGGGTTGGTCAGGGCGTTCTGACTGTTCGGGTCCACCAGCGACGCTTGCGACCGGTCCACGATCGCGTAGTACTGCTTCCGCATGTCGCCCGGCACCTCGCGGAACGCCTCCGTCCCGAAGTAGTGCCGGGTGTTTGTACCGGCGGGTAGTCCGGCGATTACCTCACGGTGCGGGTCGTTGGGGGCGTTCATCCGCACGTTGTGGTACACGATGGTGACGTGGATGCCGAACACGTTGCTCACCGTCGTGGTGTTGTTGAGGAGCTTCCGCAGCGCCTCGGCCTGCAGGTACGGGTGGATCGCGTTCGTCCCGACCGTGTAGGCCAGTGGCATCACGCCCAGCGTCTTCGTCGCGTCGTTCGGGTCGGTCCGCACGTCGGACCGCAGCAGGGTGTCCTGCAACCCGGGGCCGAACGGCGTCGCGGTCGGCGTCGGCATCGCGCCGTCGGTGGCGGCCGAGTTGCCGCCGCCGACGAGGATCTGGTTGGCGCTCGCGCCGAACCCGGCCGGCATCCCGGCCTCGGCCACGCCGAACGCCTTGAACGGCCGGTCGAGGTTCTGCCAGTTCCCGTCGAACGGGTCGTCGTCGATCGTCTTGCCCGGGGTGGTGGTGAACACCTGGGTGGTCGTGTCGGCGAGCGCCCGCTGGCTGAGCCCGCGGGTCCGGGAGCGGATGAAGCGGCCCCAGATGGTCTTCGCGTCCGTGTGGTCGGCCGGGTTGAACACCTCGCCTACGCTGAACACGTTCCCGGCCTGCGGGTCGAGCAGCGCGAGCAGCACGCGCGGGTCCTGGACGGTGTTGATGTTCACCTTCCCCTGCACCCGCCCGCCCGTCGCGGTGCCGAACACCCGCGACTTGCCGCGGAGCAACTCGAACGCCCGGTACAGCCCGTTCCGGGTGGCGTTGACGTGCGGCCCGGTGGTGCTCGTCTGGAACGCCGGGAACCCGTGTGCCGCGTCGTAGGTCGGGTACCCCTCGGGCGGGTTGGTCGAGCCCACGGACGGCACGCCGAGCCACGGGGCAAGCCCGAGGCTGCGGCGGACCGCCTCGTTGGCGTTCTGCGGCGGCTGGAATGTGTACTGCGTGACCTGGTGCGGCTTCACCGCCTGGACGTGGAGCAATTCCAGCTCGTTCACGAGCGGCCGGTCGAGGTGGATGAACCAGTCGAACGGCGCCATGATCGTGTCGCTTAGGCTGGCCGGAGTCATGGACGCGGGGGAGCCGTCGGTGAACGCCGTCGCGGTCGGGTCGGTGGCGGCGTTGCCGTTGTGCCGGCCGAACGTGTGCTTCGGCTGGTTGGCGGTGCCGGCCGTGGTCTGCGCCAGCAGGAACGAGTTCGGGAAGGTGAACGCCGCCACCGCCGGGGCCATCGGCGTGTCCTGCTTGGACTGCCCGGCGAACGGCTGCACCCGGCCGACCGAGAACCGGTTGGCCATCGTCACCCCCCCGACCGGCATGGTCAGGCTGCTGCTGTACACCCCGTCGTTGGCCGGCACGTAGTCCATCGTGTCGACCGTGACGTAGGGGTTCGTCGGCGACTCCGCCTCGTACGGGTTGGCGAGGCGGCGGAGCAGCACGACGTGCCGGCGGAGCGGCGAGTTGGTCTGCGTCAGGTCGAGGGTCTTGAGCCCCGGGTCCATCGGGCCAGGTGCGTCCACCGGGATCAGGTACTCCATCGCCGGCCCGGTCGCCATCATCCCGGAGAGGACCGGCGGCGTCTCGATCATCGTGTCGAACGGGGCGGCGGGCATGCCGCCGTTGGTCGGGTCGAACTCGTCGGTCGGGCGGGTACTGTTCGCCTTCGGGCCGACGATCACGAACCCGTTATCGGGGTGCGGACTGCCCGGGTTGTACTTCCCCTTGTTCGGCTTGATGACGACGTTCGACTTCATCCCGGCGCCGGCGTCGCGGAAGTCGTAGTCGATGTCCGCGGCCGCGCCCGTCGGCAGGTCGCCCTTGACGTTCAGCGACTTGGCGAGCTCGGTCGCCACGTCGTTCGTGAACCCGGTCTTGGTGTTCCGGGCGATGGTGAGCTTGTACGGTCGGATCGTCGTATCGGCGAACGTGACGGAGCCGTCGCCGAGCGGGCCCGTGCCCGAGGCGTAGGGCGTCGTGGTCGGGTTCACCAGCTCGACCCAGAACCGGACGTGCCCTTCCTTTGTGGGCATCCCGTTCCCCTTCGTGGCGATCATGTCGCCCGGGTCGTTGGCGACCTCCGAGTACACCTCGTTCAGCAGGAGCCGCGGCATCTCGACGCCGAAGACGAGGTGGTTGCCGATGTAGTTCTCGTTCGTCGGGTCCGACGCGTTCGCGTTGGAGACGACGGCGTTGACGTTGGCGGTATGCGTGGCCGCGTCCACGTAGGAGATCGTGCTGCCGCTGTTGTAGGGCGACGGGCGGAAGACGAAGACCGTGCTCACGTCGTCGGTGTCCATGTAGTCGACGATGTTGGCGGCGAGCTGGGCGAGGTAGCGGACGCCCTGGAACCCGGCCGCGTCCTTGCTGATCGGGATCTCGACCTCCGCGGTGGACGGGGTGATCTTGGCGACCGTCTCCTCGGCCATCGTCGTCGAGTTGTACGTGCGGACCTCGAACCCGCCGGACCCGTCCGGGTTCACCCGTGCCGCCGTGGCGAGGAGGAGCCGGGCGAACACCTCGCGGGCGAGGTTCTGCCGGTCGGCGGCGGCGTTCGCCGAGTTGGCGATGTTCGACGAACTGATCGGCTGTGGGGTCGGGGTCGGCGGGGTGGTCGTGTTGTCGACGTTCGGACCCCCGGCCAGGTCGCGGTAGTCGGCGAGCGGGCGGTTGAGGTCGAGCGCCGGGAGGATCGCGGCGGTGCCGCCGGCGTTCAGGGTGCCGCCGAGGGCCGCGTTCGACGGGTGGATGCCGCCGCCCAGTGCGAACCCGGTGTTCGTGTTCGGGCTCGTCGAGCTCGGCCCGAACCGCGGGCGGTCGAGGTCGGCGCTGAGGGTGGTGAACAGCTGCCGCCGGCCGTGCGCCGGGTCGTTGCGGTAGTTCGGCGTGCCGGGCGGGTACGTCGCCGCGTCGCCGACCAGCGACTTGGTCGCGGGCACCACCCCCGGTCGGATGGCCGACGGGGTGAGGTTCGGGAGGCGGGCCAGCGTGCTCTGGTTGTACAGGTCGTACTCGCCGCTGTACCGCTGGCGGAGGCGGCGGGTGTCGGCGTGGGGGTAGCTGGCGCCCTCGGGGAGCGGGTTCAGCCCCCCGCCGGCCGCGAAGTTCCCCCACTCGCCGGGGTTGTACAGGGACGGGTGCTGGTCCGCCTGGGTCGTGCCGGTGTTGTCGTCGTAGAACCCGGACCCGCCGAAGTTCGCGGTCACGTTGAACGGGTTGGTCGGGAACGACGGGATGCCGAGCGGCACCCCGGTGCCGGTGGCGTCCCAGCTGACTAGCGATGCGGCCGTGAACCGGCCGGCGGACGGGGCGAACAACTGCGACCGGGTCTGGTTACGGGTCCGCGCCACCCCCGACGGTCCGTACCACCGCGACGCCACGATCGCGTTCGCCTCGGCGACGAGGGTGGGGTCCGAGATGGTGGAGTCGAAGGCCCGGGCGATGCTCACCTCCCACGGCCCGAGGCCGTGGTGCGAGGTGTGGTTGAAGCCGGTACCGCGGACGTTCCCGTGGGCGTTCAGGTTCAACAGCCCGTCGAGGTCCGAGACGAGTACCGCGGCCAGCGGCTTGACCCACCGCCCGCTCCCCGGCGGCCACTCCTTCGCCTCGCCCCCGAAGTCGATGAGGATGCTGTCGTTCCGCTGGACGCCGACCCCGCCGATCTGGTTGAACACGTCGCCGGTGACGCCGTTGTCCTGGTTCGGCCGCGGGTAGCCGATGATGTCGCCGGACCGGATCTTCTCGTTGATCAGATCGTACAGGGCGGTCACCTGGGCGGCGGAGAGGGCATTGAGCTTCGCGGGGAGCGGGTACGGCAACCCCTTGGTATCCATGTCGCTCTTGAGGAGCTGGTCGACCGGCCGCGGGCGGAGGATCTTCGCCCGGCCCTCGGGGATGACCCAGTCGGTGTTCCACTTCAGCACCGGGTCGTTCGGGTTCCACGGTTCCAGCCGGCGGTTGAGCGGGGCCGCAGCCGGGGGCGTGGTGTCGCCGCCCAGCTGCACCGGGTTGCTGTTGAAGTGCCACGGCCGGTAGAACGACGGCAGGATGACCTCGCCGGTGGCCGGGCTGAGCGCCGCCAGGTAGAAGTTGTTCAGGTCCGGGTACGTGTACGGCGCCGCCTTCGACACGTAGGTCTGACCCGCCCCCAGCATGGTCATGTCGGCCGGCGGCGTGGGGAGCGGGTCGCCCGCCATCGCCGGGCTCCGGGGCGGACCGGTGATCTC
The DNA here is from genome assembly GCA_017308215.1 of bacterium. GTDB lineage: Bacteria > Planctomycetota > Planctomycetia > Gemmatales > Gemmataceae > Urbifossiella. The sequence continues at coordinate 35,244 of JAFKFQ010000374.1, read as the reverse complement.
CGGGTCGAAGGCGTAGTACGTCCCGGCGATCGGCAGCGGGGTGTAGTTGACGACGTGCCCGCGGCTCGGGATCACGTCGAACGGGGCGGCCAGCTTCTCGTGGAAGATGCCCTGACCGGTGTACGGGTCGGTGTTCTTCCCCTGCCCGCCGTAAATGGTGGTCATCAGGTCGTGGCCGCGGAACCCGGACGTCTGCCGGGAGTAGTCGCCGAACACGAGCTGCCCGACCGCGGTCATGGCGTTCGAGTCGAAGTCCGTCGGCGGGTCTGGGAAGGCCGACACGCGGCCGTCCTCGGCCTCACGGGCGTAGCGGGCCATGAGCGCCTCGCCGTCCGAGTAGAAGACGAAGGAGATGCCGATGACGGCGAAGATCGCCAGCAGGGCGAGGACGACGACGAGAATGGTCCCGCGGCGGCCGGCGGCGGGCCGGCGGCGGGCGGCGGCGGTAGGCCGAGACATGGCGGCGGCTCCGGTGGCTCGGGCGGTCGGGGGCGACGGGGTACGGGTTACAGGCCGGGGCGACCCGGGGTTGTCACAGATCTTGGACCAGCGTCACCTGTCGGGCGTTCTGATACTTCGGATCCCAGATGCGGATGCGCACCTGGATCGCCTGGATCCGTGCCAGGATCGGGGGCACGTTCACACCGGGGTTCACGGCCTGGGTGGTGGGGTTGATGTCGGTCGTCCAACTGCTCAATCCCTGATTCCAGCTGTCGTAAACACCAGCGGGAACCACGTTGTTCCCGTTCGCCGGCCGCGTGGGCGGGAACGTGTCGAACGGGTGCTCGCTCGTCGTGGTCGCGGTGGGAGTGCCGGTGCTGAACAGTCGGGGGTAGTTCGGCACGACGGGGAGTTTCCCGTCGACCGGGGGGCAGGCGTACTGGACCAGAACCTCGAACGAGATCACGTTTGACAGCAGAGTGTCCTCGCCCGGCCGGGAGAACATCGGGGCGAGGGCGTCGTCGGCCGGCCCGGTGACCGGGGCGTAGTTCGGCGACTTCACGAGGTTCCCGCCGAGACGCTCGTACGGGCTGGTCAGCTCGGCAAGGGTATTCAGGTAGTACTGCCCGTCGGTCGCCTTCCGCATGCTGAGGACACCGTGCCGGTCCTCGGGCTGGCCGACCGGCGGGCCACCCGGCCACGGCCGGTCGCGGCGATCGGTGTCGTTCAGCGCCGCCAGCCGCTGCCGCCGGACCAGCCGGTACAGGGGCGTTGCGCCGTTGACCGTGTTGGACGGCGTCGGGTCGAGGAAATACGCCAGTTCGGCCGCGATGGACTTGTACGTGACGCCGCGCACCGTGGCCGTGTAGGTGCCGCTACCCGGGCGCAGGATCGAGGTGAAGTGGAGGTAGTGGTTCGTGAACCGGGCCGAGGTGAGCCCGTCCGCGTCCACCCCCTCGTCGCTGTTCGCCGTCCCATCGACGGCCGCGCTGCCGATACGGAAGAAGCCGTTCATCGGGGATTCCCAGGCTACCGGGCTGTTCGTCGCGTTCCTCATCTTCACGACGTAATAGCCCGGGGAGCCGGCCGCCTTGCTGGTGTCGGTGTCGACGAAACACTTGTCCCACGGCAGGCTACTGAGCTTCTGCCCCGTCCCCGTGGTGTCGAGAAGGTGATCGGTGCTGAGGTCGGACCGGAGCACCGTCATCGCGCCGCGGAGCTGGTCCGTCAGGTCGCCGGTGCTCTTCATCGAGCGCATCGTGTCGATGCCCATCTGAAAGGCCGTCGACAGGACGGCCATGATGAGCACGCACACGGCGGCGGCGACGAGCAACTCGACCAGCGTGAAGCCGGGGCGGACGCGGCGGGTCGCGGACCGGATCATGTTCCCCTCGCGGATCGGAACCGAGCGTCTCGTGTATGCGTGCTTTACAGATCGATGAAGCGCGATCGCTCGAACACGTCGACGACCCCGTTCAGGTAGATGAACCGGCGGTACTGCGCGGGCGCGTATGTTCCTGGGTCACACTCGCCACGCGGTAGAAGTTGGCGTTGCGAACCCACGCTTGAAAGTTGGGGGGTGCAGACGGGGGGGGGACCCCGTCTGCCTTCGACGGTACGACGTAAGCCGGATTCGTGGGATCGGTAATAAAGTCGGCTGTCACGACGGTAGCGTCGAGCAGCCAGCCGCCCTTCTGCACCGGTGGCACCTGTCCGGCCGCGAAACTCACCTGTGTCTTGTCGGGCTCGGCGTAGGACGGCGTGTAGACGGTCTCGCTCCCGGCGGGAGCATACATCGGCGCCCGCCGGTCGAACAGCACCACCGTCATCTTCGCCTGACTGCTGCTCTGCGTCTTCTGGAGGATCCAAAGCCAGTTGTACCGGATGTCGCGGTCGATCGTGCCGCTCGACGTGTCCGGCGCTCCGGTCGCCTTGTCGTACCCCATCCCGTCGAGGAGGGTGCAGAGGCGTAGCGCGAGCGGGGGTTGCAGCGCGGCGGGCTGGTTCCGCACGATCCCGAGTGTGTGCCGGGAGAGCGCACTAGTGTCGGGTGCGTTGGTGCGGTCGCCGTTCCCGAACCCGTTGTCCCCGATCCAGACTTGGTTCGGCCGACTGTTGCGGGCGATGTACCCCATCGGGTCGATCACGACTGGGTAGCTCGGGAAACCCACCGGGAGGAGGTATTTACTAACCGTAGTCGAGCCCGGGTCGCTAAACGCGCCATACCACGACTCACCTGCGCCATTGAGCCCGCCGGTGCTGTTCCGCTTCTCCTCCACGTACGCCCGCAGGTAGCCGTCAGCCTGGACGGCGGCCTGGGTTGTACGGCTGTCCCGCAGGGCCTGCGCCATGTTCAGCGCGCCGAGCGGGAACAGCGTCAGGATGGCGATCGTGCCGATCCCCATGATGAACAGGGCGACGAGCACTTCGGCCAGCGACAGCCCGGGTCGGCGGGTCATGGTCGTCTCCGGTTGGCCGGCACGCGCCGGCGGGCGGTCGGGTACGGTTGGGCGACGCACGCGCGGTCAGGGCAACGATTCGGTCTGGGCCAGGTAGTACGGGTCGAAGTACGTCGGCGGCGGGCCGGGCGCCCTCAGCAGGTACTGGCCGTTGGGCTGGGGCCACAGCACCGGGAACACCCCGAGCGAACCGGTCTTCGCCTTGATGGAGACCAACTGCTGGTCCCCGCCCTGCTCGAACGCGGCATAGTTGTACGTGGCCGGGTTGAGGCCGTCGTTCTTGGCCGGGTTGCCGGGGTAGCGAGTGTAGTCGCGCACCCACAAGTGGACCGCCCCGGCCGCCTCCGGGTAGATCAACTGCCCGTTCGGGGAGAACATGATCTCGTAGTCGATGAAGGCCTTCGTCCCGCCCGGCAGGCTGACCAGTTGGGCCGGCGGTATGCTCGCCTCCAGGTCCACGCACAGGTTCTTCGGGAGCGGGATGCTCGGCTCCCCGAGCAGCGGCCGCGACCGCGCCTCGACGGCGAACCGGTACACCCGCTGCTGGGTGCCGGCCCCCATGAGCGTCGTCGGGTAGCGGTCCAGCGCCAGGGTGTACGCGTTCGGCGCGGCGGCGGTCTTGCCGATGATCTGGAACCGCTGGGGCCGGCCGAACGCGTCCGGCCCGAGGACCGGGCAGTACAGGGTCGGGAACCAGTTCGCCAGGAGGTCGTGGTCGATGATCTGGCAGACCTCGTCGGCGGCCGTCACGTTCACGATCGTGCACGTCGGGCCGTTCGCGTTGGTGTGGTCGAACACCACGTACGGGTCGGCCGGCCCGGTCAGCCCGAGCGGGTTCGGGATGACCTTCGGAGCGGACTCGATGTACTGGATCTCGGTCGCCCACAGCGGGTTCGTCTTGGCCGGGTTGTTCGGGTCGAGGGCGACGATGAACCGGAGCCCGCGCCCGTCGTTCTCCCGCGTCGCTCGGGTCTTGGCGATCATCAGGTGTTGGCGGACGGTGGACGCGGCGTCGGTCGTCCGGTCCCGCTCGATCGCCTGCGGGATGACGACCACCGCGATCGTCGCCAGGGTGACAATGACCGCCATCGCCACCAGGAGTTCGATGAGTGTGAACCCGGCTCGGTGGCCGGGGGTGTGCGGCGCTGCGGTCATGGTCAGCCCCCCTTGTTCCCTTGCCGGGTCAGCCGGTAGCCGTAGGCGTTGTCTTCCACGGTCGTCTCTTCGCCGTCCGTGACACCGGTCGTGAACGCGGCCGTCTTCTTGGCATCCACCAGATTGCGCGAGTCCGGCCCCGCCGAGATCACGGTCGCCACCCGGTTTCGCCCGTCGAAGCTGGTCGCGCTCTCCCCCCCGGGGGCGGCCGGGGAGCGGAAGATAACGGTCTCGGCGTCTGTCCGGGTCTTGGTATTCCACTCTTTAAGCTTGCCGTACGGGTCGAGCGGATCCTTCCACTTCGGGGATTGGGTGTAGGGCGACTCATCCAGTTCCGGCGCCTGGAAGAACCGGCGGAACGCGATCGGCACGCCGTACGAGTCGCGGAACGCCGTCAGGCTCAAGGTCGGGCCGAAGGCGATCGTCGTCTGTGCCCCTTGCGTGGCGTCATCGATCGGGAAGCTCGTGCCGCGCCCGCCCTGTGTCAGGATCAGGTAGAGCAGCGCCGCCGACTCGGTGTACGCGTCGCCACTCGCCGTACTCTTGTCCTTAATCTGTTTGAACGCCCCGGCGGAGTTCAAGGTGACCGACTTCCCGTTTCCCGCGATTATGATGTCGGCCCGCGCCTCGGCGAAGGTGTGTGGCATGGACCGGCGGAGGTTCAGGTACATCCACAGGCTCTCGGCCCGGTCCACGTCGCCGTCGCAGATCGTGACCATGCTCACGAAATCCGGGTTCTTGACGGGCAAGGTGTAGCTCCGCCGGTCGTCGTGGCACTTGTCGCAGATCACCTTCCACTGCTGGTCGACGGCGAGCTGGAGCTTCAGGAGTGTCTGGTCGGTGACGCGGGCCTGCTGGGCGTCCTTCACTTTGCCGATCCCGGCCGCGACCAGCGCGGCCAGGAGCGCCAGGATGGCGATGACGATCAGCAACTCGACCAGGGTGAAGCCCGCCCGCCCGGCGGGCCGCGTGTCGCGGCGCATGAGGTCCTCCGGTGCGGGGTTACTTGACGCCCAACTGGCCTTCGTGGAAGTTCGACAAGTCGTCGAACCCGGCTCCGCCGTCGGCGTAGGCACCGACGCCCGGGGTCCACTCCCCGGTGGTGTCCAGTTTCCCGCCGGGGCCGAAGCCCCTCGGGTCCTCATCGTCCTTGCCGTTCTCACCCGCCGAGATGAGCTGGAACCCTTTCGGTTGTAGCCCCTTCGGGGTCAACGTCGGCCTAGTGGGGTCGAGGCGCTCGCGGTACGCCCGGACGGTGGTGCCGTTGAACGCGAACGACTGACCCGCGTCGTACATGTTGTTCAGCGGGTTGAACGCGAAGTAGGCGTAGGGGCTACCCCACGGGTCCACGAGGTACGAGAGGCTTTGCGCGCCGGCTACTCCGGGCAGGTTGCTCCCGAGTACGTAGTTGTTTGACGAGAACTCGAGGAATGGTCCGAGACGATTCTCCCCGTCTGTGGCGGTCGGGGTGAATGGCTGCTGGCGGTTCGTCGAGAAGCCGGTGAACTTGGTAACATCGCCGCCGGTGAGAAAGAGCACGAGCGTCTGGTTCCCGTCGAGGTTGAACCCGTCGGGCAGACCTGTGTTCTCGTTCGGGTCTCCGGTGCATCCTTTCATTTGGGGGAACAGTCGCTTGAGGTACTTCGCCTCGGGTTCGTTGCCAGCGTAGACTTTCTTGAGCTGGAACGTGCCGTTCGGTCCACCGCCCCCGGAAGGGATGAAATCCACGTTCATCTTCGCCTTGAACGTGCTGACGGCGGCGCTGATCTGTGCGATCTCGGCGGACGCCCGCGTCCGCTTCGCCACCTTCTGGACGCGGAGGGCGGCGACCGTGATCAGGCTCGCCAGGATGGCGATGACGCCGACCACGACCAGAAGCTCGACCATCGTGAAGCCCCGTCGCGGGGCGGCTCGCCGGATCATGGCGTTCTCCTTGTGCGGGTGGGGCGGCGGGGGTGAGACTTCGTAGCTCACCCCCGCCGGCGCGGCGCCGTTACTTGCTCAACCCCTCGAGCAGCTTGATCAGCGGGAGGAACAGCGAGATCACGATCGCCCCGATGGTGAACCCGAGGAACACGATCATGATCGGCTCGAGCAGCGAGATCAGCGACTTCACCAGCGTGTCCACGAGCTCGTCGTAGAAGTCGGCGACCTTGTACAGCATCGTGTCCAGGTCGCCGGTCTCCTCGCCGACCTCGACCATGTTCGTCACCATGTCGTCCACGAGCCGCGACTCGCGGAGCGGGTCGGCGATCGTCTCGCCCTCGCGGATCGACTCCAGCACCCGCTGGAACATCCGCTCGAAGACGGCGTTGTTGGCCGTCTCCTTCACGATGTTGATGGCCTCGAGGATCGGCACGCCGGAGCTGATGAGCGTGCCGAGGGTCCGCATGGTGCGCGACACGATGGTCTTCTCGATCAGGTCGCCGAGCACCGGCACCCACAAGATCGCCCGGTCCAGTGCGTACGTCCCGGCCCGACTCAAGCGGATGAGCTTGATGAGCAGGTACACGCTCAGCGGGAACATCGGGATCGTCCACCAGTAGTCCGCCATCCAGGTGCTCACCTTGATGAGCGTCTGGGTGGCCCACGGCAGGGTCAGCCCGAACTCGTCGAAGATCTTCTTAAACTTGGGGATGATCGCCACCATGATGAAGGTGAGGATCGCCACCGCGACGAAGATGACGACGGCCGGGTAGACCATCGC
>JAFKFQ010000374.1:0-28426 GCA_017308215.1 bacterium | reverse complement strand
CCCCGATGACCTTCCGCTTGAGCGTCTGGCCCTTTTCGAGGAACTCGGCGAGGCGCTGCAGGATGACTTCGAGCGCGCCGCCCGCCTCGCCGGCGCGGACCATGTTGACGTAGAGCCGGTTGAACACCTTCGGGTGCCGGCCCAGCGCCTCCGACAGGCTGGAGCCGCTCTCCACGTCCTCGACCACGTCGATGAGCGAGTTCTTCAGCACCGACGGCTTCATCTGCCGCTCCAGGATGCGGAGCGACCGGAGCACCGGCAGGCCGGCGTCCTGGAGCGTCGAGAGCTGGCGGGTGAACGTCACCAGTTGCTTCTGGCTGACGCCGCCGATGGTGAACGTCTTGCGGCTCTTGCCGGTCTTCTTGGCCTTCTTGCCCTTCTTCCCGCCGCCGGTGGCGGTGAGCTTGGTGACGAAGTAGCCCTTCGCCTTGATCTTCTGTGAGGCTTCCTCTTCGTTGGTCGCCTCGATCGAGTCCTTCACCTCCGCCCCGGAGGTGTCCATCGCTTCGTACTTGTAAGTCGGCATCACGTCCCCCGAGTGCGGAGTGCGGAGTGCGGAGTGCGGAGTGACGAACCCCGATCCCCGTCACCGGCCATGTTCTTGCGTGCCGTCCGTATTGACGCCACGACCATAGCCAGGATTTCATTCGCCTCGCGGGTCAGGTCGGTCAGCCGGTCCACGGCAACCACCTCCCCGTCGCCCAACAACTCCAGCCAGTACACCGACTCGTCAGCCTCTTCTTCGACGATTCCCATCTTGGCACAGAACTCGGCGGGTGACCGGGCACGGCACGCCGCCCGATAGTTCGCCCCGACCGAGGTCGCGCTGCGGAGCAGTTGCTTTCCGATCACATCGGCCGACCGGCGGTTGGTCGGCAGCGCGTCCACGAGTTTGAGGACGCGGCGTGCGAACTCCTTCGTGCGCGGTAGTAGTTGCGGTTCGTTCGTCGCCATCGAACCGCTCCTGTCTTTCACTCCGCACTCCGCACTCCGCATTCCGCACTTCCCGTCAGTCTTCCATCACCGTCTCGCGCACCACTTCGTCCAGCGTGGTGACCCCGTTCAGGAGCGCCTCGATGCCCGACTCGCGGAGCGTCTGGACGCCGAGCTTGCGGAGGTACGCCTTCATCTGGTCGGTGCTGCCGCCGCGGCTGATCATGTCGCGGAGGTTGTCGTCGATCATCATCAGCTCGTAGAGGCCGGTCCGGCTCTTGAACCCGAGGTTGTTGCACTTGGCGCACCCCTCGCCGTAGTAGAACTGCTTCCCGGCCATCGTGTCCGGGGCGACCGCGAGCTCCATGATCTGCTCGCGCGTCGGGGCGTACGGCGTCTTGCAGTTCTGGCAGATCCGCCGCACCAGCCGCTGCGCCTGGATCGCCTCCACGCAGGCGGTGATGAGGAACGGCTCGACGCCCATGTCGCGCAGCCGGGTCACCGAGCTCGGGGCGTCGTTGGTGTGCAGCGTGCTGAACACCAGGTGCCCGGTCAGCGACGCCTGGATGGCGATCTGCGCGGTCTCCAGGTCGCGGATCTCGCCGACCAGGATCACGTCCGGGTCCTGCCGCAGGATGGCCCGCAGCGCCGCCGCGAACGTCAGGTCGATCTCGTGGTTGATCGGGCACTGCACGATGCCGTCGATCTCGTACTCGACCGGGTCTTCCGTGGTGATGATCTTGGTCTCGATGTCGTTCAGCTCGGACAGCGCCGAGTAGAGCGTCGTCGTCTTCCCCGACCCGGTCGGGCCGGTGACCAGCACGATGCCGTTCGGCTTCTTGATGACCTGCCGGAACTGGGACAGGATGGCCGCCGGCATGCCGATGCGGTCGAGGCTCAGCCCGACCGCCGACTTGTCGAGCACCCGGATGACGGTGCTCTCGCCGAACAGCGTGGGCAGCACCGACACGCGCATGTCGATGCGGCTGCCGCCGAGGTTCAGCTCGATCTTGCCGTCCTGCGGGAGGCGGCGCTCGGCGATGTCGAGGTTCGCCATGACCTTGATGCGGCTGGCGATGGCGGTGGCGAGGTGGCGCGGCGGCGGCACCATCTCGTACAGCACCCCGTCGCACTTGTACCGCATCTTGTACTCCTCCTCGAACGGCTCGAAGTGGATGTCCGACGCCTTGTCGCGGATCGCCATCAGCAGGACCATGTTGATGAGCTTCCGCACCGGCGACGAGTTGGCGAGCTCCTCGGCGTTGTCGAGGTCGATGCTGGTCTCGCGGCGCATCGACGCGGCGCCGACGAGCGGGTCGTTCTCCAGCTCGGCGATCAGGTTCGAGATCGACTCCTCCTTCTCCTGCGAGTACGCCCGCACGATCAGGTCGTCGACCTGCTTCGGCGGGGCCAGGAGCGGGGTGACCGTCGAGATGCCGAGGAGGTTCTTCAGGTCGTCCATCGCCTGAAGGTTGTTCGGGTCGGACATCGCCACGGTGAGCGCGTTCGACTCGAACGACACCGGGCACAGGTGGTACAGCTCGGCCATCTGCTTGGTGACGAGCTTGATCGCCTCCGGGGTCGGCTTCACCTCCTCGACGTTCGCCACCCGCATGCCGTGGGCCTCGGCGGTGGCCTGGAGGAGCTGGTCGTCGGTGGCGAGGCCGCGCTCCTTGAGGATGTCGGCGAGCGACCCCTCGGCGAGGCGCATGTCCTCGAACACCGCCTCCAGTTGGGCCTCGTCGAGCGCCCCGAGGTCCACGAGCTTCTGCCCGAGGAGCTTGGTGTTGGCGTCGATGTGCGAGAACCGGTTCTTCGGCGGCGCCGGCTTCTTCGCGGCCGGCGGGGTGGCGGGCTTGGCGGGTGGCTTCGCGGGCGGTTGGCCGGGCTTGGCGGACGGTTGGCCGGGCCTGGCGGGCTGTCCGGGCTTGGCGGGGCCGGCGGTCGGCTTCGGCGCGGGGGTGCCGTTGCCGCCGCCGGCGGGCTTGACGCCCGGGGTGGCGGGCGGGGTCGGCTTCTTCGGGTCGTTCGGCGTCGGGGGCATCGTGCGTCTCGCGTTCGGGGATGAGGGATCGGGTTCGGGACGACTCAGTTGTTACCGCCGGCGGCGGTTGCGGTTGTCGTCGTCATCGTCGTCGTCCTCATCCTCGTCGTCGTCATCGTCGTCCGTGTCGTCGTCGTCCTCGTCGCCCTCCTCGTCGTCGTCCATCAGCCCGCGCTCGGCCTGCGCGATCTTGGCGGCGAGCTCGGACGGGTTGGCCGCCTTCAGCAGCGCCTCCTCCTTCTCGATCAGGTCTTCGCGCCACATGCGGAACAGGCAGTCGTCGAGCAGGAACATGCCGTGCTTGCGCCCGGTCTGCACCGACGAGTTGATGCGGTACGTCTTGTTCTCGCGGATCAGGTTGCGGATGGCGGGCGTGACCACCATCATCTCGTAGGCGGCGATGAGCCCCTCGGGCTTCTTCGGCATCAGCGCCTGCGACAGCACGCCGATGAGCGAGCCGGCGAGCTGCGTGCGGATCTGGTCCTGCTCGTTCTCGGGGAACACGGTCACGACGCGGTCCACGGTCGACGCGGCGCCCGACGTGTGGAGCGTGCCGAACACCAGGTGCCCCGTCTCGGCGGCCTCGAGCGCCGCCCGGATCGTTTCCAGGTCGCGCATTTCGCCGACGAGGATCGTGTCGGGGTCCATCCGCAGGGCGCGGCGGATGCCCTCCTTGAAGTCCGGCACGTCGATGCCGATCTCGCGCTGGTTGACCGTGCTCTTCTTGTGCTTGTGGTAGTATTCGATCGGGTCTTCCAGCGTGATGATGTGCCGGTCGTAGTTGTCGTTGAGGAAGTTAATCATGCTCGCCAGGCTCGTCGTCTTCCCCGAGCCGGTCGGGCCGGTGACGAGGATGAGCCCGCGCGGGCGGACGATGAGCTGGCGGATGACTTCCGGCGTCCGCAGCTGCTCGAACGTGAGGAACTGGCTCGGGATGCGGCGGAGGACCATGCCAATGGTCCCCTTCTGCTTGAACACCGCCACCCGGAACCGGTAGCCGTCCACGTACTCGATGGCGAAGTCGGCCCCGCCCTTCTGCTGCAGCTCCTGCTGACAGCGGTCGGGCGTGATGGACTTCATCAGCCCGGTGGTGTCGTCGTTGTCGAGAACCTTCGCGTCCAGTTTGCGCATCCGCCCCTGGTGGCGCACCACCGGCGGTTGGCCGACGCTGATGTGAAGATCGCTGGCCTTGATCTGAATGACCGTTGCCAGCAACTTCTCCATTGAGACCGCCACGGAACCCTCGGCCAGGCTTCTGGCCTTCAGCGATGACGACGCGGGCGAGCGGACCGTGCGGCTTCCGACCGGGAACGATCAGATGGGCTCCCGACTACCTGTCGAGGTGCCGCATTATCCGCGGACGTCGTCATCGCGCCAAAAACGGGATGGTGTCATACCGAATCCGCCCCGCGTCCGTGCGGGGTATACGATACAACTGTACACATTGGTGGCGTCACGAACTCGTAACGGTTAGGCGTCCACAGTGAGTGCCTCTGCGTGACAGGTGCTCAGCACCTCGTCGGCCGTCGTCGTCCCCTTAAGGATTTTCAGGATACCGTCTTCCAGCAACGTCCGCATCCCACCGGCGCGGGCCTTCCGACGGATTTCCTGGGTCGGCGCCTGGGCGAACGTCAGTTCGCGGATCACCGAACTCATCTTCATCATCTCGAAGATCCCCTGTCGGCCGCGATAACCCGTCTGGCGACAGTGGTTACAGCCACGGCCCTTCATCGGCGTGGCCTTGGCAATCTGCTCCTGCGTGATGCCCGCGGCCCGCAATTCGTTGGCCGGTGGCATGTACGGCTCCTTGCACTTCACGCAATTCACCCGCACGAGCCGCTGGCCCATGATGGCGATGACCGAGCTGGCAATGAGGAACGGGGGCACGCCGATGTCCGCGAGACGGGTGATGGCGCTGGGCGCATCGTTCGTGTGGAGTGTGCTGAAAACCAAGTGTCCGGTCAGCGAGGCTTGAACGGCGATTTCCGCCGTCTCCTTGTCTCGAATTTCGCCGACGAGGATAATGTTGGGCGCCTGCCGCAACATCGCCCGGATGATGCGGGCGAAGTCGAGCCCGATGCCGTGCTTGACCTCCACCTGGTTGATGCCGGGGAGGTAGTACTCCACCGGGTCTTCCGCGGTGATGATCTTCCGGTCGGGCCGGTTCAGTTCGTTGAGCGCCGAGTAGAGCGTCGTCGTCTTCCCGGAGCCGGTCGGGCCGGTCACCAGGAAAATCCCGTTCGGGCGCTTGATGATCTGCTGGAACCGGATGTAGTCCTCTTCAGAGAACCCCAGGTCTCGAATGTTGACCTGAATGTTGCCCCGGTCGAGAATCCGCATCACCGCCGACTGGCCGTGGACTGATGGAAGCATGCTCACGCGAAGGTCGAAGTGTTTCCCGGCGATCGTCATCTTGATCCGGCCGTCCTGCGGGCGGCGCTTCTCCGAGATGTCGATGCTCCCCATGATCTTCAAACGAGAGAGGAGCGGCGCGAGGAGGCGGCGGGGGGCGGCGTCGCGCTCGACGAGCACGCCGTCGATTCGGTAACGGACCCTCACACGGTCGGCGAACGGTTCGATGTGGATGTCCGAGGCCCGCAGATTGACAGCCTCTTGAATGACCAGGTTACAGAGCTTCACGACCGGCGCGTCCGACTCCTCGGCGTTGGCGAGGCTGGCGATCGACTCGGTCTGCGTGAACTCGATCGCCGTGTCGGTGAACTCGACGAGCATCGAGTCCACCGACTCGGTCTCGGTCTGACCGTAGTTCTTGTTAATGGCTTCCTGGATCTGCTCCTGGAGCGCCAGGACTGGCACGACGTCTTTGTTGAGGATGAACTGGAGTTTCTGGATGGTCTCGTAGTTGGACGGGTCGGCGGTGATGATCTTGAGGACGTTTCCCTCCAGCGAGAGCGGCAGGACGACGTTCTCGCGGGCCACCGACTCGGGGACGAGTTCGGTGATCGCCTTGGCGATCTCCAACTCGTTCAGGTCCACGAACTGGACGCCGAAGTGCTCGGCGACGGCGTTCATCACCTCGTTGGTGCTGAGCGTCTGGAGCTTGATGAAGGCGTCCTGGAGCTTGATGCCGGTGCTGGCGGCGAGCGCCTCGGCCTCGGCCAACTGGTCCGGGCTGATCAGCTTCCGCTTGATGAGCACGTCGGTGAAGTCGCCGCGGGCTTTGGCCATGGTCTGCTCCTGCTGGGTCGTGAGAGTCCGCCGCCGGGTCGGCCCGGGGCGCGGGGGCTAACGGTCGCGGGCGGGTGCCCGGTGCTAACCGATCAGGGGCGGTTCATGCCGATGGTGGGGGACGATGACGGGAACCCACATCGGGAGGCGCAGGACGGCGCCGAGGACGATGATGAAGACCGAATGAATTCACTGTGTCAGAACCGCCGACGGCGTTCAAGCGAAAAGTTCGGGAAGGCGGGAACGCTGAACCGCCCAATACCGCCTATGACGTGTTGCGGGTATCATGTCCCCGCGACCCGCCCGCCGGAGGCCCGTCCCGTGCCCCGCGTCCGCCTGCCTCTCCTTGCACTGATCTTCCTCGCCGTCCCGGCCCAGGCGGTCATCCTCCGCCTCGTGTCACTGCAGGAGGTGTTGGAGGGTGAACAACTCATCTTCGTCGCGGCCGTCGATACCGTGCTGCCGGATCGGCCCGCGCTGGTGCTGAAGCTCGACGAGAAGCTGAAGGGCGACCCGCCGTTCGACCGCCTACCGGTGAACATGACCGGCGACGACGAGGCGAAGAAGGGGGAGCACACGAAGTTGGTGCTCGACCGCCTCGACCCGGGGCGGAAGGTGGTGGTGTTCGCCAGCAAGAAGGGGAAGCGTTACAACGCGATGGCGTTCACGGACGGCACGTGGTTCTCGCTCCAGGGCGCCATTGACGACGACGGGAAGACGGTGCGCTGGGCATTCCTGCACGGCGAGCCGTACCTGCGCCGCACCTTCAAGGGCACGACGACGGAGCTGCGGCAGGTGTGCGTCGACGGACTGGCGAAGAAGGCGCCGCCGCCGGCGCCGAACGAGAAGGAACCGCCCGGCTTTGGCCCCGTTCACAAGGGGACGAGGGGGCTTCGGGACGGAGGGACTTTGGGACCGGGGGTGCAGAACGAACTTTCCCCCCGGCTGTCCCACAGCCCCACAGCCCCACAGTCCCACAGCCCCCTGTTCGCGGTAATGCCCTCCCTCGCGCTGATCGGCCCGCTGGCGATCATCGCGGCGCTATTCCCGGGCGTGGCTGCGAAGATGGCCATCGCCATGAAGCGGTGGCGGGCGTTCCTCGTCGTCGCCAGCGTCAACAGCACCGCCGCGCTGGTGTACTGGGCCGTCCGCGAAAAGTGGGGGCTGCCCGAGTGGTCGCTGCTCACCTACCGCGGGTTCACCTTCGCGCTCGCCGCGTCGGCGCTCGTCGGGCTGGTGTGGGCGGGACAGCGTTACCGGCGCTTCGCGGGCGAAGACCCGGGGGCCACCGGCTTGCCGACGCGGAACGAACTGCTCACGCTCCTCGGACTCACGGCGCTCGTCGGGCTGATCGTCGCGTCGGTCCGCTTCTTCGGGCCGTGGAGCATGGCGGTCGATCTGCCAATGCGCGAGTTCCTGTTGATCGGCGTAGCGCTGCTGGTGGCGACGGGTTACGGTGCGTACCGTCGGATGACCGCGGCGAGTGACCACCTGCCCGACGGCGCGGCACCGCCGGTTCGGCTGAGCGTGTCGGGCGAGGCGGCGGGGCTGATGGCGCTGGTCGTCGCCACGCTCACCGCGGCGCTCGTCGGCGACCCGCCGGCCCCGGCGGTGCCCCCGGCGCCGGTCGGTGGGGGCACCGCCGGGGCCGGGGGCGTGAAGTTGCTCGACATGCAGGTGTATGAGCTGCCCGACACGAACCAGATCATGTCGGCGATCACCGCCGAGGGCGATCAGCTCTACCTCGGCGCGGCGAAGGCGAGCGGGTTCGGCGTGGAGTCGTTCGTGCTCGCCCTCGACCGCGGCAATGGCAAGGCGTTGTGGAAGTTCACCGCGGACGACGAACTCAAGCCGGTGTTCTGCACACCGACGGTTGCCGGCGGAAAGGTATTCGTCGGCGAGGGGCTGCACACCGACGCCGGGTGCCGCCTGTTCGCGCTCGACGCCGCGACCGGCAAGCCGGCGTGGGCGAACCCGTTCCAGACTGCCAGCCATACCGAGGGACAGCCGCGCCTGGCGAACGGCAGGCTGTACTTCACCGCCGGCGACGACGGGCTGTATTGCGCCGATGCGGCGAGCGGGGCGAAGGTGTGGCAGTTCGCCGGCAAGGACCAGAAGCTCCACATCGACGGCCCGCCGGCGGTCAGCGGGAAGCGGGTGTTCGTCGGCAGCGGGCTGTACACGCTGGCCCGCGTCGCCGTGGACGCCGACAGCGGCAAGGAACTATGGCGCGAGCCGCAGTCGTACCGCTCGTTCGGCCCGCCGCTGGCGCTCGGCGAGCGGGTGGTCTACGGCCTCGGCACCGGCAACATGACGAACGACACCTTCGCTTACGCCGAGGAAGGAACGCCGGCGGAGGTGGAGCCGGCGGGGGCGGTGGTGTGCGCGAACGCCGCCGACGGGAAGACGGTGTGGGAGGCGAAGCTGCCACGCTCGGTCCACACGCCGCTCGCCGCCGACGCGCTGTTCGTCTACGCCGCGTGCCGCGACGGCTCGGTGTACTGCTTCAACCGTGCCACCGGCGCCGTATGGTGGTCGGTGTCACTCGGCTCGACGTTCACCGCCGGCCCCGCCGTCGCGGCCGACGCCGACGGGCGGCCGACGGCGGTGTACGCGGCGACGCCGGAGGGGCGTGTCGCGTGCCTGAATCCGTACACCGGGAGGGCGTACTGGGTCCGCGAGATCGGTGACCAGACGGGGAGGCGCGTGACGGAGCTGTTCACGACGCCGACCGTCGTGCAGACCGGAACGCGGCGCTCGGTGTACGTCGGGGCGCAACTGGAGACGCGCACGCGCACGAAGTCGGCCGCCGTGTTCCGGTTCGACGACGAGACGGCCGACTGAGGTAACGGCGCCGCATATACCAGCACCATCACCCCACGGAGCTCATGCGATGCCCAGCCCGGAAACGCGCGTCCAGGAACTGCACCTCACGCTGCCGCCGGCGCCCAAGCCGGTCGCGGTGTACAAGACGGCGGTGCGCCACGGCAACTTGCTCTACGTGTCCGGCCACGGCCCGCTTCGCGCCGACCGCACGCTCATCACCGGCCGGGTCGGCGAGACCCTGACCCCCGACCAGGGGAAGGACGCTGCCCGCCAGGTCGGCCTCGCGGTGCTGGCGACGGTCCGCGACGCGCTCGGCACGCTCGACAAGGTGAAGCGGATCGTCAAGACGCTCGGCTGGGTGAACTGCACGGCCGACTTCACCGGCCAGCCGGCGGTCATCAACGGGTTCTCGGAGCTGATGAAGGACGTGTTCGGCGACGACGCCGGGGTCGGTGCTCGCAGCGCCGTTTCGGCTCACACGTTGCCGGGCGGCATCGCGGTCGAGGTGGAGTGCATCTTCGAGGTGGAATGATTAACGGCGAACGGCCGGCGTGAGCCGGCTGGTGGTTGGTACAGGTGCCTGCACCAACCACCAGCCGGCTCACGCCGGCCGTTCGCCTCAAGACAACATCAGATCAACTTTAGCACCACGTCCGCGGCGGTCGCCTCGGTGGCGAAGCGGGCACCGACGAAGCGGGCCAGCCGTTCGGCCGCCGGGGTCGCCTCGCCGACCAGCACCACCCGCATCTTCGGGCGCGTCACCCGTAGCTTGGCACAGGTGAGGAACCCGCTCTCGCCCGCCGCCTCGACCGGCAGCACCACCGCCATCGGGTTCTTCTTGGCGGCGAGGGCGTGCAGGTCGTCCAGCGCCAGGGCGGTGCACACGTCCACCCCGCGGGCGAGGAAGAGCTCGGTCGTCCGGGCCGCGAACCCGGCCCCGCCGCCGACGACCACCCGGGCCGTCCGCCGCTTCGGCTGAGCCACTGCGCACCCGCTCGATTGTCGAACCAAGTTGCTACTCACGATTGCCCCTCCCTCTCCGTCCACACAGACCGGCCTGGAGTAGACACTGTGCGTTGCCAGATGTTCGCTCCCGGCCCAAGAAACTTGCGCGCCAGCGGCAGAAATCCTGCCACCGCGCAATCCGCCGGCCTGCCGAGTTTCTGCTTGCCGGCGCCGGAAGTGGCGACTAGAACCGATCTTCCGGTGAGATACCGCCCCGGTCGCACGGTCTTACGACATGGGGCGAATGGGGAAGCATAGGGTATGTCGGGCCGCCCGTCGAGGTCGGTTGCCGACCAGTCTGCGTTTCACCCGACCCGGTCACCTTTCCCGGAGCCAGTACACATGGCGAAAGCCCGCATCTCGATCGGTACCTGGGCGTACCTGTTCAACCAGGACGTGCCGACGACCGACTTCCACCAGATCCTCCACAAGCTGCAAGACCTCGGGTACGACGGCGTGGAACTCGGCAGCTTCGGCCCGCACCCGAGCCCGGCGACGCACCCGACGAAGGCGAGCCGCGCCAAGCTCCGCAAGGAGATCGCCGACCACGGCCTGGCGCTGTCCGGCATCGCCGTGGACCTGTGGGCGTTCAAGACGCCCGGCACGTCCATCATGGATGAGATCCCCGCCGCGTACCTAACCGCCTTCCTCGGCTGGTGCGTGTTCGCGTCCGAGCTCGACGCCAAGACCATCCGCGTCGACACGGTGGTGGCGCCGAACTTCTTCGAGGCCGACCCGGAGGGGAAGAAGATCGGGGCGGAGAAGGGGATAGAGCGGTTCATCAACGTGTGGGACAAGAGCAGCAAGATCGCCGCCGACTACGGGCTGAACGTGTGCTGGGAGTTCGAGCCGGGGTTCGCGTTCAACAAGCCGTCCGAGATCGTTCAGCTCGTGGACGGCGTGCGGGCGAAGGGGAACCCGAACTTCGGTGTGCTGTACGACACCTGCCACGCCCACATGTGCGCCACGGTCGGTGCCAACCAGACGGGCACGAAGGAGACGCTGCCGGGCGGCGAGCTCGAGCTGTTGGAGAAGCTGAAGGGGAAGGTGACGCACATTCACCTCATCGACTCCGACGGCAGCCTGAACGAGCACAACACCTCGACGCACAACCCGTTCGGCACCGGTAAGCTGAACTTCGACAAGCTGGTGCCGGCGATGCAGGCGAGCGGCGTGCCGCACGACTGGTGGACGGTGGACCTGTGCTTCTGGCCGCACGCCTGGGACGTGACGGCGCAGAGCAAGAAGTACCTCGACGGCCTGCGGGCGAAGTACGCCGTGGCCTAGTGGTGTGTTGCAGCTGAGAGGTAGCGTCCGGCCAAAGTAGCCGGCACACTCCGTGTGCCGTGCGGAAGAACGGCACACGGAGTGTGCCGGCTACTTTCGAGCCGCAACGCACTACGGGTTTCGCTGTCGCTTGCGGCCTCGCGCCGCCCGGCGCGAGGCCGCAAGCGCTGTCACTTCTCGCCCCGCCTACCTCCGCAGGTGCCCGCCATGCTCCGCCTCCTCGCGGCCGTCGGGTTCATCACCCTTGTCTCCTCGCCGGTCGTCGCCGCCGACATCGCCCGCGGCGGAAAGTCGCTCGCCACCATCGTCGTGACCGACCCGCTCGATGCCCCCAAGGCGAAGGGCAAGGCGAAGGCACCCGCGCCGACGGGCGACGTCGCGGCCGCGAAGCTTCTCGCCGACTGGCTCGGGAAGATGACCGGCGTGACGATCCCCGTCGCGGAGAAGGCGCCCGACGACAGCACGGTCATCCTCGTCGGCAAGGCGGCGGTGCAGGCGGGGCTCAAGCTCGACGACATCGACAGCCCGACGAAGGAAGGCGTGCGGATCGTCGTCGAGGCGAACCGCGTGCTGATCGCGGGGCAGTCGGAGGCGGCGACGCTGAAGGCGGTGTGCCGCTTCCTTGAGCACCTCGGCTGCCGCTACTTCATGGACACGCCACTCGGCGAGGTCATCCCACGCACCCCGGACCTGTCGGTCGCGCCGGTCACGATCACCGAGAAGCCCGCGCTCCTCTACCGCAACCCGAAGGGGCCGTCGTGGACGGGCGGGTACTGGAAGGCGTGGAACGGCGCCGGCGGCGAGGACTTCGCGCACGCGCACTCGTGGGGCCGCTACATCCCGAAGGGACTCTTCGCCGAGCACCCCGAGTACTTTGCCCTCGGCGCCGACGGGCAGCGCAAGAACGGCGACTGGCTCTGCACGTCGAACCCCGGGGCGCGCGCGGTCTTCGCCAAGAACGTCGTCGCGGCGATCAAGGCAGGGGTGAAGAACCCGTCGATCTCGCCGCCGGACGGCCGCGGGTACTGCCAGTGCCCGACATGCAAGGCCCAGGACGACCCGAAGGTGATCGAGCCGTCGAGCGGGAACGTCGCCGTCTCGACGCGCTACGCCGACTTCTTCGACGACGTGGCCCGGCGCGTGGCGAAGGAGGCGCCCGACGCGGTGCTCAGCTTCTACGTCTACGCCGACTACACGCAGCCGCCGACGCGCACGGAGAAGCTCGCGCCGAACCTGTGTGCGGTGATCGCCCCGATCCGCTACTGCCGCCTCCACGCGCTGGGCGAGGCGAACTGCCCGAGCCGCAAGCAGGGCGTGGAGATGATCGACGGGTGGGCGAGGGTGGCGCCGCGGCTCGGCTACTACAACTACATGTACAACCTCGCCGACGCGACGCTCCCAACGTTCAAGTTCACGCCGTGCGTGGTCGAGTTCCCCCTGCTGGCCGACCACGGGCTGGCGTTCATGACCATCGAGGTGCTGTCGAACTGGCACCTGTACGGCCCGCAGATCTACCTCAGCCTCCGCAAGGCCTACGACCCGCGCCTCGACGCCACGGCACTGATGGACGACTACTACGCCAAGTTCTACGGCCCCGCGGCGGTGCCGATGAAGGCGTACTGGACCGGCATCGACGAGGCGACGGCGAAGCTGCCGAACCACTCCGGCGGCTTCTACGGGATGAGCGCCGTCTACACGCCGGAGTTCGTCCGCGCCTGCGAGTCGCGCCTGAAGCAGGCGGCGGAGGCGGCGAAGGGCGACGCGGCATACGCCGAGCGCGTGGCGCTGCACGCCGCGGGGTTTCAGAACGTCACCGACTACCGCGCCATCGGCGACGCGATGGCGGCGGGCGACTTCCGCGCGGCGAAGGCGACCTACGGCGCGATGACCGCCCGGATCGACGCGCTCGCCGCCAAGCGCCACGCGAACCCGGAGTACGGCACCGCGTACCTGCGCCGCTTCCTGTCGAAGGCGATCGACGGCGGCCTCGCGGCGACGGCGGCGCCGGCCCGCGTGGTGTCGGTGTTGCCCGACCGCTGGAAGTTCGCCGCCGACGACACGGACGACGGCGAGGCGAAGGGCTTCGCGCGGCCGGACCACGACGACGCCAAGTGGCGCCTCACGGCGACGTACTCGAACACGCTGAGCGGGCAGGGGCTCGGAGAGAACACGGTGCTGTGGTACCGCACGACCGTGCGCGTGCCAGAAGGGAAGGGAAGTTACGCGCTCGTGTTCCCCGAGGTGGACGGCCCGGCGACGGTGTACGTGAACGGCAAGGCGGTCGAGGCGCAGCCGGTTCTGCCGGCGCCGACGGGCGGGGCGGGCGTGCCGCGGCGGGCGCCGTTCCGCGTGCCGCTCGACGGCGCCGCGCGGCCGGGCGAGAATGTGGTCGCGGTGCGCGTGGACAACCGCCGCATCAGCGAGCTGTTCCTCGGCGGCATCCTGCGGCCGGTGGTGCTGGTGGAAACGCCCCGGAACTAGTTTCTATCGGTTCCCACCGCCCTCCAACTTGACCCAATCCGCACGCCCGCCCATTTTCCCATCCCGCAGTCCCACTTCGACTTCTGCCGCGCAAGTCGGGCCGTTCGCCGCGTCCGCCTGGCGAACCAGGGGTCAACGGGTAGCCGAATCAACCAGTCCGGGCGAGGTTCTCTTGCCCGCCCGGAACGGAGGCGGTATACCCCGCGACCCAGGTTCCCTGGCTCTCCGGAACAGCCACAAGGACGGCCGCCCGCAACGCCTACCGGCCCGTGAACCACCGGCCGAACCGCCGCGCGGACGCAACCCGAGGACGGACCCCGTGAAGCGTTTCGACCAGGACGACGAGCAGAACGGTGTCGACGCCGGCACCCCGGTCCTCGCCGAGACCTTCCGCTCGGCCGCGAGCCCACCCGCCGCCCCGGCGAAGGAAGAAGAGAAGATGTCCCTCTTCTGGCGCGTTTTCGGCGGGACGATCCTGAGCATCGTGGCGCTGGTGTCGATCACGCTGTTCAACAACATCCAGTCGTCGCTCAGCGAGCTGCGGGCGGACGCCGCCCGGGCCCGCGAGGCGCTGGCGACGATGGTGAAGCGCGAGGACCTGGACCGCGAGCGCGAGGCCCGCGCCGGGCTGGCGAAGAAGGAAGACATCGACGCCCGCATCAAGACGCAGTACGACCGCATCCGGGCGATCGAGGCGTACAAGGTGGACATCGAGGCGGCCAAGGAGCGGGCGAACGCGGCGACGAACGCGGTGGACGCGCTGAAGAAGGAGCTCGGCACGTCCGTGGACGCCCTGAAGCGGGACACGGCGACGATCGAGCTGTTCCGCGAGCGGCTGACGATCCTCGCAGGCGAGTCGAAGCTGGCGTCCGAGGCGGTGACCCGGATGCAGTCGGAGCTGGAGAAGAACAAGGCATCGGACCTGGAGCGGAAGTTGTTCCGCGACGCCCAGGCGAAAAACATCGACGAGACGATGCGGGAGCTCCAGCGGGCGGTGCAGGACTGCCGCGAGAAGCTGGCACGGCTGGAGGGCGTCGGCCCGGCGCCGCGCAACCCGCCCCGCCCGCCCGAGTCGAAGTCGGGCGACTGACCGAGGGGGATGAGCCGCACGCCGTCCGGGCCGCGAGGTCCGGGCGGCTTTCTGTTTTGGTGGGGCCGGTGTCCCGCCGGCCGCAATTCAAGCCGGCGGGACACCGGCCCCACCATGCGAAAACCCCACTTGACACGCCCGCCGTCGATGGTATCTCCCACCCCTTTCACGCGACGGGACTCGGGGGACACGGCCGCATCCGGCCGCGGGTCGCGGCGCCGCCCGCACAGGGGGATGACATGACGCGCTGGTTCACCGCCGCCGTGCTGGTGGCACTCGCCACCGGCCCGCTCGCGGCCGACGACGGCCGGTTCGTCCCGATCGACACGAACCGGCTGGTGGTTCGCCCGAGCCGGGCGGTGGCGAACATGACCGCCCAGACGATCGGCCTCGCCGGCGACGTCGCCGCGAATCAGGTGCAGAACGACGGGTTCATCAAGACGTTCAACAACCTGTTCGGCTACACCCGGTCCGGCCCGCGGCTGACGCAGCCCGGCCGCAGCGCGCTGCCGAACCCGTCGCTGTTCCCGTCCACCCGCTACGCGAACTACAACACGCCGGTCATGCCGACGGTTCAACGCCGCTAATTGCGAAGTGGGCAGTGGGCTGAAGAAGCACGGGTCTTCTCTGCCCACTGCCCACCGCGAATCTGGTTGGCCCCGTTCTCGCCTCTGGGGTACAATCGGCGGAAGTGGCCCCGTGCCGCTCCCGCCTCCCAGGACCGCGACCGATGCGCTGGTTCCTTCTTCCCCTTGTTACCCTCGCCCTTTCCGCCGCGCCGGCCGCGGCCGACCCTCCCGAAGACTGGGCGTTCAAGGCGTTCACCCGCCCCGCCGTGCCGACGGTAACGGGGGCGGTGCGCACGCCGATCGACGCCTTCGTCCTCGCCCGGCTGGAGGCGAAGAACCTTCGCTTCGCCCCGGACGCCGACCGCCGCACGCTCATCCGCCGCCTCACCTTCGACCTGCACGGCCTCCCGCCGACGCCGCAGGAGGTCGAGGCGTTCGTGACCGACACCGCCGCCGACGCCTACGAGAAGCTGGTCGATCGGCTGCTGGCGTCGCCGCGGTACGGCGAGCGGATGGCGCTGTTCTGGCTCGACCTGGCCCGCTACGCCGAGAGCGACGGGTTCAAGGCCGACGACGCCCGCCCGAACGCCTGGCGCTACCGCGACTGGGTGATCCGCTGCTTCAACAGCGACAAGCCCTACGACCGCTTCGTGCGCGAGCAACTCGCTGGCGACGAACTCTTCCCCGGTGACCCGGACGCGCTCACCGCGACCGGCTTCTTGCGGCACTACCCCTACGAGTACAACGCGGTCGATGTCGAGCTGAAGCGGCAGGACATCCTCAACGACCTCACCGACACGACGGCGGCGGCGTTCCTCGGCATCACGCTCGGTTGCGCCAAGTGCCACGACCACAAGACCGACCCGGTGACGCAGGAAGACTACTACCGCTTCCAGGCGTTCTTCGCCGGCTACTGGCCGGTGGACGCGCCGGCCCTGTCCGACACCGCCCGCAAGGAATACGAGGCGAAACGCGCCGCGTGGGAGGCGAAGACCGTCGCCGAGCGCGCCGAGTTGGCGACGCTGGAGGGGCCGTACCGGAAGAAGATGGTGGCGCGCGAGCGGATGCGCTTCTCGGCCGAACTGCTGGCGCTCGTGGACATGCCCGAGGCCGAGCGCACGCCGCTCCAGAAGCAGATGGCGGCGATGGTGGCCAGGCAGGTCGGCGCCGAGGGGAAGGACGTCGGCAAGACGATGAAGGGCGCCGACAAGGAGAAGTGGGACGCGCTGACGGCGAAGCTCGCGGCCGTGGCGAAGGACCGCCCCGCCGACCCGCCGCGCGTGCCGGCGATGACCGACACCGGCCCGACGCCGCCGGCGACGTTCCTGCTCAAGCGCGGCAACTGGCGGAACAAGGGTGACGAGGTGGGGCCCGGGTTCATCTCGTCGATCACCGAGGCCGACCCGACGATCCAGGCGACCGAGAAGACGAGTGGCCGCCGCACGGCGCTGGCGAACTGGATCACCGACCCGAAGAACCCGCTGACCGCCCGCGTGATTGTCAACCGCGCCTGGCAGCACCACTTCGGCGCCGGCATCGTGCCGAGCAGCAGCGACTTCGGCGTCGGCGGCGACCGCCCGACGCACCCCGAACTCCTCGACTGGCTGGCGAGTGAGTTCGTGAGCCCCACGGGCTCGGCGTGGTCGCTCAAGAAGCTCCACCGGCTCATCGTCACGTCGAACGTGTACCGCCAGTCCGCCCGCGGCACGGCGAACGAGGCCGACCCGGACAACGTGCTGCTGTGGCAGTACCCGCGGCGCCGGCTCGACGGCGAGGCGCTGCGCGACGCGGTACTGATGACGGCCGGCGTGCTGAACACGAAGGCAGGCGGCCCGTCGGCGTACCCGGAACTGCCGGCGGAGGTGAAGGCGGGCGGGTGGAAGGTGTCGGCGGACGTGGCCGAGCGGAACCGCCGCAGCGTGTACGTGGCGGTGAAGCGGAACCTCCGCTACCCGTTCTTCAGCCTGTTCGACAGCCCGGAGCGCGTCGAGGCGTGCTCGCGTCGGTTCGTCACCACCACCGCCCCGCAGGCGCTGACGCTGCTCAACGACACGATGATCCTCGGTCACGCAAAGACGTTCGCCCAGCGCGTGACCCGCGACGCCGGCACCGACTCTGAGGCGGTGGTGGTGCGGGCGTTCGGGCTGGCGCTGAGCCGGCCGCCGTCGAGCGAGGAGCGGGCGACGATGACGGCGTTCCTGCGGAACCACGCCGGCCCGGACGCGGTGACGGACCTCTGTCACGCGCTGCTGAACCTGAACGAGTTCCTGTACATCGACTGACGGCGACGATCGGTGTTAGGCCGGGGCGCAAGCCCCGGTTGGGAGCCATCGTCCTAGACGTTGGAAGGGAATCCGGGGCTTGCGCCCCGGCCTGACGAACCTGCCGACTCGACTCGGGTTAGCAACTACCATGACCCCGCACGTCCCGCTCTTCCGCAGCCGCCGCGACTTCCTCCGCCTCGCCGGCGGCGGGTTCGGGGCGCTCGCGTTCTCGGCCCTCCAGGCGGAGGCGTCCGATGCGCCCTCGGTGGCGACGCCGTTCGCGCCGCGGCCGGCGCACTTCGCGGCGAAGGCGAAGGCGATCATCTTCCTGTTCATGGAAGGTGGGCCGAGCCACATCGACATCTGCGACCCGAAGCCCGAACTCACGCGGATGAACGGCAAGCCGCTGCCGGCGAGCTTCGGCCGCGTCATCACCCCGATGGGCGCCGGCGGCAACAACCTCCTCGCCAGCAAGCGGACGTTCCGCAAGTACGGCCAGAGCGGCATGGACTTCAGCGACTGGGTGCCGAACCTGGCGACGTGCGCGGACGACTTCGCGCTCATGCGGGCGTGCTACGCCGACGGGCTCAACCACGTCGGCAGCGTGTGCCAGATGAACACCGGCACCGTCCTCGCCGGCAAGCCCGCGCTCGGCAGTTGGGCCGTGTACGGCCTTGGAACCGTGAACCAGAACCTCCCCGGGTTCGTCGTCCTCACCGACACCCCCGGCGAGGTCGCCGGCGGGGCGCGGAACTGGGGCGCGGGGTTCCTTCCGGCCACGTACCAGGGCACGCAGTTCCGCAACGGGTCGAGCCCGATCCTGAACCTCGCCACGCCGGCCGCGGTGAGCGCCGAGCGGCACCGGGCCAAGCTGAACCTGATCGGTGAGCTGAACGACATCCACCGCCGCGAACGCCCCGGCGACACCGCGCTCGACGCGCGGCAGTCGGCCTACGAACTGGCGTTCCGCATGCAGGCGACCGCGCCCGAGGCGGTCGATCTGTCGCGCGAAGACCAGCGCACGAAGGACGCCTACGGGCTGAACCGCCCCGAGACCGCCGAGTACGGCCACCGCTGTCTCCTCGCTCGCCGGCTGATCGAGCGCGGGGTGCGGTTCGTCCAGGTGTACTGCGGAGCCGGCAGCCAGTGGGACTCGCACGCCGACATCGAGGGGAACCACGGCCGCATGTGCCGCCGCGCCGACCAGCCGAGCGCGGCGCTTATCAAGGACTTGAAGCAGCGCGGCCTGCTCGACAGCACGCTCGTCATCTGGGGCGGCGAGTTCGGCCGCACCCCGCAGACCGAGGGCGTCAGCGGTCGCGATCACAACCCGTTCGGGTTTTCGATGCTCATGGCCGGCGGCGGGGTGAAGGCCGGCATGATCCACGGCCGGACCGACGAGTTCGGCCTCCGCGGGGTCGAGGGCCGCGCCCACGTCGCCGACTTCCACGCCACCATCCTGCACCTGATGGGGATGGACCACACCCGGCTGACGTTCCGCCACAACGGCCTCGACGACCGCCTCACCGGCCAAGCCGGGCGCGTCGTGAATGAGGTCGTGGCGTGAAAGGCTTCACGTTCGACCCGTCCGCCTACGGCCCCGCCGTCGCCGCGCTCCTCGCCGCCGACCGGCTCCCGGAACTCGGTCCGGGCACGCCCGACGAGCCGCGCCGCGCCGCCATCGCGGCCGCCGCGAAGGCGCTCCCGCCGGCGTGCGCGGCGGGGTTGTGGCTCCTGTTCGACTTCCTCGACGAGTCGCACCGCATCAGCCAGGCGGACGAGGGGAACCCGGACCGCGACTTCTGGCACGCGGTCATGCACCGCCGCGAGCCCGACGCCTTCAACTCGAAGTACTGGTGGCGCCGCGTCGGCGCGCACCCGGTGCTGCGGCAACTCCGCGAGCACGCCGCGGCGATCGGTTACACCTTCACAACGCCGGAAGCGTTCGTGGACGAGTGTGAACGGGTGCGGGGGACGGGGGCGGACGCGGAATTGACGGCGCGGCGGGTACAGCAGTTGGAATGGGAGTTGGCGTTCGAACACTGCTTTCAACACGGCGAGCGGCCGGTGTAAGCCGGCCGCTCGCCTTCATCCGCCTCACTTCGCCGCCGCGTTCCGCTTGCGGGTCGCGGCGGCCTTCTTCGCCGACGCCGACCGCTCCGCCGCGCTCCGCGACGCCGACGCCTTCCCGCCGAGCCGTCCGCCGCGCTCGCTGGAGGTGTGCGTATCGGCCTTGCCGCGGCCGCTCCCGGACTTGTTCCCGCCGCCCGACTCCTTGTTCACCGTCGCCCACGCGCGCCGCTGCGCCTCCTTCTCGGGCACGCCGCGGTTCTCGTAGCCCTCCTCGATGTGTTCGGCCTTCCGCTTCTGTTTGTCGGTGTACTTCGACTTATCCCCGCGTGGCATGATGACGCCTCGCTGTTCGGGTAACGGGCGACCCGAGATGACGCTATGCAGCGCGGGTGCCGAAGTGCGGTGCGGCACGGAGTGCCGCGGGGCGGCGCGGATGCTTCCAGCCGAGAGTCTCAGGTACCCGACGGGAGGCGGCACGGAGTGCCGCACCACACTGCTCCGAACCTACCGCCGCAGCGAGTACAGCACCACCGCCGACGCGATCCGCATCGCGCTCTCGCGGTCGTGGCCGAGGCAGTCGGCGGACTTGTGACCCTCCAGCGCGCAGCCTACGTCGTACTTGCTGTAAATGATCGCCCATCGCCCGTCGACCTTCACGCCCTCCAGGTACGGGGCGTAACTCCGTAACTCCGTCTCCGGTCCGCTGCCGTCGGCCTTCTCGCGGCGGCAGCGGACCTGTGTCAGCGGCGCGCCGCCGTTCAGCTTCGCCGAGTACAACGGGTCGTCCGCCGGGATGACCTGGAGCGGCGCGTCCGGGAACAGCTTCACGCACGCCCGTCGGAACGACTCGTCGAACTGCTTCCACGCCGCGATGCCGTTGCAGCTCGCGTCGGCGAACAACAGCCCCCCGGTCTGCAACACCGCCTTCAGGTTCTCCACGTCGTACTCGGCGAACTCGACCTGCTTGCGGCCGTGCAGGTACAAGAACTTGTGCTTGAAGATGGCGTCGTCGCCGGGGTACAACGCCTCCGTTTTCAGTGACACTTCGAGCCGGTACTTGTCGCGCAGGTGGCCCATCAGGTTCCGCAGCGCCGCCGGGGCCGGCTCGCCCTCGCCGGTCCTGATCTGCGCCGGCTGGAACTGCCCGCGC
Organism: bacterium; assembly: GCA_017308215.1. GTDB lineage: Bacteria > Planctomycetota > Planctomycetia > Gemmatales > Gemmataceae > Urbifossiella. Next base: position 7,515 of record JAFKFQ010000374.1, on the reverse strand, counting down.
CGCGGACCGCGGTCGGGGGCGTTCGGGTCCACCAGCACGGTGCGCGTCAGACGCGGCTTGGGCAACTCCAGGCCGGTCGCGTAGGCGATCACGTTTCCAGCCACCTTGTACGCCATCTCGCCGCGGTAGGTCGGCGAGCCCTGTGGAGACGGCGGGCGGCCGCTCGGCATGTACTTGTGCTCCTCCCAGTACCCCGCCATCGGTCGCGGGCTGAACGCCACCACCGTGCGGCACCCCTTCTCCAGCCCTTCGAGCCCGGCGAACTGCGCGAGACCCGGGTCGCGGAAGTGGGCGGTCCAGATGGCGTGCGACTCCGGGAGCGGCCGCAGCTCGTTGGCCGGGAACAGCCGCTTCATCAGCGCCCGGAACGACTTCGTGAACGTCTCGTCCCCGCAGCACGCCTCGGCGAAGATGAACCCGCCCTCCTCGACGTACTTCTGGAGGATCTTCTCCTGCGTCGTCAGCCCCTCGCCCTGGAGGCCGACGAACGGGATCGCCCCGTGGCCGTTCAGGTACAACACCGGCGACTGCACCAGCACGCCGACCTCGTTGAGGATGGCCTGGTCGGTTTCGAGACTCTGGCGGCGCGGGTCGTACACCTGCCAGGCCAGCGGCGCGCCCTTGAACAGCTCCTTGCTGGCGAACTCGACGAGGTGGCGGCAGTCGTTGTGCTTGCGGTTCCAGCTGACCTCGCCCTTCGGGCCGACGCCGACCTCCTGGAACGCCCCGCTCGCCGGGTGCCGCGACGCGCCCCACGCGAACTTGCTCACCAGCACCGGCGTCCGCCCCTTCGTCAGGAACAGGACCGCGAACGAGGTGGACAATACCTCCGCGGCGTCGATGCCGCGGTTCTTCGTGAACGCCCCGGTGCCGGGGTCTTGGGCGCGCAGCAGGTACTCGCACCCCTCGCGGTACCAGTCGTACCGGCCGACGAACCGCTCGCCCGACAGGCGCCCGAGCCGCTCGATGCCGTACACGTTGTAAAAGATGGACTTACCCGAGTCGAAACTGAAGTTCGCGGCGATCCAGTTCATCCCGCGGGCGACCGCGTCGTTCTCGGCGTACACCCCGCAGTTCGCGGCGACGCCCGTCGCCGGGTCGAGCCCCTGCGTGCTCTCGTCGAGCCCCATGCCGGCGATGCGCAGCCCGCACACGCCCGCTACCGTCATCGTGAAGCTCACGCCGGGGTCGAGCGGCGAGTTGTGGTACTTCCACGCGCCCGTCGTGTTCGTCGGCTTCACCTGGGTGCGGGTGTAGTGCTCCAGGATCGCCCGCCACACCCGGTCGTCCACCTTCGCCCCGGCCTGCTTGGCGGCGTACAGCCCGAGCAGCGCGTACTGCGTGTTCGACCCGTCGCCGAGGGTGCCGCCGCTCGGGTAGCTCCACCCCTCGAGCTTGCCGCTCCGGAGGCCGATGGCCTGATCGACCAGCCAGTCGGCGTTGCGCTGGATGATGGGCAGGTCTTTGGGCTGTCGCGCCTCGGCGAGCGCGAGGTTTTGCAGGCCGACGACGTAGGTCTTCTGCGGCGGGAGGGTGCGGAGGTAGTCGAGTGCCTTGCGGACCGACTCGTCCTTCTCGGTGAGCCCGGCGTTGAGCAGCGCGAGGGTGGCGAGGGCGGTGGTGCCGCCCTCCATGTTCACGAAGAAGTTGAGGACGATCCCTTCCCAATTCCCGGTCGTTCGGTTCTGCTTCGACTTGAGGAAGCGCACCCCGCCGTCGATCCCCTTGCGGACGCGCTCGACGAGTTCCTCGTCGGCTTTGCGGGGGACCGGCGGGGGCGGGCGGGGCGGGGGCTGGGCGGGCGCCGCGGCGGGGAGCATGACCAGAACGCCGAGCCCGACGACGAGCCCGGTGGACAGGATCAGCCGCGTCATGCCAGGCGCCTCCCGCGGGGGTTACCCAAGCTACATTCTACCGCCGCGTGGCGTTGGTGGGAAAAGCACCGGAGCCAGGGGACCGCGGTCCCCTGGCTCCGGTGCGGCGGGCACGACGAGACGCGCCTACCCTTGCTGCCCCTCCCGGCCGAACGCCAGCCCGGGTTTCGGCGGTACATCCGGCGTCGGCTCGGGCGCCGGCTCGTCGGCCGGCGGCGAGGTGGCGGGGAGGTCATTCTTCACCTCGGCGAGCGGCACGCCGGCGTACACGCGCTCCACCTCGTCGGCGTCCAGTTCCTCGTGCAGCAGCAGCGCCTCGGTGAGCCGGTCGAGCTTGTCGCGGTTCGCCGACAGCAGCTCCGTGGCCCGGTCCAGCGCCTGCGTCATGATCCGCTGCACCTCCTCGTCGATGATCTTCGCCGTCCCCTCCGAGAAGTCGCGCGGCTCGTGGATCTCCTTGCCGAGGAAGACGTGCTCCTCGTGCTGGCGGAAGAACACCGGGCCGAGCCGGTCGCTCATCCCGAACTGCGTGACCATCAGCCGCGCCAGCCGGGTGCCGTGCTTAAGGTCGCCGATCGCCCCGGACAGCGGCTCGCCGACGACGAGCTTGTCGGCGGCGCGGCCGCCCATGCTCATCACCAGCTGCGCCATGAGTTCGCTCATCGACTGGTCGACGCGGTCCTCGTTCGGCTGGAACATCGTCACCCCGCCGGTGCGGGCGCGGGGGATGATGCTGACGCGGTCGAGCTTGTGGGCGCTCGGCTGGAGCCACGCGCAGAGGGCGTGCCCGGCCTCGTGGACGGCCGTCCGCCGGCGCTCCTCCTTCGAGAACGGCTCCTCGCGCATCGCCCCGAGGCGGACGCGGTCGGCGGCCTCGTCGAAGTCCACTTGTTCGAGTTTGTTCTTCCCGGCCCGCGTCGCCGCCAGCGCCGCCTCGTTGCACAGGTTCCGCAGCTCGGCGCCGCTCATCCCGGCCATGTTCCGGGCGATCCGCTCCAGGTCCACCTCGTCCGCGAGCGGTTTGTTGCGGGTGTGGACCTTCAGGATCTCGAGCCGCCCGCGCCATGCCGGCTTGTCCACCGTGATGTGCCGGTCGAACCGGCCGGGCCGCAGGAGCGCCGAGTCGAGCACGTCCGGCCGGTTGGTCGCGGCCATGACGATCACGGTCTCGGACGGCTGGAACCCGTCCATCTCGGACAGAATCTGGTTCAGCGTCTGCTCACGCTCGTCCGAGCCGCCGCCGAGCCCGGCGCCGCGCATCCGGCCGACGGCGTCGATCTCGTCGATGAAGATGACGCACGGCGAGTTCTCCTTCGCCGTCTTGAACATGTCGCGGACGCGGCTGGCCCCGACGCCGACGAACATCTGGATGAACTCGCTCCCGTTGATCGAGAAGAACGGGACGTTCGCCTCGCCGGCGGCGGCCTTCGCCATGAGCGTCTTGCCCGTGCCCGGCGGGCCGACGAGCAGCACGCCCTTGGGCACCTGGGCGCCGAGGCGGGTGAACTTGTTCGGCTCCTTCAGGTAGTCGACGATCTCCTGGAGCTCGCGCTTGGCGCCTTCCATGCCGGCCACGTCGTCGAACGTGATCCGCCCCTTCCCCTTCTCGTACCGCTTGGCCGGGCTGCGGACGTAGCTGTTGAGGAACCCGCCGCCGGCCGGGTCGCGGAGCTTGGGGAGGAAGAAGAAGACGAACAGGCCGACGATGATGCCGACGAAGAGGAGCTGGACGAGCATCGGGCCGACCCACGCCGGCTCCTCCTTCTTGTCGACGCTCAGCTTCTCGGGCACCGCCAGGTTCTGGGCGGAAAGCTTGTTCCGGTAGCTCTCGTCCTTCGCCTCCCACTCCTTGACGAGCTTCTCCTGGTCCTCGACCCGCGGCAGGTTGACGGCGAACTTGCCCTCGCGGAGCTTAAGCCCCTTGGCCGGCTCGGCGGTGGCGTCGCGGACCTCGCCCTTGACCCGGTCCGGGCCGACGAAGACGACGGACTTGAGCTGCCCGGCGTCGACGAGGGCGCGGAACTCGGTGTAGGTGATCTCCTTCGTGACGTTCATGAAGTAGATGCCGAGCGCCAGCACCGTGATGACCGCGAGCGCGATCCAGCCGCCCGGGAGGAACGGGCTGGCCCGCCGGGCGGCGGGGGGAGGGGGTGGGGGGCGGTCGGTGGGAGGCATACGATCCCTCATGCCAAAGCGGCCCGACGGGAGAGGCGGGGCCGGTGACCCTATTGTAGGTCGTGAGGTGAGCGAAAAGGGTGCCGGCGCGAGCGCCCCGGGACGGTCGTCCCGGGGCGCTGGGCGGAATCGGGTTACGACGCCGGCGGGGTGTCGGCGGGGGGCGACTCGGGGGCCGTGGCGGGCGGCGGTTCGGGCGCCTTCGGCGCCTCCTCGGGCTTGAAGAACGCCGCCAGTTCGCCGAACGTGTTCAGCGGCGCCTTCCCCGCCTTCTTCGCCGCCGTCAGCTTCGGGAGCGGCTTCGGCGGCAGGTTCCTCCTCGGCGGTGGGGGCGGCGGCTGCGGCTGCGCCGGCGCGGGGGCCGGCGCCTCACCCGCCGGCTGCGGTTGCTGCTGCGGCGCGGGACCACGCCCGCCCGGCCGCGGGCCGCCCGGACCCTGCGGGCGCGGGGTGAACCCGGGGCGGTCGCCCCGCGGCTGGTACGGCGGGCGCTCGCCGCGCTGCTGCTGCTGCCGCTCGCCCTGCGGTTGCTGCTGCGGACGCTCCCCGCGTGGCGGCCCTTCGCCGCGCGGCGGACCCTGGAAGCCGCGCCCGCCGCCCCCGCCCGGCGGCGGCATGCGGCGCTCCTGGCCGGGCGGGATCATCGTCAGCGAGATCTTCTTCTCGCCCGCCTTCACCTCGATCACCCACACCGTCACCACGTCGCCGACCGCCACCACGTCGTAGGGGCTCTTGATGTAGCGGTTGGCCATCTGGCTGATGTGGACGAGACCGCTCTCCTTCAGCCCGATGTCCACGAACGCCCCGAACGGGACGACGTTCAGCACCGTCCCCTTCAGCTCCATCCCCGGGTGGATGTCTTCGAGCTTGAGCACGCCGGTCTTGAAGATCGGCGGCGGCACGTCCTCGCGCGGGTCGCGGCCGGGGCGGGCCAGCGCGTCGAAGATGTCGTGCACCGTCGGCTCGCCCGCGTTCAGCCGGCCCGCGACTTCGGCCGGGCTCAGGCCGTTGAGCTTGCCTCGCAGTTCCTCCCGCTTCGCCCTGTCCTTCAGGTCCGCCGGCGTGAGGCCGAGGTCGGCGAGGATCTGCCGGGCGAGCGGGTAGCTCTCCGGGTGGATCCACGTCGCGTCGAGCGGCTCGGGCGAGTCGTTCAGCTTGAGGAAGCCGGCCGCCTGCGTGAACCGCTTGTCGCCGAGGCCGGACACCTGGAGCAACTGCTCGCGGCTGGTGAACGGGCCGTTCTTCTCGCGGAGCTCGATGACCCCGCGGGCGACGAGCTGGTTCATGCCCGAGACGTGGCGCAGGAGCGGCACGCTCGCCGTGTTCAGGTCCACGCCGACGGCGTTGACGCACGACCCGATCACGCCCTCCAGCGACTCCTTGAGGTGCTTCGGCTTCACGTCGTGCTGGTACAGCCCGACGCCGATGTGCTGCGGGTCGATCTTCACCAGCTCGGCGAGCGGATCTTGCAGCCGGCGGCCGATGCTGATGGTGCCGCGGGTGGTGGCGTCGAGGTTCGGGAACTCCTCGCGGGCAACCGGGCTCGCCGAGTAGTCGCTGGCGCCCGCCTCGATGACGATGACGTAGGCCAGGTCCGCCGGCGCGTCGGGGAGGCCGTCGAGGACGATCTCGGGCGCCTTCGGCGGCGGCGGGGCGGCGGGGGCGACCTCGGCGGTCGTCACCGTGGCGGCGTCGGGCGCCGGGGTGCCGGTCGTCTCGACGGTCGCCGGGGCGGACACCACGTCGGTCGTCAGCGTCACCGCCGCCGACAGGGTGATCGGGTCGGAGACGATCGTCCCCGACGACTCGGAGTGCGCCGGCGTCTCGGTGTGCGTCGTGACGCTCTCGGCCGGCGGCGGGGGCGGCGGGGTGTGCGACTCGACGACGGGCGCGGGTGCGGCCGGGGCGGGCTCCGGCGCCGCGGGGGCGGCCACGGTCGGCGTCGGGTTCAGCCGCCGGTGCTCCAGGTCGGCAATCAAGTCGGCGACGAGCTGTTCCGTCTCGCGGCAGCCGGTGCCGTTGCCGATGGCGATCACGGACAGCTGGTACTTGCGGACCAACTGTTCGAGTTTCCGCTTCGCCTCGCCCTGGTTCTTCTTCTGGCCGTGCGGGTAGACCACGGCGTCTTCGAGGAGCTTGCCCGTCTCGTCGAGGACGGCGAGCTTGCAGCCGGTGCGGATGCCGGGGTCCACGGCCAGCACCTTGCGGCCGCGCAGCGGCGGCTGGAGGAGCAGGCTGCGGAGGTTCTTGGCGAACACGAGGACGGCGTGGTCCTGCGCCCGCTCGGTGAGCTCGCGGCGGACCTCGCGCTCCAGGCTCGGCAGCACGAGGCGCTCGAGCGCGTCCACGGCCACCGTGAACATCAGGTCGCGGTGTGGGTGGTCGACGAGGTTCAGGTGGAAGGCGACGATCTCCCTCGCCACCTCGCGGTTGATGTCGAGGTGGACGCGGAGGACGTTCGCCTTCTCGCCGCGGTTGATCGCCAGGACGCGGTGCGGCGGGATCTCGCGCACCAGTTCCTTGAACGCGAAGTACGGCTCGAACTCCTTCCCCTTACCCTCCGGCAGCGTCTCGATCTTCGTCGCCGCGATCTGCCCCACGTCCCAGATGAAGTTGCGCAGCGGCCCGCGCACGTCGGCCTGGTCGGCGACCATGTCGGCCAGGACGTCCTTGACGCCGTTCAGCACGTCGTCGGTGTTGAGCAGCCACTTGTCGGGATCGACCAGCCCGGCGATGACGGCGTCGAGGTCGGCGACGGCCGGGTCGCGGTAGAAGATCGCCTCGGCGACCGGGCCGAGCCCCTTCTCACGCGCCTCGGTGGCCTTCGACTTCTTCTTCGGCTTGAACGGCAGGTACAGGTCTTCGAGCCGCTTCGGCGTCTCGGCCGCGAGGATCGCCTCGACCAGCCCGTCGGTGAGGCGGCCCTGGTAGGCGATGCTCTTGAGGATCGTCTGCTTGCGGTCGGCGAGGGAGCGGAGGAGGTGAACCCGGTCCTGAATCCGCCGGATCATGTCCTCGTTCAGCCCACCCGTCCGCTCCTTCCGGTAGCGGGTGATGAACGGGACCGTGTTCTCCTCGTCCAGGAGCTGCACGACCGCCTCGACCTGCTGCTTGCGGATCTGAAGATCCTGCGCGATGCGGCTGAGGTCGTGCGGCTGCGGTGCGGACGGTACCGCCGGGACCGGCTGGCTCGGCAGCGCGGGCGCCGGCGGGGCGGTCTCGGCGACGGGTTCGGTTGGGGTGCTGGCTTCGGCGGCGGGGTTCGATGCGACGGCTTCGGCGGCGGGTTCCGAAGCGGCGGCCTCGGCGACGGGTTCCGGCGGCGGGCTGTCCGCGGGCGGGGGTGTCGGGGTTTCGGCCGCGGGGACCGGCAGCGGTGCGTCCGGGCTGTCCGGGGAGGGGTTCAGGTCGGACGGGTTCATCGGAACGTCCCTATTTGCACTTCGCGGGCCGGCCCCGGCCGGGC
>JAFKFQ010000343.1 GCA_017308215.1 bacterium | reverse complement strand
GGATGAACGGGATTCGGCAGGATGAAAAACAGAGTTTGATTTCATCCTGCCGAATCCCGTTCATCCTGTCAAAAATGGCCTGGCTGCTAGGTGCATCATGCCGGACGTGATCGTCGGGATCGACCTCGGGACGACCAACAGCGAAGTGGCCGTGGTCGAGAACGGCCAGCCGCGCGTGCTCGCCGAGGGCGGCGACCCGATCCTCCCGTCGGTCGTCGGGCTGGCCGACGACGGCCGCCTCCTCGTCGGCCGCGCCGCCCGCAACCAGTGGGTGCTCGCCCCGGACCGCACCGTCAAGTCGATCAAGCGGAAGATGGGGCAGGACGTGAAGGTCGCGCTCGGCGACCAGCAGTTCACGCCGCAGGAGATCTCGGCGATGGTCCTGCGCACGCTCAAGGCCCGCGCCGAGCGCGAGCTGGGCGTGCCGGTGGCGAAAGCGGTCATCACGGTCCCCGCGTACTTCAACGACAGTCAGCGCCAGGCCACGCGCGAGGCGGGCGCGCTCGCCGGGCTGGACGTGGTGCGCATCCTCAACGAGCCGACCGCCGCCGCGCTCACGTACAACCCCGACCAGTCCCGCGCGGAACGCATCCTCGTCTACGACCTCGGCGGCGGCACGTTCGACGTGTCGATCGTCCACACCGAGAACGGCGTCGTCGAAGTCCTGGCCAGCCACGGCGACACGGCGCTCGGCGGCGACGACTTCGACGAACTGCTGCTGAACCACGTCGCCGACGAGTTCCAGGAGATGTACGAGATCGACCTGCGCGCCAGCCGCACCAGCCGGGCGCGGCTGCTGGCCGCGGTCGAGGACGCGAAGAAGCGGCTCAGCGACCACCCGTTCGCGCGGGTCGAGGAGGAGTTCATCGCCGAGAAGGACGGCGTACCGCTCCACCTCAGCACCGAGATCGACCGCGGCGACTACGAGGAACTCATCCGCCCGCTCCTCGACCGCACGATGGAGTGCCTCCAGCGGGCGCTCGACGACGCGCACCTGACGGCGGCGCAGATCGACCGCGTGGTGCTGGTCGGCGGCGCCACGCGCACCCCGCTCGTCGGGCAGCTCCTCGAAGACCGCCTCGGCCAGCCGGCGCACCGCGAGGTGAACCCGGACCTGTGCGTCGCCCTCGGCGCGGCCGTGCAGGGGGCGATCGTCGCCGGGCAGAACGTCGGCTCGGTGCTGGTGGACATCACCCCGCACTCCATCGGCATCAAGTGCCTCGAGTACACCGGTGCGGGCGGGTTCCGGGCGAACGAGTTCAAGTTCGCGCCGATCATCAAGCGCAACGCCCCGCTGCCGGCGTCGCGGAGCGAGGTGTTCTGCACGGTGTCGGACAGCCAGCCGACCGTGGAGATCGACGTGTACCAGGGCGAGAACGCGGACGTGCGCCGGAACCACCGCGTCGGCCGGTTCATGATCGAGGGGCTGGCGAAGGTGCCGGCGGGGAACCAGCTCCTCGTGCAACTCGACCTGACGCTCGACGGCGTGCTGAAGGTGTCGGCGCGGGAGAAGAGTACGGGGCTGACGAAGCAGATCACGGTGGAGAACGCGCTGGCCCGCTACGCGGTGACCGAGCGCGCCGCGGCGCAGGCCCGGCTCGACCGCATGTGGGCCGACCTGGAGTCGCTGGCGCACGCCCCGCCGCCCCCGACCGACGACGACCCGCCGCCGCTGCCGGCGTCGGAGTTCGGCCTGGCCGCCGCGTCGATGCCGACGCTCGACCCCGGCCCGCGCGAGGGGCAGCGCGAGACGGTGCAGGCGCGGGCGCTCCTGGAGAAGGCCGACCGCATCCGCGCGAAGGCCGCCGCCGAGGACCAGGAGGAGCTCGACCGACTCGCCGGAAAGGTCCGCGACGCGCTGACCGACCGCCGCTGGAACGAGCTGGAGGCGGCGTGCAACGACCTGAGCGACGTGCTGTTCTACCTGGAAGACGCATGACCGGTGGGGGGCGGATCTGAGGGGTTGTCGCTCCTGGATACGTCCCTGGCGGGGCCGGCGTCCCGCCGGCCGCCACAGCAACGGCCGGCGGGACGCCGGCCCCGCCAAATCAGCCACTATGAACCACTGGGGTTCACCTCGGCCCACCATCGGTCTTCGATCACGGGTGTCCGTCGGCGCAGGCGGGTGACGGGACTGGTCCGCGCACCCCGTCGCGCACGCCCGGCCGTGTTCGGGCGTGCCAAAGAGAAGCGGCCCGACACCCGTTCCCCTCAGCGGGTTTCAGCCGCCGGGGAACGCATGCCGGGCCGTGTCTCGGTTGTGCGGCGGTGCGGGGGATTACCCCGCGCGCCGGAGTTGCGGGCGGGTGATCACCCGAGTGGTGTGCAGTTGGTACGCCAACTCCAGCAGCAGTTCGGGCACCGGGCGGCCCGTCGCGGGGCGGGACTTCCGGGCGGTCGTGCGGCGGGGGAGAACGCGCGTGGCGGGCATCGACTGCTCCTTTCTCGGGGGGCGTCCGTTCGCGTCGAGTGTTCAGCAAGCGCGGTGCCGCGCGGGGACTGGCCCGAGGTTGGTCACGGCCCGGTGGTCTGGAATTTGCCCCAACCCGTCCGCGGCGACTGTCCTTCCTACCCCCGAGATCACACCGATGACAACCTCCCCCGAAGCCAAACTGCGCGAACTGCTCGACGCGTTCGGTGTGGCGATGCTGGTCACGCGCACCCCCGACGGCGAGCTCCGCGGGCGGCCGATGGCCCTCGCCGAGGTCCAGCCCGACGGGTCACTCTGGTTCGCCACCGACCGCAACTCGACGAAGGTGGACGAACTCGCCCGCGACGACCACGTCGCCGTGACGATGCAGTCGGGCACGAAGTTCGTCTCGCTGAGCGGCACGGCGGTGCCGGTCGCCGACCGGGAGCGGGCGGCGCGCCTGTGGAAAACGGAGTGGAAGGTGTGGTTCCCCGGCGGGAAGGACGACCCGAATCTGGTGCTGCTCCGGGTGGACGGTAGCGCCGGCGAGTACTGGGACAACAGTGGGACGAGCGGGGTAAAATACCTGATCCGGGCGGGCCGGGCACTGCTCACGGGCACGCGCCCCGCCGCGGGTGACGACCCAAAGATCCACGGCAAAGTGACTCTCTAACCGCACAACGAGGTCAAGGTTCGGAATATATCTCGTGAGGGCCCGCCGGAGCAGGACGAACACGATCGTCATAGCTTACCGGATCGCCCTTTTGCCAGAAATGATTCGCCCTGCCGGTGGGCGTCCCGAACCTTCTGCCCGGTAGACTTCTCTAACGAGAGTCGCCTCGTTCCCGCCGGCCGCGCCGATTGCCCTGTTCACGCGGCCCGCACGGCTTAGAATGTCACTTATTCGGGTCGGACCGACCGTTCCGTCGGAACCCGCGGGGCGTCCGCGGACGGGCACGGGGGTGTTCGGGGCATCCCACCAGGAGTACCGCTTGCAGCCGAATCCGGGTACGAAAGAAAAGGACAAGAAGGTTCGGGTGTTCGAGCTGGCAAAGGACCTCAACGTCCCCAGCAAAGACCTGATCGCGATGGCCCAGGAGCTCGGGTACAGCGGGTTGAAGAACCAGCTGAACACCTTGGAGCCCGAGCAAATCGATGCGCTGAAGGACCGCGCCCGGAAAGGCCCCCCGAAGGCCGCCGGCGCCGCCCCCGTCCCGCTCAAGCAATCCATACCCCCCGCCGCCAGGCTCGACACCGGCGTCAAGACGCTCCCGAAGGTCGTCGCCAAGGCGCCGTCGGCCGTGCCGGCCGCCCCGGCCCCGGTTCCACCGAAGCCCGTGCCGGCCCCGGTCCCACCGAAGCCCGTGCCGGTTCCGCCGCCGGTCGCCCCGGTCGTCGAGGCGCCGCCCGCCCCCGCGCCGGTCGTGGAAGTCCCCGCGCCGGTCGTGGAAGCGCCCGTGCCCGTCGAGCCGCCGTCGGCCCCCGCGCCGACCCCGGAGCCGGAACCGCCCGCCGTCGTCGCTGCGGCGCCCGCCGCCCCGCCGGCTGCCGCCGCGCCCCCGGCCCCACCGGCGAACGTCATCCCGACCGTCACCGCCGGCGGGATGCGTAATCTCGGCGGCGGCGTCCGCAACCTGAACGCCCCGCCGCCGCGGCCGATCGGCGGCGTCCCCCCGGCGCGCCCCGCGGCGCCGCCCCC